>NZ_JARWAM010000006.1:0-307805 GCF_031451695.1 Franzmannia qiaohouensis
CGTTCAAGCGCAGGTCGGTGGTGACGATGGCCGGCAGCGTGAGCTCGACGGTCTGCAGGCCGCCGTCGATCTCGCGGGTCACCGCGACCTTGTCGCCGTCGACCGCCACCTCGGAGGCGAAGGTGCCCTGGGGCAGGCCGCTAAGCGCGGCGAGCATCTGGCCGGTCTGGTTGTTGTCGGTGTCGATGGCCTGCTTGCCGAGGATGACCAGCCCCGGCTGCTCGTCTTCCACCACCTTGGCCAGCAGCTTGGCCACCGCCAGCGACTCGACCCGTTCGTCGGTCTCGAGGTGAATGGCGCGGTCGGCGCCCAGCGCCAGCGCGGTGCGCAGCTGCTCCTGGGCGGCCTTGGGGCCGACGGTCACCGCGACCACCTCGGTGGCCACGCCCTTCTCCTTGAGCCGTACGGCTTCTTCCACGGCGATCTCGCAGAAGGGGTTCATGGCCATCTTGACGTTGGTGAGGTCGACGTCGGAGTGATCCGGCTTGACGCGGATCTTGACGTTGTAGTCGATGACGCGTTTGACCGCGACCAGTACCTTCATAGTGTCCTCGCTTGGTTCACTCGCTGAAGTCGTGGATCGGCAGCGACTGGCATGCACCTGGCCGAGCGTCGCTTACCGCCCTAAGTAGGGGTGTTGCAGTGCGTCTATTATGCATATCATGGCCAACAACTAGAAGCAAACGACCGTTTTAATCGGAAACCGATATAACCTGTTATGCAGACAGCGATTCAAGCACAATGGCAGGTAGCGACCAGACCGTGAAGGAGACAGCAGGTGGAACACGTAGAACGCGATTCGATGGAGGTCGACGTAGTCATCGTCGGCGCCGGGCCCGCGGGGCTGTCGGCGGCCTGCCGCCTGATGCAGCAGGCCAATGAGGCCGGCCAGGAACTCACCGTGTGCGTGGTGGAGAAAGGCTCCGAGGTGGGCGCGCATATTCTCTCCGGCGCAGTCTTCGAGCCCCGCGCCCTGGCAGAGCTGTTCCCCGACTGGGAGGAGCGCGGTGCCCCGCTGACCACACCGGCGATTCGCGACGAGCTGTATCTGCTCAAGGACGCCGACAAGGCCCAGAAGCTGCCCAATGCGCTGGTGCCCAAGAGCATGCACAACACCGGCGGCGACATCCAGCGCTACGTGATCAGCGCCGGCAACCTGTGCCGTTGGCTGGCCGAACAGGCCGAGAGCCTCGGCGTGGAGATCTTTCCCGGCTTCGCCGCCCAGGAGACCATCGTCGAGGATGGCGCGGTCAAGGGCATCCTGATCGGCGACATGGGCGTGGCCGCCGACGGCCAGCCCAAGGACGGCCATATGCCCGGCATGGAGCTGCGCGCCAAGTACACCCTGTTCGCCGAAGGCGCCCGCGGCCATCTCGGCAAGCGGCTGATCGAGCAGTACGACCTCGCCGCGGGCCGCGACCCCCAGCACTACGGCATCGGCCTCAAGGAGCTGTGGGACGTGTCCGCCGACAAGCACGAGCCGGGCCTGGTGCTGCACGGTTCCGGCTGGCCACTGGCCAAGGATACCCACGGCGGCTGGTTCCTCTACCACGCCGAGAACAGCCAGGTAGTGGTGGGCCTGATCATGGATCTCTCCTACCAGAATCCCTGGCTGTCGCCGTTCGACGAATTCCAGCGCATGAAGCACCACCCGCAGCTCAAGCAGTACCTGGACGGCGGCTCGCGAGTCGCCTACGGCGCCCGGGCGATCACCAAGGGCGGGCTCAACTGCCTACCCAAGATGACTTTCCCCGGCGGGCTGCTGATCGGCTGCGACGCCGGCACCCTCAACTTCGCCAAGATCAAGGGCCTGCACACCGCCATGAAGTCGGGCCTGGTGGCCGCCGAGAGCGTTTACGAGGCGCTTGCCGCGGGCGACGAAGGCGGCCAGGAGCTGACCGCCTTCACCACCAAATGGGAAGCCAGCTGGGCCTACGCCGAACTCAAGGAGAGCGCCAGCTTCGGCCCGGCGATCCACAAGTACGGCACCGTTGGCGGCGGCGCCTACAACTTCCTCGACCAGCTGCTGGGCGGCAAGCTGCCGACTGTCCACGACACTACCCCGGACCATGCGGCGCTCAAGCCGGCCAGCGAGTTCGAGAAGATCGACTACCCCAAGCCCGACGGCAAGCTCTCCTTCGACAAGGCCTCCTCGGTGTTCCTCTCCAACACCAACCACGAGGAGGACCAGCCCTGTCATCTCAAGCTCGCCGACCCGGAACTGCCGATCCGCGACAACCTGCCCAAGTACGCCGAGCCGGCCAGCCGCTACTGCCCGGCGGGGGTCTACGAGGTCGTCGAGGACGACGCCGGCCAGCCGCGCTTCCAGATCAACTTCCAGAACTGCGTGCACTGCAAGACCTGCGACATCAAGGACCCGGCCCAGAACATCACCTGGGTGGCGCCGGAGGGCGGCGGCGGGCCCAACTATCCGAATATGTAACCCGCCGCTGGCCGGGTGTTCGAAGCGCTAAGAAGACCAATGCCACTGGCCCCAGGCCGGTGGCATTTTTTTCGGCTTACGCTCCGCGCAGGGCGTCGCCCAGGGCCTCGACTACCCTCTCCTGCTGCCCCTGTTCCAGGTAGGGGTGCATCGGCAGGCTGAGCACCCGCTCGCAGGCCGCTTCGCAGACGCTCAGCCGGCACGCCGGGTCGGCCACCGCCGGCTGGCGGTAGAGCGGCCGGGGATAGTGAATCGCCGTGGGAATCCCGGCATCATTCAGCCGCGCCGCCACCGCGTCGCGCCCCTCCAGCTGCAGGGTGTACTGGGCGTGGACGCTGACATTGCCGGGCAGCAACCGCGGGCGATCGAGCGGCAGCGCTGCCAGCAGCCGGTCATAGCGATCCGCCACCGCCTGGCGCTGCGCCACCTCCGCATCGAAGTCGTCGAGCTTGACCAGCAGGATCGCCGCCTGCAGCGTATCCAGACGACTGTTCATGCCCAGCTGCAGATGCCGGTAGCGCCCCGCGTCGCCGTGGTTGATCAGGCGCCGCAGGCACGTCGCCAGCGCCTCGTCGTCGGTGAACAGGGCGCCCCCGTCGCCGTAGCAGCCCAGCGGCTTGCTGGGAAAGAAGCTGGTGCAGGCCACCCGGCTAAGGCTGCAGGAGGCACGGCCATGGCGGCGGGCGCCAAAGCTCTGGGCGGCATCCTCTATCACCGCCAGCCCGTGGTGCTCGGCCAGCTTGGTGATCGCCTGCATATCGGCGCACTGGCCGAACAGCGAGACCGGCATGATCGCCCGGGTACGCGGGGTGATCAGCGCCTCCAACGCCAGGGGCTCGAGCAGCAGAGTGTCGGGGTCGATCTCGGCGTAGACGGGTTTCGCCCCGCACAGCGCCACGCTTTCGGCGCTGGCCACGAAACCGAATCCCGGCACGATGACCTCGTCGCCGGGGCCGATGCCGAGCCCCATCTGCGCCAGCTGAAGGGCCGCGGTGCCGCTGCCGCAGGCGATGCAGTGGGCTACCCCGACCCGCGCCGCGAGACGCTCCTCGAGCTCGGCCACCTCCGGACCCTGCACATAGCGTCCGTGGGCCAGCACGCCCTGGATGGCGGCGTCGAGGCGCGGCTTGAGACGCGCCTGCTGGGCGGCCAGGTCGACGAAGGCCATCGCCATGATCAGCCCCTACCGCGACCGGCATGCCGCGCCAAGCCCAGCGCACGCAGCCGCGGGTGCAGCTCGTCGTCCAGCGCCGGCGCCGGCGCTGCCTCGCGAATCGCCTGCACCGCCGCCAGACACGGGCGCACCGCCTCGATGCCAAAGCCGCGCCCGGCGAGGATCTCGCGATAGCTGACGGTATGCAGATCGGTGAACCCGGCGGAAAACTCGAACGCCTCGCCGTCGCAGGTCACCGAGCGGTAGGTAGGTTGCCGCCCGCGCACCTCCTCGGGGAGGTCCTCGGCATCGATGGACAGGAACCAGCGCACCCGTGCCCGGCGGTACTCCAGATAGCCGCTGGCCTTGTGCTCGTCGCGGTGGTGCAACACCAGTCGCCGCAAGTCGCCGAACACCATCTGCAGCATGTCGAAGAAATGGATGCCGATATCGGCCACCACCCCGAAGGAGCGCCGCGGATCGCCCTTCCAGCTCTCCAGGTACCACGGCCCGCGGGAGGTGATATAGGTGAGCTCCACCTGGTGGCAGTCGCGCCCGTCACGCTCGACCCGGTCGCGCAGTTCGTGGATCACCGGGTGGTGGCGCAGCTGCATGATCGAGTACACCCGCCTGCCACTGTCCACCTCTACCCGGCGCAGCTCGTCGAGTTGCTCGACACTGGCCGCCAGTGGCTTTTCGCAGATCACCTCGCAGCCAAGGTAGAGCCCGGCGGTGACGTGTGCGCTATGCAGATGATTGGGCGAGCAGACCACCAGATAGTCGAGGGCCTGCCCCTCGCGCTTGCGCCACCAGGCGTGCTCGAGAAAGCGCTCGAACTCGGTGAAGAAGGCGCAGTCGGTGGAGATCGAGTCGATCACGCCCACCGAATCGTTGATATCGTAGGCGGCCACCAGCCGATGGCCGGTCGCCTGGATCGCCTGCATATGGCGGGGGGCGATGTAGCCCGCCGCGCCGATCAGCGCAAAGTTCATCGCTGCCTCCCTGGCGTCCGGTGGGACGTCACAGGAGTAAAGGTAGCGGATCAGTCGCCGCGTGCCACCGGACGCGCCGGGTCTTCGATCCATCCGCTCCAGGAGCCGGCATATAGCCGCGGCAGCGGCAGGCCGGCCACCGCGTAGGCAAGGATAGTGTGGCAGGCGGTCACCCCGGAGCCGCAGTAGCTGACCAGCGCCTCGGCGCGTGGCAGCTCCGCTACCAGCTGCTCGGCGGGCTTGAAGCGGCCGCTTTCATCCAGGTTGGCAGCGCTCGGCCGGCAGCGGGCGCCGGGGATGTGCCCGGCCACCGGGTCGATGGGCTCCTCCTCGCCGCGAAAGCGCGCCAGGCTGCGCGCATCGAGCTTGAGCGCCCGCCCAGAGAACACCTCATCGGCATCGACCCAGGCCGCCTCATCGAATGCCGGCCGCCAGTCGCTGGCCCCGCGGGCGGCAGCACCTGGCACCAGCGCTCCGCCGACGGACTGCCAGGCTGCCAGGCCGCCGTCGAGCACGTAGACCTCCGGATGGCCGGCCCAGCAGGCCAGCATCCACCAGGCCCGCGCCGCGGCCAGCTGGCCGCCCATGTCGTCGAACACCACCAGCGGCCGGGACGGCGAGACGCCCAGGCGCTGCAGGGTGGCAGTGAAATCCTCGCGGCTCGGCAGTGGATGACGGCCGCCCTGCCCCGGCGCTGCCGCCAGGTCGCGATCGAGGTCAAGGTGCAGGCTGCCGGGTAGGCTCGCCTGCTGCCATAGCGCCGCGCCGGCGTCTGGCTGCTTGAGGCGTGCGCGGCAGTCGAACAGCTGCGGCGCGGAGCTGGATGCCAGGCGACATTGCAGCGTGGCGGCGTCAATCAGCGGTGATCTCATGCGGATTCTCCAAGCGGCTCCAGGGGCGCGCGCAGGGCGATCAGGCGGCGCTTGCCGGCGTGGGTGAAGCGTACTTCGATGACCGGATTGGCCGGGTCGCCCTCGACCACCTGAATCTCGCCCTCGCCGAACACCGCATGGCGTACGCGCTGGCCGACATCGAAGGCCGCCGCCGCGTAGTGGCCCGGCGGGCTGGCGACGCCGCTGGCGGCAGCGGTGACGTCCAGCGTTCGGCCGCTGGCCGTCAGGTAGCGCTCCACCAGCGCCGGCGAGACGACCGCCAACGGCGCCTGGGGCGGGTCGGCGGTGCCCAGCGCATCCGCTACCCGCTGGCAGTCATCCCAGGCACTCTCGGCAATGAAGCGGCTGGGCCGGTGCTCGCCGCCGTCGTGGACCATCAGCAGCTGCTCCCGGCCGCGCGTCATGGCGACGTAGAACAGCCGGCGCTCCTCCTCCAGGCGCTCCGGCGTCAGCGGATTGTCACGGCTATAATGGGGAAAGTCCTCCTCGTTGACGCCCCACAGTGCCACCAGCGGCCACTCCAGGCCCTTGGCGCCGTGCACGGTGGAGATCAGGATGCCGTCGGCATCGCCGGCGCTCGCCGCGGGATCGCGATCGGGCCGCTCGAGCAGCGCAATGAAGGCCTCCGGGTCATGGTCGAGCTCGGCGGCCTGCTCGATCAGCACGTCGAGCAGGCGCACATCCTCCTCGCCCTTCTCGCGCCGCGCCGCGGCGCGCTTGAGCACCTTCTCGGCATCGAGGCGTTCGACCACCTCGGCCAGCAGCCGCGACGGCGGCCAGGCAGCCAGCTTGGGCAGGTCGCAGAGCAGCGCCCAGCGGCGCTTGAGGTTGCGCCGCTGGATCGGCTTGAGGCTGGCCAGCAGCGGATCATCTCGGCTCGGCCACTGCTGCGACTCGGCGAGCCGCGTGGCCAGCGCCTGCAGCCGCTCGCGGGCCACGAAGGGCGTCGGTTGGGCGAGCAGCAGCAGCAGGTGCGCCGGGTCCTGGAGCAGCCGCGGCTGACGCGCCAGGCGCAGGTAGCCGGCCAGCGCCTGGACCAGCGGCAGCCGGAACACGAAACGGTCCTCGCGGGCCAGGCGGAAAGGCAGCCCGGCGCGCAGCAGCTGCAGCTGCACCGAGACCGACAGCGCCCAGCTGCGCACCAGGATACAGCCCTCGGCGAGACGCCGGCCGTCACGCTGCCAGGCGCCTAGCGCCTCGACCAATGCGCCGCCCCCCTGGGCCACGCTCAAGCGGGTATGCGGGTTGCCCGCCGCCGCCAGGCACAGCTGGTCGGGACGCCGCCGATTGGCGGCGATGGCATGGTTGGCCGACAGCGCCAGCGCATCACCGTGACGGAAGGTGGTCGACAGCGGGTAGTCGTGGGCGGCGCCGAAGGTGCGGGTGAAGTCCTCGAGCATGGTGTCGGGGCGCGCGCCGCGCCACTCGTAGATGCACTGGTTGGCATCGCCCACCGCCATCACCGCCGCACGCTCGCCGGCCAGCAGTGCCAGCAGCCGCTGCTGGGCTTCATTGATGTCCTGATACTCGTCGATGATGACATGGTCGAGAAAGCCCTCGACCCGCTGGCGTAGCGCGGCGTCTGCCTCCAGTGCCCGTAGCGGTCGATACAGCAGATCGGCATAAGTCATCAGGCGGTGCTGCTCGAGCAGCGCCTCGGCGGCGTCGAAGGCATCGACGAAGTGGCCGGTGTCGTCGCCAAAGTCGAGGCGCTCGTAGAGCGCCTGGGGCGCCTCCATCTCGGCCTTGACCAGCTCGCAGAAGTGGCCGAAGGCCTCGAGCCGGTCACCGTCCAGCGCCGACTCCAGCATTGCCTCGTCGCCGTGCAGACTCTGCTGCACGGCCTGGCGCAGCAGCCGCTCGCGCTGCCACTCCTGGGCCAGCAGCTCACGCGGCGCCAGCACCCCCCAGCGAGTCAGGGTGCCGGTCAGGCGATGGCCAATGGAGTGGAAGGTGCGCACGTCGGGCAGCGCCTGGCCGGCAGGCGCCCAGCGCGCCAGCTTGGCGGTGAAATCCTCCCGCGCGGCGCGGTTGAACATCAGCACCAGCAGCCGCGACGGCGCGGCCCCCTGGGCCAGCAGGTGCAGCACCCGCGCCACCATGGTGGTGGTCTTGCCGGCGCCGGCCACCGCCGCGACCCGGGCGTGGCCGCCGGTATGGCCGACCACCGCACGCTGCTCGTCGGTCAGCTTCACATTGCCTCCAGTTCGCCGAGCGGCTGCCAGTGGCCGGCACTGACCAGGCCAAGTTGCTCGCGGCCATCGATGACGCGGCTCTCGCCCTCCTCCACCAGGCGGTAGAAGACGTTGCGCCCCAGCCGTGCGGCCAGGCCAAAGCGCACCGTGACCTGCGGCACCGGCGTGCCATCCGGCGTGGCGGTGACCGTCAGCCGCTGCTGCTTACCCAGCGCCACGCGGTCGCCGACGTTGGTGGTCAGCCACCAGCTGTCGCCATCGCGCTCGGCATCGACGACCACGAAGGCGCAGTCCTCGACCGCGATTTGCCACTTCTCGGCCGGGCTGACCAGGTAGTGCTCGCCGTCCGCCTCGCGGCGCAGCAGCGTCGAGAGCAGCCTCACCAGCGCAGCGCGGCGCATCGGCGTGCCGTCATGGATCCAGTGTCCGTCGGCGCGGATGATCAGGTCCATGCGTCCGCTCAGCGCCGGGTGCCAGCGCTCGAGGGGCGGTATCGCCCCAGTGGCTTGGGTGGCGCTCAGCAGCGGCTCGAAGGACATGGCGCTCTCCCGGTGGTGCGACGCGCTCAGACCAGCCCGGCGGCGGCCAGGCTATCGCGCATCTCGGCCGGCGCATGGGGCGCCGCCTGGCGAAACAGCCGATAGAAGTTGGCGGTGGTCTGCATCGCCACTTCATCGACGCTGATGCCGCGCTCGGCGGCGATGCACTCGGCCACCTCGACCACCCAGGCCGGCTGGTTGGACGCACCGCGATGCGGCACCGGTGCCAGGTAGGGGCTGTCGGTCTCGATCAGCAGGCGATCGAGGGGGATCTGGCGCGCCAGTTCGCGCAGCGCGCCGGCATTGCGGAAGGTGATGATCCCCGACAGCGAGATATAGAAGCCGTGGCGCACCGCCTCCCGCGCCATGCCGAGGTCCTCGGTAAAGCAGTGCAGCACGCCGCCGACAGCCGGGTCGGTGTGCGCCTTGATCAGTTCCAGCGTCTCGTCCCGGGCATCGCGGGTGTGGATGATCACCGGCAGCTCGAGCTCGCTGGCGGCGATCAGCTGGCGGCGAAAGCGCTCGCGCTGGACCTCACGGCTGGGTACCGTCTCGGGCGAGCGCTGCAGGTAGTGATAGTCGAGGCCGCATTCGCCGATGGCTACCGCCGTGAAGCGCTCGGCCACCTCCTTGATGGCCTCGACGCTAGGCTCCTCATCCACCCGGTGCAGCGGGTGCACGCCGGCAGAGATCACCACGTCGTGGTGGTCACGGGCAATGGCGGCGACCGCGGGGACCTCCTCGAGGGTCACGCCGATAGCCAGAAACTGTCTTACCCCACGTTCTCGGGCAGCGTCCAGC
Source organism: Franzmannia qiaohouensis (assembly GCF_031451695.1). NCBI lineage: Bacteria > Pseudomonadati > Pseudomonadota > Gammaproteobacteria > Oceanospirillales > Halomonadaceae > Franzmannia > Franzmannia qiaohouensis. The sequence continues at coordinate 9,017 of NZ_JARWAM010000006.1, forward strand.
GCGGCGCCGAGGTCGCCGTCGAAGGCGCTGAGGTCGAGTCGGTCGAGATGGCAGTGCGAGTCTACGAACATGCGCTGAGATACCAGATCGATGAGTGAAGAGCGGCGGCGCTAGAGGGTATAGGTCCCGGCACCCTTGTCCAGCTGCCCCGCCAGATGCGTTTCGATGCGATCGCGAACGGCCTTGTCGTCGGCGCTGAAGTGCACGCCGATCCCCGGCCGACGGCGCCCCGAGACCCCCGGCGGCGAGATCCACACCACCTGTCCGGTGACCGGCAGGCGATCGCTCTCGCCGGGCAGCGTGAGCAGCAGGAAGACCTCCTGGCCGAGCTCATAGCGGGCCTCGGTGGGCACGAAGATGCCGCCGCGTTCCAGCGACGGCATATAGGCCTGCAGCAGCGTCGGCACGTCGGGAATCGGCAGTGACAGGGCTTTCTGAGCGGCCATGGGCGATGCCTCTTGGGTATCCGGGGGAGTCACGAACGCAGCAGCGCCGACCAGCGCACCAGCCAGGCTTCCAGCACCAGCTGAGGATTGGGATTACCGCCCACCGCCAGCAGGTGGCGCTGCTCCTGAGCATAGTCGAGCAGCCGGAACCAGTCGTGGATGCGCGCGTTCTTGACCGCCTGGCGATAGAGCGGCAGCAGGTCGGGATTGCGCAGCTCGCGGCGGTCTCCCGACAGCCCCAGCCGAATCAGGTCCTCGAGCCAGGCGATACCGTACCACAGGATGCGCTCCACCGATTGCCCCGAGAGCCGCGAGGCCTCGGCCACCGGTTCGGCACCGCGCACCAGCGCATCGAACAGCTCGTGCAGGGTCTGGCGCAGCGCCCGCGCCTCGGGTTCGGCCATCTCGCGGGCCAGCAGCGGCAGCCCGCCCGCGGCCGTGAGCCAGAACGGCGCTTCATCGGCATCGCCGAGTTCCGCGCCGAGCCACTCCAGGCACGCCGCCGCCGGCGGTATCGCCAAGTTCCACTGCTGGCAGCGCGAGCGAATGGTGGGCAGCATGCGCGAGGGGATATCGGCCAGCAGCAGGAACAGGGTGCGCTCGCCGGGCTCCTCGAGGCTCTTGAGCAGGGCATTGGCCGCCGCCACGTTCATCGCTTCGGCCGGCTGCAGCACGATGACGCGATAGCCGCCCTGTTGGGCGGTCTGGTTGACGAAGCCGTTGACCTCGCGGATCGGGTCGATGCGGATCTGGCGACTCTTCTCCACCGGCGACACTCGCAGCAGGTCGGGGTGGTAACCCGAGGCCAGCATTGCGCAGCTGTGACAGCGGCCGCAGGCCAGCGCGCCGGGCGCCTGACACAGGCTGCGCGCCACCAGCGCCTCGGCCAGCTCCTGCTTGCCGACGCCGTGGGCACCGCTGAGCAGCAGCGCATGGGGCAGGCGCCCGGCGTCCTGCTGGGCGGTGAGTCGCTCCCACAGCGCCTGCTGCCAGGGATAAGGCGCGGGGACGCTCATGGCGAGGCCTCCAGCAGTGCTGCCAGGCGCTCACCGAGCTGGGCCTGAACGGCGTCGAGCGACCCGCCGGCATCGATCACCGCGATGCGCTCGGGCGCCTGGGCGGCGCGCGCCAGGTAGGCCTCTCGTACGCGGCTGAAGAACGCTTCGCGCTCCTGCTCGAAGCGGTCCGGCTGCGAGCCGCGCGTGGCCAGGCGCTGGCGGGCCGCGGCAACCGGCATATCCAGCAGCAGGGTCAGGTCGGGGCGCAGCTGGCCCTGCACGAAGTCTTCCAGGGCCGCGATGCGCGCCGCCGGCAGGCCGCGCCCGCCGCCCTGGTAGGCGAAGGTGGCATCGGTGAAGCGGTCGCACACCACCCAGGCGCCTCGCGACAGCGCCGGGCGGATCACCCGCGCCAGATGCTGGGCGCGGGCGGCGAACACCAGCAGCAGCTCGGCATCGTCGTCCAGCGGCTCGTCGCTGGCAGGGTCGAGCAGCAGTTCGCGGATCGCTTCGGCGCGCGGCGTGCCGCCCGGCTCGCGGCTGCGTACCACCTCGATGCCGCGGGCGCTGAGCCAGTCGCAGACCCAGGCCATGTTGGTGGTCTTGCCGACCCCTTCGCCGCCTTCGAGGGTGATAAAACGGCCTTTCTCTTGAGATCGACTCCGCTCCAGACTTTCTTGGGGACAAGCCTCCGAGGAGGCGCTATGAATACCTCCCTGTACGCTACCTACGCCATCCATGGCGTAGGACCTCCTTTCCGGCTTGTCCCCAGCGTCTGTCGCTAACCGATTTGAGTCGTTATGACGCATGCCCACTCCAATCAGCGATTCCGTATATACCGATTGACCGCGTTATTGTGCTCGCGCAGCGTACGGGAGAAGTGATGGGTGCCGTCGCCCCGGGAGACGAAATAGAGCGTCTCGCCGGGCAGCGGGTTGACCGCGGCCTCGAGCGAGGCTCGCCCGGGCATGGCGATGGGCGTCGGCGGCATGCCGTCGATCACATAGGTATTGTAGGGCGTGGCTTCCTGCAGGTCGGCGCGGGTGATGCGCCCATCATAGCGCTCGCCCATGCCGTAGATCACCGTGGGGTCGGTCTGCAGCCGCATGCCGGTCTGCATGCGTCGCTTGAACACCCCGGCGATCTCGCGGCGCTCTTCCGGCGCGCCGGTTTCGCGCTCGATCAGCGAGGCCATGATCAGCGCCTCATAGGGCGAGTCGATGGTCAGGTCGTCGTCGCGCGCCTCCCACACCTCTTCCAGCACCCGCTCCATACGGCTCAGTGCCTGCTGAAGGATCTCCAGGTCGCTGACGCCCTTGTGGTAGCGATAGGTATCGGGGAAGAACCAGCCCTCGGGATGCACGCCCTCGCGGTCGAGCAGCGCCATCACCTCGTCGTCGGAGAGGCCTTGGGTGCGATTGTCGAGCTTGGGGGCGTTGTCGAGCAGCTGGCGCATCTGGCGGAAGGTCCAGCCCTCGGGAATCGTCAGCGGATAGGTGACCACCCGGTCACTGCCCAGCAGCTCGATCAACTCGCGGCCGCTCATGTCCGGCTCGAGCATGTACTCACCGGCGCGCAGGCGCGGCACCGACTCGGGTTCGATCCGCGTCAGCAGGCGAAACGCCCAGTCGTCGGCAATGATCCCACGCGCCGCCAGGTCGGCCACCACGCGATTGTAGCCGGCACCGCGCGGCACCTCGTAGAGGGTGTTCTCGGCCACCGCCAGGGGCGCCTCGAGTCGCGATTCCCAATAACGATAGCCCCCATAGACGGCGGCTGCCGCCACCACGACCAGCAACAGCAGGCCCTTGACCACTCGCATCTCGTGTCCTCGATCAATTGCGTCTCAGCGTATCGCCGGATAGCCCAGCAGCGCGTGCCCGGCATCCTGCAATAGGCGGTGATGTGCGTCCAGCGTCCAGCGACGCAGGCAGGCTCCTTCGGCGTCGTCGAGCTGCACCAGCGGCCATACGCCCTGCAGCGAGTTGCCCAGCCATACCGCCTCGGCGTCGAGCAGCGCTTCCGGGTCGGCCTCGACCTCGCTGATGGCCAGTGTCGACAGCAGCGCATCACGCAGGGTCCCGGCCACACCGCAGTGCGCCAGCCGCGGGCTCTCGAGGCGTCCCTGGCGCGACCAGAACAGGTTCATGCAGGTCGCCTCGACCAGTTGCCCGTGGCTGTCGCTGAGCAGCCCCTCGGCGATGGCGTCGTCCTGCCACTCGCCTCGTGCCAGCACGTTCTCCAGGCGGTTGAGGTGCTTGATCCCGGCCAGTGCCGGCTGGCGCCCCAGGCGCAGCCGGCAGTGGCGCACCCGCACGCCGTCACGCCAGCGCTCGGGCTGCGGGGCAAAGGCGGCAAGCTGCCAGCGTAGCCGCGGTGACGGCGCAGCCGGCGGCCGGTACCCTCGCCCGCCGCTGCCACGGGTGACGATCAGCTTGAGCACGGCGAGCCCGGCTGGCGCTTCGGCACAGCAGGCGCGCAGGGTTTCGGCGTCGGGCGCGGTGAATCCCAAACGCTCGGCGCCTCGCTGCAGACGCGCCAGGTGCTCGCGCCACAGCAGCGGCTGGCCGTCACGCAGTAGCACGGTCTCGAACAGGCCGTCGCCATAGGCCAGGCCGCGATCGTCCAGGGGCAGCGGCTCCACGCGGCTGCCTCAGGCCCGGGTGAAGATCAGCGAGCCGTTGGTACCGCCAAATCCGAACGAGTTGGACAGCGCCACGTCGATCTTCATCTCGCGGGCGGTGTGCGGTACGTAGTCGAGGTCGCAGCCCTCCTGGGGGTTGTCCAGGTTGATGGTCGGTGGCGCGACCTGATCGCGGATCGCCAGCACGCTGAACACCGCCTCAACCGCCCCGGCGGCTCCCAGCAGATGACCGATCATCGACTTGGTGGAGCTTACCGCCACCGATTCGGCGCCACTGCCCATGACCTTTCTGACCGCGCGGCTTTCGGCGAGATCGCCGGCGGGCGTGGAGGTACCGTGGGCGTTGATGTAGTCGATGTTGGCGGCGTCGATGCCGGCGTCGCGCACCGCATTCTGCATCGCCAGCGCCGCACCGCGGCCATCTTCCGGCGGCGCGGTCATGTGGTAGGCGTCATCGCTCATGCCGAAGCCCTTGAGTTCGGCGTAGATGGTCGCCCCGCGCGCCTTGGCGTGCTCGTACTCTTCGAGCACCATCACACCGGCGCCGTCGGAGAGCACGAAACCGTCGCGGTCGCGATCCCAGGGGCGGCTGGCCGCGGCAGGATCGTCGTTGCGCGTCGACAGCGCACGCGCTGCCGAGAAACCGCCCAGACCGAGCGGCGTGGTGGCCATCTCGGCGCCGCCGCAGATCATCACGTCGGCATCGCCGTAGGCGATGGTGCGGGCGCTATAGCCGATATTGTGGGTGCCAGTGGTACAGGCAGTGGTAATCGCGATATTGGGGCCGCGAAAACCGTGCTGGATCGCCAGGTTGCCGGAGATCATGTTGATGATCGATCCGGGCACGAAGAATGGTGAGATGCGCCGTGCACCGCCCTTGTTGAGGGCGTTATGGTTGTGTTCGATCATCGGCAGCCCGCCGATCCCCGAACCGATTGCCACGCCGATGCGATCGGCGTTTTCCTCGGTGCACTCGAGGCCGGCGTCGCTGATAGCCTGCGCTCCAGCGGCCACGCCATACTGGATGAACAGGTCCATCTTGCGCGCGTCCTTGGGGTTCAGATAAGGACTGATATCGAAGTCCTTCACCGAGCCGCCGAAGCGCGTGTTGAAGCCGCTGACATCGAAATGCTCGATGGCGGCAATGCCGCTCTTGCCGGCCACAATATTCGCCCAACTCGCGTCGACGGTGTTACCCACCGGCGTTACCAGACCGAGCCCGGTCACCACGACCCTTTTCCGAGACATCAGCTCTCCTCCAAACACCCTTGATGGCACGGCCACGCCAAGCAGGCTGCGTGCCGTTTTGCGCGCATTATACCTGAACCTGAGCGGCCTGTGGCCGTCGCTGGAACATCCCCGCAACGGTCACGTCGAACCGGCTGTCAGCGGGCGTCAGCGCCATACGAAAACGGGAGCCGTCCTGCTGGCAGGACGGCTCCCGTAACGGCCACTGGCCGCGATCCGACAGCGCAATACGCTGACGTCACACCTTACTGGTGAGCGTTGACGTAGTCGATCGCTTCCTGAACGGTGGTGATCTTTTCGGCTTCTTCGTCGGGAATTTCAGTATCGAATTCCTCTTCGAGCGCCATCACCAGCTCGACGGTATCCAGCGAATCGGCGCCGAGATCTTCGGTGAAGGAGGAGGTGTTCTGGATGTCCTCTTCCTTGACGTTCAGGCGCTCGGCCACAACCTTCTTCACGCGCTCTTCGATAGTGCTCATTATGTGGTCACTCCAGTCGTTCAAAATAGCCGTTGAAAATCCAGCCGTTCGAAATCCGCTAGCCCAAAAAGCTGCGGGGTAGTGTATAGACCGCCCCAAGGCGACGCAACACGCGCGCCCCAAGGCGATCCGCGCGCAATCAGCGCATGTTCATGCCACCGTTGACGTGAAGCGTCTCGCCGGTGATGTAACCCGCTGTCTCGCCGGTCAGGAAACCCACCGCAGCGGCGATCTCCTCCGGCTGGCCGAGCCGCGACAGCGGGATCTGGCCAAGCAGCATCTCGTGCTGCGCCTCGGGCAAGGCATCGGTCATGTCGGTGGCGATAAAGCCCGGCGCCACATTGTTGACGGTAATGTTACGCGACGCCACCTCGCGCGCCAACGCGCGGGAAAAACCTTCCATGCCGGCCTTGGCCGCAGCATAGTTGCTCTGGCCAAGATTGCCCATGGTCGCCACCACCGAGCTGATGCTGACGATACGCCCGAAGCGTGCCTTGGTCATGCCGCGCAGGCAAGCCTTGCTGACGCGATAGACAGACTTGAGGTTGGTGTCCAGCACCGAGTCCCACTCGTCGTCCTTCATGCGCATCAGCAGATTGTCGCGGGTGATGCCGGCGTTGTTGACGAGGATGGTCGGTGCGCCGAACTCCTCGCCGATGGCCTTGATCAGCGCATCGACGCTGGCCTGGTCGGTGACATCCAGGCAGCGCCCGGCGCCCTGGATCCCCTGAGCCTTGAGATCGGCATCGATCTTCGCCGCCCCGCTTTCGCTGGTCGCCGTACCGATCACCACGCGCCCCTGGCGGCCCAGCTCATGGGCAATCGCGCGCCCGATACCGCGGCTGGCGCCGGTGACCAATGCAATTCTCGCTTCGCTCATAGCCTGTCCCGATTGAGTCATGATCCTGATCGACCGACGCCCTGCGTCAGCCCTGCTTGCCGGCCTCATGGGCCAGCTCGAGCGCCGCGCTCAGGCTGTCGGGGTCGTTGACCGCCAGCCCCTTGCTGCCGCGGGCGATACGCTTGTTGAGGCCGGTCAGCACCTTGCCCGGGCCGCACTCGATGAACACCTCGGCACCCTGGGCGGCCATCGCCTCGACGCAGGCGGTCCAGCGCACCGGACGATAGAGCTGCTCGATCAGCCGCGTGCGCAGGGTATCGACATCGGCATGCGCCAGCGCATCGACATTCTGCACCACGGTATAGCGCGGTGCACGCAGCTCGATCGCGTCCATCGCCGCTTCCAGCCGTTCGGCGGCGGGCCGCATCAGCGCACAGTGCGACGGCACCGACACCGGCAGCGGCAGCGCACGCTTGGCGCCGGCTTCCTGGCACGCCGCGATGGCGCGCTCCACTGCCGCCGCCGCGCCGGCGATCACCACCTGGCCGGGGGCATTATAGTTGACTGCCGAGACCACATCACCCTGGGCGGCCTGCTCGCAGGCCGCCTCCACGGCGGCGTCGTCGAGGCCCAGGATCGCCGCCATGGCGCCCTTGCCCGCCGGCACCGCCGCCTGCATCGCCTCGCCGCGCAGCTTGACCAGCCGTACGCCTTCGGCAAAGGTCATCACGCCGGCGCATACCATGGCGCTGTACTCGCCCAGGCTGTGACCGGCCATCGCCGCCGGGCGCGGCCCTTCGAGCTCCTGCCACACGCGCCAGATCGCCACGCTCGACGTCAACAGCGCCGGCTGAGTGCAGGCGGTGGCGTTGAGGTCCTCTTCAGGCCCCTCCTGCACCACGTGCCAGAGATCGTATCCCAGCGCGTCCGACGCCTCCTCGAAGGTCGTGCGCACTACGCTGTAGCGCTCCGCCAGCTCGCGCATCATGCCCATGTGCTGGGAGCCTTGTCCCGGGAACATGAGGGCCAGGGATTGAGTCATGGCTATCACCTCTGGGGGTTGTCTGCGTCCATTCCACGGGGATCGGCCCCGCTAACGCCTCGGCCGCACGCGACCGACGCGTTAGCACGCCGCCACTGGTCCAGCTCCCGCGCCAGGTGCTGCGGCAGCGCCTGGTCGACCTCTTGCATGGCACGCCCTACCGCATAGCCGAAACCTGCGGCATCGGCCCCGCCGTGGCTCTTGACCACGATTCCGTTCAGCCCCAGCAGGCTGGCGCCGTTGTAGCGCACCGGGTCGAGCTCACGCTTGAGGCGCCGCAGCGCCGGACGTGCCAGCAGCCCCACCAGCCGGCTACTCCAGTGGGCATCGAAGGTCGCCTGCACGCGCTCCATCAGCATTCTCGCCAGGCCTTCGCTGGCCTTGAGCACGGCGTTGCCGACGAAACCGTCGCACACTACCACATCGACCCGTCCGGAATAGATACCGTCGCCTTCGATGAAGCCGCGATAGTCGAGTCCTGACATGTCACGCAGCAGAGCATCCGCCTCGCGCACGCTGGCGCTGCCCTTGGTGCCCTCGACGCCGATATTGAGCAGTGCCACCCGGGGAGCCGCCAGGCCATCCACGCGCCGCGCCATCACCTCGCCCATCAGCGCGAAATCCACCAGCCGCGCCGCCGACGCCTCGACGTTGGCACCCAGGTCGAGCAGATAGCATCGGCCGCCCTCACGGGTCGGCACGGCGGTGCTGATCGCCGGTCGCGGGATGCTCGCCACGGTACCCAGGGCCCGCCGCGCCAAGGCCATCAGCGCGCCGGTATTGCCGGCGCTGACGCCGGCATCGGCGTGCCCGCTGGCCACGCCATCGAGCATCATCGCCATGCTGCTGTCATGCGGTGCACGCAGCGCCTGGGAGGGCTTCATGGCCTGATCGATGACGCGCGGCGCATCGCACAGCGTCAGCCGCTCTGCGACCACCTTCAGATCGGCAGGCAAGGCAGCGATTTCGGCCGCCAACAGCGGCCGAGGACCGAACAGACAGGCTGAGAGTCGTGGCTGCGAAAGCAGCGCACGCGCGGCGCCCTGCACGGTGGCGCGGGGACCGAGGTCCCCGCCCATCGCATCGATGGCGACGCGCATGATCAGCGGGCGAGATACGCCAGGTCGAACGTCGACTTAAACGTCGACGACCTTGCGGCCACGGTAGAAGCCGTCCGGAGAGACGTGGTGGCGCAGGTGGGTAGTGCCGGTTTCCTTGTCCTGGGACAGGGTCGGCGCGCTCAGGGCGTCGTGGCTACGACGCATGCCGCGCTTGGAACGGGTCTTGCGGTTCTGTTGAACTGCCATGAGATATCACTCCAGAGTGTATCGATGATGAATCAGGATTTGTCTTTCAAGGTGCGCAGCACCTCGAAAGGACTGACAGCGGACGTCTCCTCGACTGCGGACGCCTCACCGCTGGTCAGCTGGTCGCGAGAGACGCGGCACTGCGCCTCCTCGTGGTAAATCACCTGCGGCAGGCTGAGGAGCAATTCGTCCTCGAGCACGCTAAGGAGATTCAGCTGTTCGTTTTCCACCAGCACCGGCTCATGGGTGCTCGGCAGTTCGGCCGCCAGATCGTCGCTGCTGACCATGCCGAGCAGAAACCGGCTTTCGACACGCTGCGCCATTGGCGTCAGACAGCGGCGGCACGGCAGCTGCAGCTCGGCACTCAGCCAGCCGTCGATGATGCGTCGCCCCTGGGCATCGATGGCGAAGTCCAGGCGCACCTCGACATTGCCGTGCTGCTCGCCGCTCTCGGCGGCGAGACGTGCAAAGCCCTCGAGCGGCACCAGCCCCTCGAGACGTTCGCCATTGGCAGCGAGCCGGTAGGGCTCGACCTGCTGAGGAAGTCGTGTGGTCAACATAGGCGCGCAATGATAGGCACTCGCCCCGCCCCTGTCAAAGCCCTGATGCGCGGCATCGAGCGATGCTGTACAAGCCGACTCGCTGCGGGGCAGACTGACGCTCTATCATCGCGCAGATCGCGCCACTGCCCCATCTCAAGGAGAGACCTATGCCGGATCTGGTGCTTGCCTCCAGCTCGCGCTGGCGACGCCAACTGCTCGAACGCCTGGGCCTGCCGTTCAGCTGCGCCAGCCCCGACATCGACGAAACGCCACGCGCCGATGAAACACCCCAGGCGCTGGTCCACCGCCTGGCGCTGTCCAAGGCCAGCCGCCTGGCAGAGGCGTATCCCGCCCATCTCATCATCGGCTCCGACCAGGTCGCGGTCTTCGACGGCGAGATTCTCGGCAAGCCCGGCGATGCGGCCACCGCGCGCGCCAACCTGACGCGCTTTTCCGGGCAGCGGGTGCACTTCATTACCGGGCTGGCGCTGCTCGACAGCGCCCACGGCCGTCACCAGGTATCCCATGCCACCTACGACGTGGTATTTCGCCGGCTCAGCGAGGCCGAGATCGCCAACTATGTGGCCCGCGAACAGCCCTTCGACAGCGCCGGCAGCTTTCGCATGGAGGGGCTCGGCATCAGCCTGTTCGAGAAGCTCGAAGGCGACGACCCCAATACGCTGGTCGGGCTGCCGCTGATCCGCCTGTGCGCCATGCTGCGCGAGGCTGGCCTGGATCCACTGGGCGCGAGCCAAAACGACTAGGCAGCTTTTCGTTAGCGACGCGGCTTTTCCGGCGACAGGCCTACGCGGGGGCGCTGTAAACCCATCCCTGGGCGCTACCTTTTCCCTGCTACGCTTTCGCATCCCTGCTTCGCTTGCAGGACCAGGGTTGGCCATCCAGGCCAACCCGTTCGGCGAAAAGAACCCCCGCTTTGACCTGCCCCCGCCGCCGCTACCGAGTGACATCCATCGGCTCGGCGCTTTAAGCTCGGCGCTATCAGGGCAACTGATAGCGCAGCGGCGAGTGCGAGCTGGGCAGCCCCATCCACTCCGCGGCGACCCGCCCGAAGTGGCGCGAGAAGCGCTCGAAGGGATCGAGGCGCGGGGTGTAGTCGCGCAGCCGCGGCTCGTCGAGCAGCTCGCGGGCCAGGCCATCGAGGCTCTCAATGCCGTCGACCAGCCCCAGGCTCAGCGCCTGCTCGCCGCTCCATACCAGCCCCGAGAAGATCTCCTCGTCGTCGGCCAGGCGGTCGCCGCGCCCGGCACGCACGGCATCGACGAACTGGCGATGCGTGGTCTCCAGCACCTCCTGCCAGAACAGCCGCTGGCTGGGGTCGATCTCCGAGAAGGGGTCGAGAAACGCCTTGTTGTCGCCAGCGGTGAACACCCGACGCTCGACGCCGAGCCGATCAATCGCCTCTTCGAGGCCGAAGCTGGCCGACACCACCCCGATGGAGCCGACCAGGCTCGACGGCGCGACCAGGATCTCGTCTGCGGCGGCGGCGATATAGTAGGCGCCGCTGGCGCCGATGTCCTCGACCACCGCATAGATCGGCTTGTCGCCCTCGTCGCGCAGCCGCATGATCTCGTCGTAGATGCGCTGCGACTGCACCGGGCTGCCGCCGGGGCTGTTGATATGCAGCACCACCGCCGCCGCGCTGTCGCTCTCCCAGGCGCGCTGGAGCCCCTCGATGATGCGCTCGGCGTTGGCCGGCGATTCGCTGTCGATCACCCCCTTGACCTCGATCACGCCCAAATGGGATTCGCCCGGCGGCACTTCGCGGGCGGGCCAGAACAGGCCATACAGGGTAGCCGACAGCGACGCCAGGATCAGCGCGGCAAAGAAGAAGCGAAAGAACAGCTTCCAGCGTCGCGTACGACGCTGCTCGGTCAGCACGCCGCCCACCCAGCGGTCCATCATCTCGATCTGTGCCAGGCGCTGACGCTCGCGCAGGGTCTCGGCATCTTCACCCGGCGTGGCAGCCGGCTCGCCGGACCGGTCGGCGAGCGCCTCGCGCCGCTGCTCGGGGCTCAGCTCAGGCCCCTGGGTCCACTTGTCCTGGGCGGGGGGATCGTCTCGCTTGTCGTCACTCATCGGCGGTCCTGCTCATATAGTGGGTGAATCAAGACGGGCGGCTCAGGCGTGCAGCCAGTCGATCAATTCGGGGAAGGCATGGGCGGTAAAGCTTGGCTGGCAGGCGGCCAATCGCCGTGGCTCGTGGACGCCGTAGGTCACGGCGATACGATCCATGCCCAGCGCGCGGGCCATGTCGAGATCATATTCGGTATCGCCGACCATCACCGCATCCCCGACATCGACGCCGGTCTCGTCCAGGAGTTCCTCGAGCATCTGCGGGTGCGGCTTGGAGCGCGTCTCGTCGGCGGTGCGGCTGGCATCGAACCAGGCGCCGCTGCCGTTGGCGGCGAATACCCGATCGAGGCCGCGGCGGCTCTTGCCGGTCGCCACTGCCAGACGCGTGTCGCGCCCTTCGCGCAGACGTGCGATGCCCCGCTCGACGCCGGGAAAGAACTGCAGCGGCGTCTGGTCGGCGGCGCGAAAGCGCTGCGCATAGTGCTGACGAAGGGTCTCGGCGCGTGCCGCACTAATCCCCGGACACAGCTTGTCAATCGCTTCGGGCAGGCCCAGGCCGATGATGTCGCGCACCGCGGCACGGCTCAGTTCGGCGAGGCCGGTATCGCGTGCTGCGGCCTGCATGCAGTCGACGATGCGCGCCTCCGAATCCATCAGGGTGCCATCCCAGTCGAAGATGATCAGTCGATAGCGCATCGGCGCTCCTGTGTCGCAATAGAAGTAGATGTAGACGCCCGTCAGCGTGCCTTGCGGGCGCGAACCAGCACCGCCTCGAGCTCGTCGCCCAGCGGCGCCTTGATATGCACCGGTCGGCCGCTGGTGGGCTCGGGAAAGGTCAGTGCCGCGGCGTGCAGGAACAGCCGCGACAGCCCCAGCCGGCCGGCCAGATGCTGACCCTCGCGGGAGCCGTACTTGTCGTCACCGAGCAGCGGATGACCGGCATGCGCGGCATGCACGCGGATCTGGTGAGTCCGGCCGGTCACCGGCTCGGCCTCGATCAAGGTGGTGCCGGCGAAGGCTTCGCGCACCGCGAAGCGGGTCCGCGATACCTTGCCATCGGGGTCGACACGCACCCGACGCTCGCCGTTGCCGGCCTCGAAGCGGTCGAGCCGGGCACTGACGTAGTCGCGTCGCGCCGGCCAGCGACCGGCCACCAGGGCCAGATACTGCTTGTCCATCTGGCGCTGCTTCAAGGCGTTGTTGAGCGCCACCAGCGCCGGGCGCGACTTGGCCAGCAGCAGGCAGCCGGAGGTGTCACGGTCGAGGCGGTGCACCAGCTCCAGGAAGTCGAGGTCGTCACGCACCTGGCGTAGCGCCTCGATCAAGCCGATCTTGACCCCGCTGCCACCGTGCACCGCCAGTCCCGAGGGCTTGTTGATCACCAGCCAGTCGGGGCCCTCGACCAGCACGCTGCCGGCCAGCAGGTTGCGCAGGTTGTCGCTGACCTCGCGGGTCGCCTCCTCGGGGGCCAGCCGCAGCGGCGGGATACGCACCAGATCGCCGTCGACCAGGCGGTAGTCAACCTTGACGCGCTTCTTGTTGACGCGCACCTCGCCCTTGCGCACGATCCGATAGATCAGGGCCTTGGGCGCCCCCTTCAGGCGGGTTCGCAGGAAGTTATCGATGCGCTGCCCGGCCTGCGCCTGGGTCACCTCGACCCACTGTACTGCCCTGCCCACTTCTTGCCCGTCGGCCATGCCCACCTCGACTCGCTATGATGCTCGAAGGCGGCATTCTACCTTAGCCGTCGCCGCTCTGCGCCAATTGCTGGTGCCGGGCATTGCTGGTATATTTCAGGCTCGCTCAAATGGGCAACCAGCGCCCGGACGATGCGCCTGCACGACAAACACGCAGGCCAGAGCGACGATCAAGGCCGCAGTCATGACGGCAACGCCGCATGCCCTGCCGCCGGCAGCAAGTAGCAGTAGATCACCAAGCAGTTGATAACAGATTTTGAACGCCACGCCCGACCCTGGACTCCTCCCGCCCCTTACGGCGCGAGCAGTACCGGCCACGGGAATACCTAACAGCGTGCCGGGGGCCGGCGTTGGCGAATCGATGAATGCCAGGTGTCTGGCGGATGACCGCAGGGCCGGATGGGCACGACGCCCGCCGAAACATGTCCTGCCTCCGCCGCGTACTCAACATGATCATGCCGTGGCAGGCGCCACCAGCCCCTGCCATGGCCGGGCGCAACCGCATCCGCGACATGCGCTGAGCACAAGCACGCAGCACCCAGAGGTTCGCCTTCGTCGACGCTCTGGAGCTCCTTCGTTGGGGCTCCCTGGCCGCCATCCGGCGCGCCTAGAATAGCGAGACAACATGAAACGGATGCTCATCAACGCGACACAGCCGGAAGAGCTGCGCGTCGCCCTCGTCGATGGACAGCGCCTGTACGACCTGGATATCGAATCCGGCGCACGGGAGCAGAAGAAAGCCAACATCTATCGCGGCAAGATCACCCGCGTCGAACCCTCCCTGGAAGCCGCCTTCGTCGATTTCGGCGCCGACCGCCACGGTTTCCTGCCGCTCAAGGAGATCTCCCGCGAGTACTTCGTCAAGGAGCCCTCGGGGCGCCCCAACATCAAGGAAGTCCTCAAGGAAGGCCAGGAAGTCATCGTCCAGGTCGACAAGGAGGAGCGCGGCAACAAGGGCGCTGCCCTGACCACCTTCATCAGCCTGGCCGGGCGCTTCCTGGTGCTGATGCCCAACAATCCCCGTGCCGGCGGCATCTCGCGGCGCATCGAGGGGGACGAGCGCGCCCAGCTCAAGGACGCCATGGGTCAACTGACCCTGCCCGACAAGATGGGCGTGATCGTGCGCACCGCCGGCATCGGCCGCTCCACCGAAGAGCTGCAGTGGGACCTCGACTACCTGGTACAGGTGTGGGAGTCGATCACCGAAGAGGCCGGCAAGCGCCCTGCGCCCTTCCTGATCTACCGCGAGTCCAATGTCATCATTCGCGCCATGCGCGACTACCTGCGCCAGGATATCGGCGAGGTGCTGATCGATAGCCCCGAGGTGCACCAGGAGGCACTGGCCTTCATCCGTCAGGTGATGCCCTCCTACCAGCAGAAGATCAAGCTCTACGCCGACGAGGTGCCGCTGTTCTCGCGCTTCCAGATCGAGTCGCAGATCGAGACCGCCTACCAGCGTGAAGTGAAGCTGCCCTCCGGCGGCTCGATCGTCATCGATCACACCGAGGCGCTGGTCTCCATCGACATCAACTCGGCCCGCGCCACCCGCGGCAGCGACATCGAAGAGACCGCGCTGCAGACCAACTCCGAGGCCGCCGACGAGATTGCCCGCCAGCTGCGCCTGCGCGATATCGGCGGTCTGGTGGTGATCGACTTCATCGACATGAGCCCGGCGCGCAACCAGCGCGAGGTCGAGAACCGCATGCGCGACGCCCTCAAGCTCGACCGCGCCCGGGTGCAGATCGGCCGCATCTCGCGCTTCGGCTTGATGGAGATGTCGCGCCAGCGCCTGCGTCCCTCGCTGGGCGAGACCAGCGGCGTGGTCTGCCCGCGCTGCGACGGCCAGGGCACGATTCGCGACGTACGCTCGATGTCGCTGTCGATCATGCGCCTGATCGAAGAGGAGGCCATGAAGGAGCGCAGCGCCCAGATCCGCGCCATCCTGCCGGTGCCGGTGGCCACCTACCTGCTCAACGAGAAGCGTAGCGTGCTGGCCGAGATCGAGCGCCGCCAGGGCGTCCAGGTGGTGCTGCTGCCAAGCCCCGATATGGACACCCCGCACTACGACGTGCAGCGCCTGCGCGACGACCATATCAGCGACGAGGACGCCGACAAGTCGAGCTTCGAGCTGTCCACCGATACCGAGATCGGCCAGGAGCCGGACCTCAGCGACAGCAAGCCGATCCAGCGTGCCGAAGCGGCGGTCAAGAGCGTGGTCCACAACGCCCCGGCGCCAGCCTCCCTGCAGCAGGATGACGTCCCGGCCGCCGCGCCCGAGGCCGCCGCCCCCGCAGCCCAGCAGCCGGCAACACCGGCAGCGGCCAACGACGGCGTATTCTCGCGGCTGGTCAAGGGCCTCAGCAAACTGCTCGGCAGCGACGAGACGCAGCCGCGCCAGCAGCCGTCTCAGCAAACCGCGAGCGAGTCGCGCCAGGCGCGCCCGCAGCAGCGTAGCGACAGCGAGGGGCGTCAGGAGCGCGGCGGCCGCGGCGGTCGCAACAATAACCGTCGCGGCGGACGCAATGACGCTCGCCAGGACGGCGGGCGCAGTGAGGGACGCCAGGAGAGCGATCGTCAGCAGCAGAGCGAACCGCGCCAGGCACGCGGTGACGCCAAGCCCGACGCCGCCAGCAATAGCTCGCGCCCCAGCGACGACAACCGTAACGGCCGCGGGCGTGGACGCGGCCGCCAGGATGACGAACGGCGCAGCGCCAACCGCTCGAGCGATGCCCGAGGCAGCCGCGACACCAGCAAGCCCCAGGCCGCCGAGGGCGCCCCGGCCAAAGCCCAGGACGCCCCCGTCGAAGAGAACAAGCCCAAGGACGACGGCAAGCCCAAGCGCACGCGCAACAACCCGCGCAACCGCACCCGCAAGCATGCCGTGAATCCACAGGCCGAGGCCGAGCAGCAGCGCCTGCAGGCCCAAGCCCAGGAGGCACCCAAGGCCGAGGACGCCAAACCCGCCGCCGACGAGCCCAAGGCAGAGGCGCCTCAGAAAGCCGAGAAAGCCAAGGCCGAGGACGCCAAGCCCGCCGCCGATGAGCCCAAGGCAGAGGCGCCCCAGAAGACCGAGGACGCAAAGGCCGAGGACGCCAAGCCCGCCGCCGACGCGACCAAGGCAGAGTCGCCTCAGAAAGCCGAGAAAGCCAAGGCCGAGGACGCCAAGCCCGCCGCCGACGCGCCCAAGGCAGAGGCGCCCCAGAAGACCGAGGACGCAAAGGCCGAGGACGCCAAGCCCGCTGCCGATGAGCCCAAGGCAGAGGCGCCCAAGAAGGCCGCCGATGAGCCCAAGGCAGAGGACGCCAAGCCCGCTGCCGATGAGCCCAAGGCTGACAAGGCTGAAGGGCCCAAGGCTGACGCCAAGCCTGCCGCCGACGAACCCAAGGCAGAGGCGCCCCAAAAAGCCGAGAAAGCCAAGGCCGAGGACGCCAAGCCCGTCGCCGACGAGCCTAAGGCAAAGGCGCCCAAGAAAGCCGAGGAAGCCAAGGCCGAGGACGCCAAGCCGGTGACCGACGACCCCAAGGCTGAAGAGCCCAAGGCTGACGCCAAGCCCGCCGCCGACGAGCCTAAGGCAAAGGCGCCCAAGAAAGCCGAGGAAGCCAAGGCCGAGGACGCCAAGCCCGCCGCCGACGACCCCAAGGCTGACGCACCCAAGGCCGAGGACGTCAAGACGGCCGCCGAAGAGCCCAAGGCAGACGCACCCAAGGCCGAAGAGCCCAAGGCTGACGCCAAGCCGGCCGCCGCGGAAGGCAAGGCCGATGCGGCAGCGCGTCGCCGCCGCCGGCGTCGCGCCCACAACGACCCACGCGAGATCCGTCGCCGCGAGCAGCAGCCCAAGGCTGACGACAGCCAAGCGTGATGGACCCGGGCGCCGACGTCATGTCGGCGCCCTTCTTGCAACGCACAACGACAACGCCCGCAGGCACAGCCTGCGGGCGTTGTCGTTGATGGCCTGCGGATACCTCAGCGTGCCAGACGCGGCTCCCGCGACAGCATCACCCCGAAACGCGCCTCGACCGCTGCGGCAACCTCCTCGGCAAACGCCAGCAGCCCCTCGGCGTCGCCGCCGCCATGGTGTACCAGCACCAGCGCCTGGCGCTCATGCACGCCGAACGCGCCGCGTCGCATCCCCTTGAGTCCGCAGCGGTCGATCAGCCAGCCCGCGGCCAGCTTGACCCGCCCATCGGGCTGGGCGAAGTGCGGCATATCCGGGGCTTGTTCGAGCAGTCGCCGCGCCTGCTCGGCGCTCACCAGCGGGTTCTTGAAGAAGCTGCCGGCGTTGCCGAGCTGGGCCGGGTCGGGCAGTTTCTCACGACGAATCGCCGACACCGCCTCGGCAACCTCTAGCGGTGTCGGCTCGGCGCCCACCCGCGAGGCCAGGTCGCCGTAGGCTAACCGCGGCTGAGGGCTTTCGCTCAGCGTCAAGGTCAGGGCCGTGATCACCACGCGCCCTTCCAGCTCCCCCTTGAAAATGCTGTCACGATAGCCGAAGTGGCACGCGGAAGCGGGCAGCGTCTGCTGGCGCCCCGAGGCCAGATGCAGCAGCTCGACGCTTTCCAGCACCTCGGCCAGCTCCACGCCATAGGCGCCGATGTTCTGGATCGGCGCCGCACCGCAGTGGCCGGGAATCAGCGCCAGGTTCTCCAACCCCCACCAGCCGCGGGTGACGCTCTCCGTCACCAGCGTATGCCAATTCATGCCGGCCTCGACCCGCAGCGTGACTTGTCCATGCGCTTCGCGCCGATGGCGCCACTCGGCAAAGGTCGGCTGGACCACCAGGCCTTCCAGACGTCGCGGCAGGATCAGGTTGCTCCCTCCGCCCAGCACGGTCAGCGGCCATGCCTGCCGCCGCGCAGTCTCCAGCGCGGCGGCAAGCGTCGCCGGCGTCTCGGCGGCGATGAAGCGCTCGGCCACGCAGGGCAGGCCCAGGGTATTGGCGCGCTGCAGGTCATGATCAAGCGCAGGCGTCACCTTCACCGCGCGTGCCCCAGGCGCTGACGCAGGTGCTCGATCAGGCCATCGGCGGCGCGCTCCACCAGATCGAGCACCTCATCGAAGCCCTGCTCGCCACCGTAATAGGGGTCGGGCACGGCGCGACCCGGCTCGCCGGCGAAGTCGAGCAGCAGCCCGACATGCGCGGTGCAGTCGTCGGGCCGCATCGCCTCGAGGCTGGCCAGGTTGTCATCGTCCATGGCCAGCAGATAGTCGAAGCGGGCAAAGTCCGCGGCGTCGAGCTGCCGGGCGCGCAGCTGACTCACGTCGACCCCGCGCTGCCTCGCCGCCGCCTGCGCCCTGGCGTCCGGCGCCTTGCCGATGTGCCAGCCGCCGGTACCGCAGGAGTCCACCTCGACGGCCTCGCCCAGGCCGGCGTCGGCCAGGCGACGACGGAACACCCCCTCTGCGGTAGGGGAACGGCAGATATTGCCCAGACAGACGAATAGAATCCGCATATCACCTCCTTGCATCAGACTTGCTGCTCGGCCAGCCACTGGCGCACCCGGGCGAGATCCTCGGCGGTGTCGACGCCGGCCGGATGACGGTCACAGGCCAGCGCCACCTGGATGTGATGGCCATGCTGCAGCGCGCGCAGCTGCTCGAGCTGCTCGAGCTGCTCGAGGGGCGCCGGTGTCCAGCGACGATAGGCATTCAAGAAGCCGACCCGGTAGGCATAGAGGCCGATATGACGCAGCCAGCTGTCGCTGTCGAGCAGCCCGGGCCGCTCGGCAAAGGCCTCACGATCCCACGGGATCGGGGCACGCGAGAAGTACAGCGCTCGCCCGCGGAAGTCGCGCACCACCTTGACCACATTGGCATTGAACAGCGTCTCGACATCGCTGATCGGCTCGGCCAAGGTAGCGATCGAGGCCTCGTCGTCGGCGGCCAGTCGCGCCGCCACCTGGTCGATCAGCGATGCCGGCAGCAGCGGTTCGTCGCCCTGCACATTGACCACGATGGCGGTCTCGTCGAGCCCCAGCTGCTCGGCCACCTCGGCCAGCCGGTCGGTCCCCGAGGGGTGGTCGTCGCGGGTCATCAGCGCCTCGCCGCCCACCGCGCTGACCGCCTCGACGATGCGCGTGTCGTCGGTAGCCACCACCACCCGCAGCGCCGCACTGGCCAGCGCCTGGCGCCACACCCGCACCACCATCGGCTCGCCGCCGAGGTCGAGCAGCGGCTTGCCGGGCAGGCGCGACGACGCATAGCGCGCCGGCACTACCACCACGAAGTCGCTCATGCCGAGTCGCCCCCCGACGGCCCCTTGCCGAGCTTCTCATCGGTATCCATGACCCGCGCTTCCTCCTCCAACATCACCGGGATGCCGTCGCGGATCGGGAAGGCCAGGCCATCGAAGTGGCACTTGACCTCGGCGGCCTCACGGTCGTACTTGAGCTTGCCCTGGCATAGCGGGCAGACCAGCATGGCCAGCAGTTGCTTGTCTAACGTCATGATATTGAGCCCTTGGTGTCCTTGCAGTGGTTGGTAGCCCCGGCGAGACGCGCTTCGAGCCAGGTCACGAAGGCAGTGTCCGGCTGAGCCTCGACCTCCAGCGCCCAATGGCGTGGGTCGGCCATGGCCCGGCACTTGACCGCGTCCTTGGCGGTCATCACCACCGGGCGCGCGTCGTCGAATGCCAGCTCATCGGCCTGGTAGTGGTGATGATCGGCGAACGCATGCCGCTCCACCTCGAGCCCCAGCGCCGCCAGCGTGGCGAAGAAGCGCTGTGGGTGGCCGATGCCGGCAACGCCGTGTACCGCTGTCTCGAACGGCAACGGGCGCAGCGCGTAGCGCGCGCCGCTGGCCAGATGATGCCAGCGCTGCGGCGCAAGCTGCATGCGATATCCGGATGGCGTGGTGGGCGAGTCGTGCTCGCCATTGAGCAGCACCGCATCGACCCGCGCCAGCCGTTCGACGGGCTCGCGCAGCGGTCCGGCCGGCAGGCAACGCGCGTTGCCCAAGCCGCGCCGGGCGTCGACCACCACCAGCTCGATATCGCGCCCCAGCGCCAGGTGCTGTAGGCCGTCGTCGCTGATCACGATGTCGCAGCCGGCGTCGAGCAGCGCCCGGGCGCCACGCGGCCGGTCAGGGTCGACCACCACCGGCACGCCGCACTGCAGGGCCAGCATCAATGGCTCGTCACCGCAGGCGCTGGGCGGCGTATTGGCGTCGACCCGCAGCGGATAGCCCTCACTGCGCCCACCGTAGCCCCGCGATACGATGCCGGGCCGCCAGCCTTGTGCCGCCAGCCAGTCGGCGATCCAGGCGGTGAGCGGTGACTTGCCGGTGCCGCCGAGGGTGATGTTGCCGACCACGATGACCGGCACGGGTGCCCGCCACACCGGCTTGTC
The DNA here is from genome assembly GCF_031451695.1 of Franzmannia qiaohouensis. Classification (NCBI taxonomy): domain Bacteria; kingdom Pseudomonadati; phylum Pseudomonadota; class Gammaproteobacteria; order Oceanospirillales; family Halomonadaceae; genus Franzmannia; species Franzmannia qiaohouensis. Next base: position 29,698 of record NZ_JARWAM010000006.1, read on the forward strand.
GCCGCGCTGGTAGGCACGCCTGCGGCGTTCGACCGCCCAGCGATAGAGTGCTTCCAGCGGCCGCAGCAGCGCGAGCCAGGCGTCACCGCGGTAGGCCGCCGCTAGCCAGCGTTCGCCGAGCCGCACGCTCATGGCAGCGCCGAGTCCTGGAACTGCAGCCGGTGCAGCGCCGCGTAGGCGCCGTCGCGGGCCAGCAGCTCGTGGTGGCTGCCCTGCTCGACCAGCCGGCCCTGCTCCATGACCAGGATGCGGTCGGCGCGCTCGATGGTCGACAAACGGTGGGCGATGACGAAGGTCGTGCGCCCCCGGCAAACCTCTTCCAGGGCACGCTGGATATAGCGCTCCGACTCGCTGTCCAGCGCCGAGGTGGCCTCGTCGAGGATCAGCAATGGTGCATCCTTGAAGATGGCGCGGGCGATCGCCAGCCGCTGGCGCTGGCCGCCGGAGAGCATCACGCCGTTATCGCCGATCACCGTGGCATAGCCGTTGGGCAGCTTGTCAATGAACTCATGAGCGTAGGCGGCCCGCGCGGCGGCCTCGATGGCGGCAGGGTCGGCATCCGGCACGCCGTAGGCGATATTGGCCGCCACCGTGGCATTGAACAGCGTGACCTGCTGGGACACGATGGCGATCTGGCGGCGCAGCGGCGAGAGCTGGTACTCCTGCACCGCCACGCCGTCGATCAGCACCTCGCCCTGACTGGGACGATAGAAACGCGGCAGCAGGCTGACCAGCGTCGACTTGCCGCTGCCCGAGCGTCCGACGATGGCGATCATCTCCCCCGCCTTGACCTCGAGATCGATGCCCTTGAGCACCTCCGGCTGGTCGTCGGCGTAGCGGAAATGCACGTCACGCAAGCTGACGTCACCCACCAGCCGCTGCGGCAGGCGCTCGCCGCGATCGTCCTCGAGGGGCTCATCGAGCAGTTGGAACAGCTCGCCGGAGGCGGCAATGCCCTTCTGAATCTCGCTGTTGATCTCGGTCAGCTGGCGCACCGGCTTGGCCATCAGCGAGGCCGCGGTGATGAAGGCCACGAACTCGCCGGCGGTCATGTCGTCGAGCAGCGCCGGCGACATCGCCAGCCACACCAGCAGCGCAAGCGACAGTGCGATCATCAGCTGGATCACCGGCGTGCTGATGGCCTTGGTCAGCGCCTCCTTCATGCTCTGCTGGCGGTTGTTCTCGCTGGCCTCGGCGAAGCGTGCCTTCTCGAAGGCCTCGGCGCAGTGGGTGCGCACCACGCGATAGCCGGATAGCGCCTCGGAGGCAACGTGGGTGACGTCACCCATGGAGTGCTGGATACGCTGCGAGATGCGCCGGAAACGCTTGCTGGCGTAGTTGACCACGCCACCGATCAGCGGGGTGACCGCCAGGAACAGCAGCGTCAGCATCCAGTTGGTCCACAGCAGGTAGCCGATCAGCCCGACCACGAACAGCCCCTCGCGGAGCAGGATGGTGATCGCATTGGTGGCCGCGCCAGTGACCTGCTCGACGTGGTAGGTCACTCGCGAAATCAAGTGGCCACTGGAGTGAGAATCGAAGAAGCGCCCCGGCAGATGCAGCATGTGGTTGAACACGTTGCAGCGCAGCGCGTGGACCACGTTGCGCGCCACGTTGCTCATGAAGTAGGTGCCCAGAAAGGTGCCCACGCCGCGGGCGGCGAACATACCGACCACGAACAGCGGCAGGAACAGCCGAAAGGCGGCGTCGGGGGTCTGGATGCCGTCGATCAGGCGCTTCATCATTTCCGCCAGCGCGGTGCTCGAGGCGGCATAGATCGCATAGCCGACCACCGCCACAGCGAACGACCGCCAATGCGGCTTTACGTAGCCAAGCAGCTGCTTGTAAAGGGCCCAGCCGGATTGTTGCGTCACGGTGTCTCCCCGTGTGTCGATGAATCTTGCCCATTGCGGGTTGCGATGCGGATCTGCTGGATGCCCAGCGCCCCGGCGCGATCGAGCGCGGTAACCACCGCGCCATGCGCGCTGTCACGATCGGCTTCGACGATCAGGCCGTGCTGGCGCGCCGCCTCGGCGACCTCGGAGAGCGCCGCCGCCAGGCCTGCGGCATCGAGACGCCGCTCACCGAGCCGATACTCACCCTCGCGGGTGATCACCAAGGTGACCGGCGAGGCTTCCAGCGGCGTGGTGCTGTCGCTGTGCGGCAGCTCGAGCTCCAGCGCCTGGCGAGTCTCGAAGGTGGTCGAGACCATGAAGAAGATCAGCAGCAGAAACACCACGTCGATCAGCGGCGTCAGGTTGACCTCCACCGGCAGGCGTCGGCGGCGCACGAACCTCATGAGGCGCGTCCGGCCACAGCCGGTGCGGCGCCAGCAGGCGGCTCGGCCAGCGAGACCGCGCCCTGGTGATGAGCCAGAAACTCCACCACCAGCCCGGCCTGCTCCTCCATGCGCACGGTGATGTCCTCGATCCGGCGCTGGAAGTAACGGTGGAACATCAGCGCCGGAATCGCTACCGTCAGGCCCGCCGCAGTGGTCACCAGCGCCTGGGAGATACCCCCGGCCAGGTCGGCGGTGCGCTCGGCACCGCCGGCGGTGACGATCACCGCAAACACCTCGATCATGCCCAGCACCGTGCCCAGCAGGCCGATCAGCGGCGTAATCGCCGCGATGGTGCCGAGCGGGCTGAGAAAGCGCTCCATGTCGTGGATCACTGCGGTAGCCGCTTCCTGCAGGCGACCGCACACCTGTTCATGGCCCAGCCGCACATTGCGCAGCCCCGCCGCCAGCACCCCGCCCAGCGGCGAGTGGCTCTCCAGCCAGTAGAGATTGACCGGCCCCTGGCGAATCAGGCTGCAGACCTCCTGCCCCAGCCCCAGCGGGGCGATGCGCCGCGCGCGCAGGGTCCACAGCCGCTCGATGACGATCACCATCGCCACCAGCGAGCAGCCCAGCAGCGGCAGCATCAGCCAGCCACCGGCAATCAGGGCGTCGAGCAGATCCATAGCGGCACTCCTAAAGCGCATCGAGTGGCGCCGATTCTACCCCATGACATCTGTCGCCGACACCGCCGCGCCACGCCGTCAGGTCGCGCATCGCCTCGCCGCGCGGCGCAGTCGCGTCGCCCAGCCGCCAGCTGAGCGCACCGTCGAGGGCGGTATTCCACAGGCAGCGGCCGCGCAGCCGCCGCACCACTCCATCGCCAGGGTGACCGAAGGGATTGTCGCGTCCGGCGCTGAACACCACCTGCCGGGGGTCGAGCAGCTCGACCAGCTGCGGCCCGGTACTGGTATGGCTACCGTGGTGGCCGGCCACCAGCAGGGTCAACGGGGCCTCCACGTCGAGCAGAAAGAAGCGCTCCACCCGGCGTCCCACGTCACCGGTGATCAGCAGCCGCTGGTCGCCGGCCTCGACCAGCAGCACGCAGGAGCGGTCGTTGCTCGACCACTCGGCGTTATCTCCGGGCGGCGGCCACAGCAGGCGAAACGTCACCTCGTCCCACTGCCACGACTGTCCGGCCTTACAGGGCGCGAAGGGGACCCCGATCTGCTCGCCACGCGGTGCCATGAACTGCCCCACCTCGTGTGCCGCCAGCGCCGCGACGCCACCCGCATGGTCGAGGTCGTCATGGCTGACGATGACCCGGTCGAAGCGCTGTGGCCGCGACCACAGGTCGGCCAGCGGCATGTAACCGGAGCGAAAACGCGGCCCGGTATCGTAGAGCAGACGGTGGTTGGCGGTGCGCAGATCGACCAACTGGCCCTGGCCGACATCGTGTACCCGCACCTCCAGTTGCCCCGGTGCCACCTCGGGCGGCGCCAGCGACAGGGGCACTAGCCCCAACCCGAGGCTCAGCGCCAGGCGCAGGCGTCGCGGTACCCCCGGCAGCGCCCAGCAGGCCGCCAACAGCATCAGGGCGAGAGCCAGCGGCGCGCGCTGCCAGGGAGCCGGCAACCACACCGGCAACCCGTTCATGGCCACGCCGAGCAGGCCATGCAGCGCCTCGGCCAGCACCCCGAACAGCCACCAGCACAGCGCCGACAGCGGCGGTATCCAGGCCAGCAGCCAACCGAGCAGCCCCAGCGGTACCATCAGCGAGCTGACCAGCGGCACCGCCAGCAGATTGACCAGCGGTGCCGCAGGCGCCAGCCGGTCGAAGGCCAACAGCACCGCCGCCGCCATCAGCGGCGCCAGCAGCAGCTGAGTGCGCAGCAGCGCCCATAGCCAGCCGCGCACCCCACGCGGGCGCTGCCGCCCCTGCCAGATCACGATCAGCAGCGCCACGGCAAGAAACGATAGCCACAGCCCCGGCCGCCACAGCGCAATCGGGTCGAACAGCAGTACCGCAGCCAGGGCCAGCCACCAGGCCTGCCACGGCCCCGGGGCGTGGCGCCCGCTGGCCACCCATAGGCCGACAAGGGTCATCAGCATGGCGCGCTGGGCCGGCGGCGCGAAACCGGCCAACAGCGCATAGCCCACCGCACTCGCGCCGGCCAGCCACCACGGCCAGGTCGACAGGCGCCAGCGTGTGGGCGTGGCGAGCCGCGCGACGCCGCGCCCCAGCAGCAGGGTGAAGGCCGCCACCAGCCCCACGTGCAGCCCGGAGATCACCACCAGGTGGGTGGTGCCGGTGGCATTGAGCCGCGCCCAGTCGTCGTCGCTGAGGCGCTCCGCGGCTCCCAGCGTCAATGCCGCCAGCCAACGCCGTGCCACCCCCTCCTCCAGGCGCCGGTCGAGATATGCAAGGCCCTGCCGGGCGGGCCGCGGCGGCGCCGACGACAGTCGCAGCGGCGCAGGCTCGCGGCGCACATAGCCGCTGGCATCGATGCGCTCGCGCCACAGCCAGGCGGCATAGTCGAAGGTGTGGGGATTGGCGAAACCGGTCGGCGGACGCAGTCTTACGGCAAACTGCCAGCGCTCGCCAGGTCGCATCTCGGGTGCCTGCCCCTCGGCGTCGAACAGCGTCAAGCGGACTCGCCGCAGGCGCTCGCAGGACGGCCGCGGCGCGGCCTCGGGGCGGCACCCCTCGACCGCGACCAGCAGGCGCGTCAGTTCACCCTGGGGTTCGACCTGCAGCAGCCGTCCTTGCAGCTGCAGGTCCTCGCGGGAGAGGCCCTGGGGCAGACTTGCTGAGCCCGCCTGCAGCACCGGCCAGGCAGTGAGGGCAGCCACCAGCAGCAACGCCATCCAGCGCCAGTGCCGCCAACCCAGCAGCCCCGCCACCAGCCCCGCTTCGACCAGCCCCGCCGGCGCCACATCGCCGACGAAAATTCCCAATAGTGCCGCCAGGGCCAGCGGCAGCGCCCATCCCATGCGCATCGTCGCTCCACGTCCATGTGTCGCCGCTCAGGGTGGCACGCTAAATAGGGTGCCAAATCATGGCGGGCGATAAGCCTAGTATGGATAATAGCTGACTTCGAGCCACCCCAGCGCCACACGAGCCCGCCATGCCGCGCCGACTGCTACAGCGCTATATGCCTCACCCCGAGACCCTCAAGCGCAACAGATCGCTGCGCTTCATGGGGCATCTGATCGGCGACCCCTCGCTGTGGGTGCTGTCGCGGCGCAGCGTGGCCAACGCCTTCATGGTGGGACTGTTCAGTGCGCTGCTGCCGATACCGTTCCAGATGGTGGTGGCGGCCTTCGGTGCCTGGCTGCTGCGCTGCAATCTGCCGCTCTCGGTGGGGCTGGTGTGGATCACCAATCCGCTGACCATGCCGCTGATCTTCTACGGCAACTACCGCATCGGCGCCTGGTTGCTGGACACCCCGGCCCGCGAGGCGCCCACCCGGCTGTCGACACGCTGGATCGCCGAACAGATGGTCGACATCATGCCGATCCTGGTGGTGGGGTCGCTGGTCTCGGCGGTGGTGGTGGGGCTAGCCGCCAACCTGGTGATTCGCCTGATCTGGCGCTGGCAGGTATCACGTAGCTGGCGCCGCCGACGCTTGCGTCGGCGGCGCTGTCGGCGCGACGGCGAGGAGTGCTGATCAGGCCGCGGTGAGACGGCCGCCGTCGAGACGCATCACGCGGTCCTGGTGGGCCGCCAGCGCCGTGTCGTGGGTCACCACCACGAAGGCGCAGGCGGTGGTCCGCGCCAGCTCGTCCATCAGCGCCAGGATGCTCGCCGCGGTGGTCTGGTCGAGGTTGCCGGTAGGCTCATCCATCAGCACCAGGCTGGGATCGGTGATCAGCGAGCGGGCAATCGCCACTCGCTGACGCTCACCGCCGGACAGCTCGCCGGGCTTGTGCTCTGCGCGCTCGGCCATCCCCACCCGGGCGAGGATCTCCCGCGCCCGAGCCTGGGCCTGCTTGCGCGACTGGCCGCGGATCATCAGCGGTAGCGCGGCATTTTCCAGCGCCGTCAGTTCGGCCAGCAGGTGATGGAACTGATAGACGAAACCGATATGGCGGTTGCGAAACTTGCCCAGCGCCGCCTCCTTGAACTGTGCCAGCGACTCTCCCGCCACCTTGACCTCGCCGGCGCTGGGGCTGTCGAGCCCGCCGAGCAGGTTGAGCAGCGTGGTCTTGCCCGAGCCTGAGCTGCCGACCACCGCGACCCGCTCGCCGGCGTGCACCTCGAGGTCCAGCTCGTGGAGCACGGTCAGATCCTGTGGCCCCTCGCGGTAGGTGCGGGTCAGGCCGCGGCACTCGAGCAGCACCTTGCCCGCCACCTGCGCGGCGGGATTATTGACGTCGTCACTCATAGCGCAGCACCTCGGCAGGTTGAATCCGTGCCGCACGCCAGGCCGGATAGAGCGTCGACAGGAAGGTCAGCACGAAGGCCGCACCAACGATGTTGCCGACATCGGCCCAGTCCAGGCGCGACGGCAGATGACTGATGAAGTAGACATTGGAATCGAGGAACTGGATGCCCAGCACCGATTCGAAGAAGTTGATGATGTCCGAGATACTGAGCGCCAGGATCACCCCGAGTATCACCCCGATCAATATCCCGATGATGCCGATCGCCAGGCCCTGGACGATAAAGATGCCCATGATCGAGCGCGGCGTGGCGCCGATGGTGCGCAGGATGGCGATATCGGCATGCTTGTCGGTGACCACCATCACCAGCGTCGAGACGATGTTGAAGGCCGCCACGGCGATGATCACCGTCAGCAGCAGGCCGATCATGCGCTTCTCCATCTGGATCGCCTGGAACAGGTTGCCGTGGGAGAAGGTCCAGTCGATGCCGCGGTAGCCGCTGCCCAGCTCATCGATGATCGCGCGGGTCTCGCTGTTGGCGACGAACAGGTCATCGAGCTGCAGGCGTAGCCCCTCGACGTTGTCGCCGAGACGCGCCAGGGTCTGCATGTCCTCGATATTGGCATATGCCAGGCCGGCATCGAGATCGGCGCCCACGCTGAAGATACCGCTGACCGTGAAGCGCTTGAGGCGTGGAAAGACCCCCGCCGGGGTGATCGAGGCCTCGGGTACCAGCAGCGTCACCCGGTCGCCGACGCTGACGCCCAGGCTGCGCGCCAGCATCGAGCCGAGCACCAGGTTCCACTCCCCGGGCTGCAGATCGTCGAGACTGCCCTGCTGCATGTGGCGGCCGATGATCGATACGCGATCCTCCCATTCGGGCTCGATACCGTTGACCATGGCGCCCTCGTTGCGCCCGCCCACCGAGAACATGCCCTGCTGCTGGATGTACGGCGCCGCGCCGATCACCCGCTCGCGCTGGGTCAACTCCTCGGCCAGCGACTGCCAGTCGCTGAGGCCTTCGCGCACCTCGATCTTGGTGTGTGGCACCATGCCCAGGATGCGATTGCGCAGCTCGTGGTCGAAACCGTTCATCACCGACAGCACCAGGATCAGCACGGCGACGCCGAGCATCAGCCCCAGCATCGAGGTCAGCGAGATAAACGAGATAAAATGATTGCGGCGCTTGGCCCGCACGTAGCGCAGACCAAGCATGATGGGCAAGCGGTCGAGCATCGCGATCGGTTCCTTGTCAGAAGGCGCACATGGTAAGGCTTTTTCGCCTCAGGTGCATCGTTGTCCGTGGCGGCATCCGGGCCACCCGCGCCACAGCATGACAGGCTTGCATCCACACCGACAGCGCCCTACATTGCGCGCTTTGGCCCCGGCCCCGCCGGCCACGATCCATCCAGCGTGAGAAGACCGCATGGCGTTACGTGTGTTCCCCGAATGGCACCCCCAGGATGCCGTCCAGTTGACCTGGCCCCACGCCGCAAGTGACTGGGCACCGACCCTGGCATGCATCGAGGCGACCCTGGAAGCCATGGTGGTGGCCATTGCCCGCTACCAGACGGTGCTGATTGCCGTCAATGCCGCGGCCACCCGCCAGCGCCTGGCGCAACGCTTCGCACGCCTCGGCGTCAGCGACGAGCGCCTGCGACTTGTGGTCGCAGCAGGCGACGACACCTGGGCCCGCGATCACGGACCGATCGGCGTCGAGCAGGACGGACAAGTGGTACTGCGCGACTTCACCTTCACCGGCTGGGGCGGCAAGTTCGCCGCCGAGCGCGACAATCTGCTGAGCCAGCGGCTGGCCGAACAGGACGTGTTCGCCGCCCCACTCGACACCCGCGACCTGGTGCTCGAGGGAGGCGCCATCGACAGCGACGGCCAGGGCACCCTGCTGACCACCGAGGCCTGCCTGCTCAACCCCAATCGCAACCCGCACCTCGATCGCCGCGGCGTGGAAGCCGAGCTGGCCGCGGCGCTCGGTGCCAGCCGTGTGCTGTGGCTGGCACACGGCCATCTCGAGGGCGACGACACCGACAGCCATATCGATACCCTGGCACGCTTCTGCGACCCGCAGACCATCGCCTATGTCCACTGCGACGACGAGCACGACGCCCACTACCCGGCACTCGCCGCCATGCGCGCCGAGCTCGAGGCGCTGCGCCAGGCCGACGGTGCGCCCTACCGGCTGGTGCCGCTGCCCTGGCCGCGGCCCTGCTTCGACCCCGACGACGGACACCGGCTGCCGGCCACCTACGCCAACTTCCTGATCATCAACGGCGCCGTCTTGGTGCCCACCTACGCCGACGCCGCCGACGCTCGCGCCCTGGCGGCCCTCGCCGGGGCCTTCCCCGGACGCGATATCATCCCCATCGACTGTCGCCAGGTGATTCGCCAACATGGCAGTCTGCACTGCCTGACCATGCAGCTGCCCCGCGGCAGCCTGGCAGGCGCATCCCACTCAGCGGAGGGAACCCCATGAAGCATACTCTGACGGTTGGCCTGGTCCAGCAGGCGGCCTGGCCGGACAAGGCCAGGAGCCTCGCCGAGAGTGAGCGCGGCGTGCGCGACCTGGCGGCCCAGGGCGCCCAGCTGGTGATGCTCCAGGAGCTGCACGCCACCCACTACTTCTGCCAGTACGAAGACCCGGCGCTGTTCGATCTCGCCGAACCGCTGGACGGCCCCACCGGCCAGCGGCTGGCGGCGCTGGCCGCCGAGCTCGACATCGTGCTGGTCGGCTCGCTGTTCGAACGCCGCGCTGCCGGCCTCTACCACAACACCGCGGTGGTCTACGACCGCCAGCAGGGGCGCGTCGGCCACTACCGCAAGATGCATATCCCCGACGACCCAGGCTTCTACGAGAAGTTCTACTTCACCCCCGGCGACGCCGACGCCGCGCAGGGCTTCCAGCCCATCGACACCTCGCTGGGTCGCCTGGGTCTGCTGGTGTGCTGGGACCAGTGGTATCCGGAGGCTGCGCGACTGATGGCGCTGGCCGGCGCCGAGCTGCTGCTCTACCCCACCGCCATCGGCTGGCATCCGCCGGATGACGATGCCGAGAAGCGCCGCCAGAAGGACGCCTGGACGCTGATCCAGCGCAGCCACGGGGTGGCCAACGGCCTGCCGGTGCTGGTTGCCAACCGCGTCGGCCACGAGCCGGACCACAGCGAGGTGAGCCCGGGCATCGACTTCTGGGGCGGCAGCTTCGTGTGCGGGCCCCAGGGCGAACTGCTGGCCCACGCCGGCGAGCAGAGCGAGACCCTGCTGGTCGAACTCGACATGGCCCGCGGCGAAGACACCCGGCGCATGTGGCCCTACCTGCGCGACCGGCGCATCGACGCATACGGGGATCTGACCCGGCGTTATCGGGACTAGGGAGAGATTTGCAGATACGCGGCTACCCCGGGGACAGGCTTTCGCGGAGGCGCTATGAACCATCCCTGGGCGCTACCGATGCCCTGCTGCGCTCTCGCATCCTGCTTCGCTTGCAGGACCGGAGCTGGCCATCCGTGGCCAGCTCGTTCGGAGCAGTGCTCCGAACCCCTGGCATCGAACCTCCGCTCCAGCCTGTCCCCGGGGCCGCTCTTGTGGCTAACGTTTCAGCTTACTTCCAGAAATCGCGGATCGAGGCGATGCCCTGGGCGCCGACCGCGCGGGCGTGGTCGGCGTCGAAGCGGGTCATGCCGCCCAGCGCAAACACCGGCGTGCCGGCGGTCTCCACCAGCTGCTGGAAGTCGTGCCAGCCCAATGGCGCGGCATCCGGGTGGGTAGGCGTGGTACGCAGCGGCGAGAGAGTGACGAAGTCGCAGCCGATCCGCGCCGCCTGCTCCAGCTGGGCGCGGTCGTGGGTCGAGGCGGCCAGCCACTTGCCCTCGGCGATGGGCCGCCGCTCGAGGCTCATCAGCCGCTCGCTGGTGAGATGGATGCCATCGGCGTCGACCTCATCGATCAGGCTCGGCTCGCCGTTGAGCAGCAGCCGCGCGCCGTGCTCGCGGCACAGCGCCAATGCCTGCTCGGCGCGCGCCACATAGGCCTCGCGCGCCAGAGACTTGGCGCGCAGCTGCACCAGGCGAATGCCGTCTTCGCGCAGCGCCCGCTCCAGCTTGGCCAGGAAGTCGGCGTCGGCCTCCTCCTCGGCGCTGATCAAATACTCGGTGGGCAGCATCACCGCGCGCAGGATCGGCAGGTTGGCCGCCGGGAACGGATAGTTGACCAGCTCCTCCATGGGCACCCAGCGCACCGCCTGGCCCTCGCGGCCAAACGGCTCACCGGCAAACTCATGGACCTGCCACACGTCGAGCAGGATATGCTTGTCCGGGTACTCATGATGCACGCGGATCAGCGGTTGGGCGCGCTGGATCTCGACCCCCAGCTCTTCATGCAGTTCGCGGCGCAGCGCCTCGAAGCCAGTTTCGTAGGGCGCCAGCTTGCCGCCCGGAAACTCCCACAGTCCGCCTTGATCGACGTTGGAGGGACGCCGCGCGATCAGCACCTCTTGTCGATCGCCGCTGACGATGGCGGCTGCTGCCACATGTACCCGTCTCTTGACCATTATCCTCGTACCCTTGTCTTCACGGGCGCACCCGTACTTCTCTCAGCGTTAACCACGCTCAACTGCGGTAGTCGGCGTTGATCGATACATACTCATGGGACAGATCCGAGGTCCACACCGTGGCGTCGGCCTCGCCGCGCCCCAGCCGGATGCGAATGGCGATCTCATCGCCGGCCATCACCGCACTGCCGGCCTCCTCGGTGTAGCTGGCAGCGCGTCCGCCGTGTTCGACCAGGCGTACGTCACCCAGGTCGATGACCACCCGGTCGACGTCGAAGTCGGCCACCGGGGCGCGCCCCACCGCCGCCAGGATCCGTCCCCAGTTGGCATCCGACGCGTAGAGCGCGGTCTTGACCAGCGGCGAATGCGCCACGGTAAAGGCTACGTCGAGCGCTTCCTGGCGCGAACGCGCCTGGCTCACGTCGAGGGTCACGAACTTGGTCGCGCCCTCGCCGTCGCGGATGATCGCCTGGGCCAGCTCGACCAGCACGCCGTCGAGCGCCGCGCGGAAACGCGCCACGTCATCCTCGGCGCTAACCGCCGCCCCCTGCCCGGTGGCGATCAGCATGCAGGCGTCGTTGGTGGAGGTGTCGCTGTCCACGGTGATGCAGTTGAACGAGCGTGCCACCCCCTCGCGCAGCCACTGCTCCAGGTCGGCCTGGGCGATGCTGGCATCGGTGGCGACGAAGCCGAGCATGGTCGCCATGTTGGGCTGAATCATCCCCGAGCCCTTACTGATGCCGCTGATGGTCACCGTCTGGCCGCCTATCTCGAGGCTGGCCGTGGCCCCCTTGGGGCGGGTATCGGTGGTCAGGATGCCCTCGGCGGCGGCAGCCCAGCCGTCGGCGGCGAGGCTGTCGAGCGCCGCGGGCAGGCCCGCCAGAAGCCGCTGCATGGGCAGCGGCTCGCCGATCACCCCGGTGGAGAACGGCAGCACGGCGGTGCCCGCCACCTCAGCCAGGCGACCCAGCTCGGCACAGCTGGCCTCGGCGTCGCGCATGCCCAGCTCACCAGTGCCGGCGTTGGCATTGCCGGTATTGATCAGCAGGTAGCGCGGGGTCTCCAAGGCCAGGTGGCGCTTGGCAACGTGCACCGGCGCCGCGCAGAAGGCATTGCGCGTGAAGGTCCCCGCCACCGTGGCGCCGGGGGCGATTTCGATCACTACCAGGTCGCGGCGGTCCGGCTTCTTGATCCCGGCCATGGCGGTACCCAGCCGCACCCCCTCGATTGCCGGCAGCGCCGGAAACGTGCCCTTGCCTACCGCCATGTGCTTCTCTCCTCGTATCAGCTCAGTTTGCCGCAGCACTGCTTGTACTTCTTGCCCGACCCACAGCTGCAGGGGTCGTTACGCCCTACCTTGGGGCCTGCACGGCGCACCGGGCGGCCGTCGGCGCCCGGTGCCGGCTGGGCGCGCTCGGCATCCGCCGCCGGATCGTCGTCGAGCGCCTCATGGCGCGTCGCGGCGCCCGCCTTCTGACGTTCCAGCTCCTCGCGACGCTTACGCTCCAGCTCCTCGACCTCGTCCGGACGGCGCACCTTGACGTGACTCAGGATGCGCGTGATATCGGACTTGATGTTGATCAGCAGATCCTGGAACAGGGTGAAGGATTCGCGCTTGTACTCCTGCTTGGGATTCTTCTGCGCATAGCCGCGCAGGTGAATGCCGCGGCGCAGGTGGTCCATGGCCTGCAGGTGCTCCTTCCAGCGTGAGTCGAGGACCTGCAGCATGACCTGTTTCTCGAAGCGCCGCATCAGCTCTTCGCCGACGGTCTCGACCTTGGCGGCATAAACCTCGCGATGCTGGGTCTGCAGCCGCTCACGCAGCTGCTCCTCGTGGAAGCGATCATCGTCCTTGGCCCACTGCACCACCGGCGCATCGATATTGAACTCGGTCCTGAGGTGCTCCTGGAGCCCCTCGAGGTCCCACTGCTCCTGCAGGCTCTGGGGCGGCACGAACTCGCTGATCGCCAGATCGAGGACCTCTTCGCGGATGCCCAGCACGTTTTCGGAGACATCGTCGGCGCCGAGGATCTCGTTGCGCTGCTCGTAGATCACCTTGCGCTGGGCATTGGCCACGTCGTCGTACTCGAGCAGCTGCTTGCGGATGTCGAAGTTGCGGCTCTCGACCTTCTTCTGCGCCCGCTCGACGGCATTCGAGACCATCTTGTGCTCGATCGCCTCGCCGCGCTCCAGGCCCAGGGCCTGCATCAGGCGCTGCACGCGGTCGGAGCCGAACAGCCGCATCAGGCTGTCCTCCAGCGACAGGAAGAAGCGCGTCGAGCCGGGGTCGCCCTGGCGCCCCGAGCGGCCGCGCAGCTGGTTGTCGATGCGCCGTGACTCGTGGCGCTCGGAGCCGATCACGTGCAGGCCGCCGGCCGCCAGCACCGCCTCGTGACGCGCCTGCCAGTCGGCCTTGGCGCGCTCGATGTCGGCGCTGCTGGGATCGTCAAGCTTGGCGACCTCGGCCTCCCAGTTGCCGCCCAGCACGATGTCGGTACCGCGACCGGCCATGTTAGTGGCGATGGTGATGGCGCCGGGACGCCCGGCCTGGGCGATGATCTCGGCCTCGCTCTGGTGCTGCTTGGCGTTGAGTACGTTGAAGTCGAGCTTGGCCTGGCGCATCAGGTCGGCGAGATACTCCGACGTCTCGATCGACGCGGTACCCACCAGCACCGGGCGGCCGGCCTCGGTCTCGGCCTGGACCTCCTTGATGATCGCCTCGAACTTCTCCTCGGCGGTGAGATAGACCAGGTCGTTGAGATCCTTGCGCGCCAGCGGCCGATTGGTGGGAATCACCATCACATCGAGGCCGTAGATCTGGCGGAACTCGAAGGCTTCGGTGTCGGCAGTACCGGTCATCCCGGCCAGCTTGTCGTAGAGGCGGAAGTAGTTCTGGAAGGTGGTCGAGGCCAGGGTCTGGCTCTCGCGCTGCACCGTCACGCCCTCCTTGGCCTCAACCGCCTGGTGCAGGCCCTCCGACCAGCGCCGGCCGGGCATGCTGCGCCCGGTGTGCTCGTCGACGATCACCACCTGGCCGTCGTTGACGATATAGTCGACGTCGCGCTGATAGAGGTGGCGTGCGCGCAGCGCCGAGTGCATGTGCTGCAGCAGGTTGAGATTCTGCGCCGCGTAGAGCGAGTCATGCTCGCCGAGCAGCCCCTCACCGCGCATCAGCTCCTCGACCCGGTTGTGGCCCTCTTCGGTCAGCTCGACCTGCTTCTGCTTCTCGTCGAGGAAAAAATCACCGCTGGTCGGATCCTCAGGGTCGCTGCACTTGGTCAGGCCCTGCGCCAGGCGATCGACGACCTTGTACATCTCGGTGTTCTCTTCCACCGGGCCGGAGATGATCAGCGGCGTGCGCGCCTCGTCGATCAGGATCGAGTCGACCTCGTCGACGATGGCGTAGTGCAGTCCCCGCTGGACCTTGTCCTCCAGCGAAAACGCCATGTTGTCACGCAGGTAGTCGAAGCCGAACTCGTTGTTGGTGCCATAGGTGATGTCGCAAGCGTAGGCGGCACGCTTCTCCTCGCCGTTCTGGCCGGAGTAGATGGTGCCCACCGACAGCCCCAGGAACTCGTACAGCGGGCGCATCCACTCGGCATCGCGGCGCGCCAGGTAGTCGTTGACGGTGACCACGTGGACACCCTTGCCGGGCAGCGAGTTGAGATATACCGCCAGGGTCGCCACCAGGGTCTTGCCCTCGCCGGTCTTCATCTCGGCGATGCGCCCGCGGTGCAGGGCGAGACCGCCGATCATCTGCACATCGAAGTGGCGCATCCCCATCACCCGCTTGCTCGCCTCGCGCACCGCGGCAAAGGCCTCGGGCAGCAGGCGGTCGAGGGTCTCGCCGCCGGCCAGGCGCTCGCGCAACTCGGAACTGACGTTACTCAACGCGGCATCATCGAGGGCTTCAAAGCGCGCCTCGAGCTGATTGATCTCGCCGACCGGCTTGGCCAGGCGTTTGACTTCACGGTCGTTCTTGGAGCCGACCATCTTGCGTAACATGGAATTCAACATTGCGTGTTCACTCGTAGCGTGTATCGATACGCGGCGCATCGACCGCCATTACGCGGTCGCCGCTGGTGCCCTTCGAGGGCGGCGTCAGGCGCGGGGAGCGAACATGAGAGGGGGACCACGGCGTGACAGAACATCGACGCCGGCGACCCTGCGCAGCATGGGCGACACGGCACTTGGGCGCCAGGTTCTACGCAGCACCCGGGGACGACGACGCAGCTGCGGTAGCCAGCGCCGTCGGCGCGCCTGGCGCTGGCGCTCGGCGCGAATGCTATCCGGCACCAGCCAGCAAATCTGCACCACGCGACTGACCAGGCGCACATCGCCCTGGGCCAGCCCCGCGGGCAGCAGGCAGCCAACCAGCAGGCCGGCCAGCCACCAGCGGCCGCGCAGCCGGCGTCGCGAACTGCTGGTTACGTCACGACCGCCATCCGGCGGCAGCGCCTCGCGTGAGGCAGGCTCGGCGTGACTCATGCTGTCGATGTACTCTCTGGCATGCTAGATTGCCCGTTATCGATTGGCGTCCTAAGTGCAAGCCCATGAGTATAAAGGTTAAGCGTTTCCGCGCCCAGCCCGTGGCCCGGCTACTCGGTGGCAAGGGCGAACTTGGCGGACTGATGCGCATGGCACAGCTGATCGGACGCGCCCAGGAACTGCTGCGCGAGCAGCTGCCCGACGAGGTAGCCGAGCACGTCTTCGTCGGCGGCTACCGTGAGGGCAAGTTGACCCTGATCACCGACCGCGCGGTATGGCTGACCTGGCTGCGCTACGAGCAGCCGCGCCTGCTGGCACTGCTGCACCAGCATCGCGAGTTCGAGGCAGTGCTCGGCTTCACCCTCAAGGTACGCCCGGTACGGCCGCCCAAGGCACCGCCGCGCCAGGCCCGCGAGCTCTCGGCCAGCGCCGCCGACGAACTGTCGAGCTGTGCCGCCGATACCGACGACCCGCGCCTCAAGCGCGCCCTGGAACGACTCGCCGGCCACGCCGAACGCGGCAATTCGCACTAACCCGCCGACACGGCATACAAAAAGCGCCGCTTCCGTGAAGAAGCGGCGCGTACATCAGCCCTGGTACCCAGCAAATCTAGTTTTCCGCCGACGCCGGCCGGCGGCAGCGCTTACGCCATCGCCGGCGCAGCGTAGGAGATCGGCGCGCGCTGCGCCGCGTCCTCGAAGGTGACGATTTCGAACGAGTCGGGGTTCGCCAGCATCTCGCGGCACAGCTGGTTGTTCAGCGCATGCCCCGACTTGATGCCGCGGAACTCGCCGATCAGGCTGTAGCCGAGCTGGTAGAGATCGCCGATAGCGTCCAGCACCTTGTGCTTGACGAATTCATCGTCGTAGCGCAGCCCGCCTTCATTGACGATGCGGTAGTCGTCGACAACGATGGCATTGTCGAGGCTGCCGCCCAGCGCCAGGTTATGGGAGCGCAGGAATTCCAGATCGCGCATGAAACCGAACGTGCGCGCCCGCGACACCTCCTTGACGAACGACGTGGTCGAAAAGTCCACCGAGGTGGTCTGTTCACGCAGCTCGCTGACGGGGTGATCGAAATCGATGGCGAAGGCCACCTTGAAGCCGTTGTGCGGCAGGAAGCGGGCTTCCTTGTCATCGTCGCGCACCACGATCTCGCGCTTGATGCGGATGAACTTCTTGGCCGCCTGCTGCTCCTCGATGCCCGCCGACTGGATCAGGAACACGAAGGGGCCGGCACTACCGTCCATGATCGGCACTTCAGGCGCGCTGACATCGACGAAGGCGTTATCGATGCCGAGACCGGCAAAGGCCGACATCAGATGCTCGACGGTGGCCACCTTGACACCGTCCTGGGACAGCGCCGTGCACATGGTGGTATCGGTGACGTTCTCGGCGCGGGCCGGAATCATCACCTGGGGCTCGAGGTCGGTGCGCACGAAAATGATGCCGGTATTGGCCGGCGCCGGGCGCAGCGTCAGGTATACCTTTTCACCAGAGTGCAGGCCGACACCGGTCGCACGAATGGTGTTCTTGAGGGTTCGTTGTCTAATCATGGGCAGTAGCCAGGCTGATATTAGTTATCAAACACTGTTCACTATAACAGCGAACGAGCGTTTCAACAAAAAAAACATCCCTGACCCCACCTATGCCGTCGATAGCACGCCTCAATCGGCCTGGCGGCGCAGGAACGCCGGGATGTCCAGGTAGTCATCGAGCTCCTGGGACTTGCGCTTCTCGGCCCGCGCCTTGACCGCCGCTTCCTGCTCGGACTTGGCCGCCTGCTGGCGCATTACCGCCGGCTGCTGCTGCAGGGTGCGGTAGTCGGTCGACTCGGGACGCGCCGCCACGTTCTCGCGCGGTGCGGCCTTCTGCTGGCGGCCTTCGAGGCCCGCCGCGACCACGGTGACGCGCAGCTCATCGGTCATGTCCATGTCGATGGAAGTACCCACGACGATGGTGGCGTCCTGGGAGGCGAACTCCTGGACGGTGGCACCCACGTCGTTGAACTCGCCGATCGACAGATCCGGCCCGGCGGTGATATTGACCAGAATGCCGCGTGCGCCGTGCAGATCGATATCTTCCAGCAGCGGGCTCTTGATGGCCTTCTCGGCAGCCTCGCGGGCGCGGTTCTCGCCGGTGGCGCCGCCAGTGCCCATCATCGCCATACCCATCTCGGACATCACGGTGCGCACGTCGGCAAAGTCGACGTTGATGATGCCGGGGCTAGTGATCAGCTCGGCGATGCCCTGCACCGCGCCCAGCAGCACGTCGTTGGCAGCGCTGAAGGCGGTCAACAGGCTGGCGTTCTTGCCCAGCACCGCGAGCAGCTTTTCATTGGGAATGGTGATCAGCGAGTCGACGTGCTCGGAGAGCTCCTTCATGCCCTCCTCGGCGGCACGCATGCGCTTGGGCCCCTCGAAGGGGAACGGCCGGGTCACCACCGCCACGGTGAGGATACCCAGCTCCTTGGCCACCTGAGCGACCACCGGCGCACCACCGGTGCCGGTGCCGCCGCCCATGCCGGCGGTGATGAAGACCATGTCGGCCCCACCGAGCAGCTCGGCGATGCGCTCGCGATCTTCCATCGCTGCCTGGCGGCCAACATCGGGACTGGCTCCAGCCCCCAGCCCCTTGGTGATCTCGCTGCCGAGCTGGAGCACGGTCTTGGCGGCCACGCGCTTGAGCGCCTGGGCGTCGGTGTTGGCGCAGATGAACTCGACGCCTTCGATGTTGCTCTCGACCATGTGATTGACAGCATTGCCGCCGCCGCCGCCGACGCCGATCACCTTGATGACCGCGCTGCTTGAGGGTGCGTTATCTACCAGTTCGAACATAAGCCCCGTCTCCTGGACCGCTCGCGGCCCGTATCAGAAATTTCCTTTGAACCAGCCCTTGATCTTGTCCAGTGCCGGAAAACCGTCCTTGAGTCCCCGCCGGGAGACGTCCTCCCTCTTCGGCTGTGCCGATAGTACTCGTCCGTGGCCGTGGAGGCCATGCCCCTGCCTGGCGTCACGCATGCCGTAATGTAGCAAACCGACCCCGGTGGAATAAATCGGATTGCGCACCACATCGGCCAGACCGCGGACATTCTGCGGACTGGCGATACGCACCGGCATGTGGAATATCTCCTCGGCCAGCTCGACCACGCCTTCCATCCGCGAGGTGCCGCCGGTGAGTACCACCCCCGCCGCCACCAGATCTTCGTAGCCGCTGCGCCGCAGTTCCTCGCGCACCAGCGTGAACAACTCTTCATAGCGCGGCTCGACCACCTCGGCCAGGGCCTGACGCGACAGGTCCCGGGCAGGGCGCTCGCCGACGCTCGGCACCTTGATCATCTCATCGCTTGAAGCCAGCTGGGTCAGCGCGCAGGCGTACTTGACCTTGATGTCTTCAGCGTATTGGGTCGGCGTGCGCAGCGCCATGGCAATGTCATTGGTGACCTGGTCGCCGGCAATGGGAATCACCGCGGTGTGCCGAATGGCACCCTCGGTGAACACCGCGATATCGGTAGTACCGCCACCGATGTCGACCATGCACACACCCAGCTCACGCTCATCCTCGGTCAACACCGCATGGCTCGAGGCCAGCTGCTCGAGGATGATGGCGTCGACCTCGAGGCCGCAGCGCCGCACGCACTTCTCGATATTCTGCACCGCATTGAGTGCCGCAGTGACCAGGTGTACCTGCGCCTCGAGGCGCACCCCGGACATGCCCAGCGGCTCGCGAATGCCGCCCTGCTTGTCGATGGAGAACTCCTGGGGCAGCACATGCAGTACCCGCTGCCCTTCGGAGATAGCCCGCGCCCGCGCCGAATCGATTACCCGTTCGATATCGTAGGTGCTGACCTCGCGCTCCTTGATCGCCACCACGCCGTCGGAATTCATCGAGCTGATATGGCTGCCGGCGATGCCGACATAGACCGAATGAATATCGCAACCGGCCATCAGTTCGGCCTCTTCCACGGCGCGCTGAATCGACTGCACCGTGGATTCGATATTGATCACCACGCCCTTCTTCATGCCCCGCGACGGATGCGAACCGATGCCGGCAATTTCAATACCGCCATCGTCGGTGGGTTGCCCCACGATCGCCACGACCTTGGATGTTCCGATATCCAGCCCGACTACCATATTGGAAGCGTTGGGTTGTCCTGCCATGGGTCGCGGTCACTCCTCAAACTTGTCGGTATTAAGTGTCCATTAAAGTGCGTCATTAGACATAGGCACAATTATAGGAACAACTTGTGTTGTTTCACCAGTAGTCGATGAAAAACATACGTCAGAATACGGGGCTTTTTAAATAAAAGGAACACCCCATAGCGAGACCTGGCGGGAAGTCAGCGAAAAAAAGCGGTTATCAGCCCTGCTCTTCGTCGTCACTCCCAGTCTCGGTTTCTCCATGCCAGGCAACCGCCACGCCGTTGGGATAACGCAAATCGATGTAGCGTATATGCGACGCCTGGGCACCCAGCTGGCGCTGCCAAGCGGCGCTCAAACGTGCCAGACGTGCGTCGCGGTCATTACGCCCAAGCATCACCCAGGCGCCATCGTCGAGCTGCAGACGCCACGCGCCGCGCGCCTCGAGTCGCAGCTGGGTGATGGTCAAGCCAAGGGTATCGAGCCGCGCCGACAGGTCATGGTAATAGGCCAGCACTTCGGGCCCACTGCCCGCCGGGCCGGCAAGATCGGCGAGGTCGCCGGGCGGCGACACTGGCCCGAAAGCGAAGGGCTCGCCCTCGGGGTTGAGCAGGAAATCGTCGTTCCAACGCGCCACCGGCACCTGCTCGACCAGCTCGAAGGTCAGCGCATTGGGCCACTCCCGGGAGACGCGCACTTCCGCCAGCCACTCCACGTCGCGGGCCTCGCGGCGCAGCTCGCCGAGGTCCACCGACAGCCAGGTACGCCCCTGGATCAGCGGCGCCAGCTCCTCGCGCAGGTAGCCGGCACTGACATGGCTCAGCTCGCCGCTGATGGAGACCCGCTCCACCGGGCGGTCGAGCCACAGCCACAGCGCACGGCCACCCGCCACCATCAGCACCACAAACAGCATCAGCCCGACCAGGGACCCCCTCGCGGCTTGACTCATGAGGCCTCAGCGCTCCCTGGGGTGGTCGAGGGTGGTGGCCAGGATGCGCCGCACCAGGGCGTCGAAGTCGTAGCCGGCGTGGGCCGCCGACTGCGGCACCAGGCTGTGATCGGTCATGCCGGGGACGGTATTGACCTCGAGCAGCCAGAAGCGACTCTCGGCATCGCGCATCACGTCGACCCTGCCCCAGCCCTCACCGCCGATGGCCGCAAAGGCGCGCCGGCACAGCTCACCGAGTTCGGCTTCTTCGGCGGCAGCAAGTCCACACGGCAGGTGATAGCGAGTGTCGTTGGAGATGTACTTGGCTTCGTAATCATAGAAGCCGCTGGGCACTTCGACGCGAATCGGCGGCAGCGTCTCGTCGCCGAGCAGAGACACCGTATATTCGGGCCCCTGGATAAAGCGCTCGGCCATCACCTGGGCATCGAAACGCGCCGCTTCGTGATAGGCCGCAACCAGCGCCTCACGGCTGTCGACGATGCTGATGCCAAGCGTCGAGCCCTCGTGCACCGGCTTGACGATCAGCGGCAGGCCGAGCCGCTCGCAGACCCGATCCCAGTCGGCATCCTCAGCGAGAATCACGCTCTCGGGGGTAGGCAGGCCCAGCGCCTGCCACACCTGCTTGGTGCGCTGCTTGTCCATGCCCAGCGACGAGGCCAGCACGCCGCTACCAGTGTAGGGAATCCCGAGCAGTTCCAGCGCGCCCTGCAGGGTGCCATCTTCGCCGCCGCGCCCGTGCATGGCGATGAAGACCCGGTCAGGGGCCAGCGCCTCGAGACCGGCGAGTCCACCGTCGGCCAGATCATAGCCGCTCACCTCGATGCCACTGCGCTGCAGCGAGGCAAGCACCGCGGCACCGCTCATCAGCGACACCTCGCGTTCGGCGGAGTGACCGCCAAACAGCACCACCACACGGCCGCAGGCGTCACGCAAGGATGCATCCGTCATAGTGCCACCTCGTCGAGATTCAACTGCGCTTCGGCCAGCGCCTGGGCGATACCGCCCACGTCGCCGGCGCCCTGGGTGATCAGGATATCGCCGGGGCGCAGCACATTGGCGAGCAGCCCCGGCAGTTCGGCCTTGCTGGCAACGAACAGCGGATCGACCTTGCCCCGCTGACGGATCGAGCCGGCCAGGCTACGCCCCTCGGCGCCGGGTAGCGGCGCCTCACCGGCGCTGTAGACATCCAGTAGCAGCAGCGTATCGACCCCGGACAGTACCCGCACGAAGTCCTCGTAGAGATCGCGGGTCCGCGAATAGCGGTGCGGCTGGTAGACCATCACCAGCCGCCGCTCGGGCCAGCCGGCGCGCACCGCGCGGATCACCATCTCCACCTCGCGGGGGTGGTGGCCATAGTCGTCGACCAGCATCACCTCGCCGTCGCCACCCGGCGAGGCGAAATTGCCGTGCACCTGAAAGCGCCGCCCGACGCCGGCGAATCCGGCCAGGCCGCGCTGGATCGCCGCATCGCTGACGCCGGCATCGCTGGCCACGGCGATCGCCGCCAACGCATTGAGGGCGTTGTGCTCACCGGGCATCGCCAGCCGCACCGCGAGCGGCGCCAGTCCGCCGGGACGGTGCGCCGTGAAGTGCACCTCGCCGGCTTGCTGCACGAAGTCGGTGATACGGTAGTCGGCGTCGGCGCTGAAGCCGTAGGTAACGAACTGGCGATGTACGTCGTCGAGCAGCCCGCGCACGTGGTCGTCGTCGATGCACAGGATCGCCAGGCCGTAGAACGGCAGGTTGTGCAGAAACTCGATGAAGGTGCCCTTGAGCCGCTCGAAGTCGCCGCCGTAGGTGGCCATGTGGTCGGCATCGATATTGGTGACGACCGACACCATCGGCTGCAGATGCAGGAAGGAGGCGTCCGACTCGTCGGCCTCGGCGACCAGGTAGTCGCCCTCGCCGAGGCGCGCATTGGTGCCGGCGCTGGTCAACTTGCCGCCGATCACGAAGGTCGGGTCGAGGCCGTCTTCGGCCAGCAGGGTGGCGGTCATGCTGGTGGTGGTGGTCTTGCCGTGGGTGCCGGCCACCGCGATGCCGTGGCGAAAGCGCATCAGCTCGGCGAGCATCTCGGCGCGCCGCACCACCGGCACGCGGTGCTCGTGGGCCCAGCGAATCTCGGGATTGCTGGCATCCACCGCGGTCGACACCACCACCACGTCGGCGCCTTCGGCATGGCGCTGGTGATGGCCGATCCAGACGTCGACGCCACAGCCGCGCAGATGCTCGACCACGCTCGAGGCCTTGAGGTCGCTACCACTCACCCGATAACCCTGGTTGGCGAGCACCTCGGCGATGCCGCACATGCCGGCACCGCCAATGCCCACGAAGTGAATGCGCCGGATGCGCCGCATGCCGAGGCCGGCGCGGCTGGCTTGTGAAGCGTTGATATCAGTCAAAAGCAGTCTCCATGCAGCCGGCCACCAGGCGTTCGATGGCGTCGAGGCGCGCTTCGCCTCGCGCCTGCACGGCCATGGCGGCAAGCGTCTCGGGGGCCAGCAGCGCCTGCAGGCGCGCGGCCAGGGAATCTGGGGTCAGGGTCGCCTGGGGCATCAGCTCGGCGGCCCCGGCATCCACCAGCGCCTGTGCGTTGGCGGTCTGATGATCGTCTACCGCATGCGGAAAGGGCACGAACAGCGACGGCTTGGCGGCGGCGGCCAGCTCGGCCACGGTCAGCGCACCGGCGCGGCACACCACCAGGTCGGCCCAGTCGTAGGCCGCCGCCATGTCGTCGATGAATTCGCTGACCTCGGCGCTGACCCCGGCAGCGGCGTAGGCCTGGCGGGTCGCCTCGGCCTTGTCGCGCCCGGCCTGGTGATGCATCACCGGGCGCTGCTCCTCCGGCAGCCGGGCAAGCGCCGCCGGCAGGCACTGGTTGAGCGCCTGGGCGCCCAGCGAGCCGCCCACCACCAGCAGGCGCAGCGGCCGCTGGGCCATCGCCGCGGCGCTACGCGGCTGGGCTCCCAGGGCGGCGATCTCTTCGCGCACCGGGTTACCCACCGCCTCGGCACGCCCGCCGAAGGCCTGGGGAAAGGCGGCGTAGACGCGCCGCGCCAGGCGCGACAGCGCCTTGTTGGTCAGCCCGGCCACGGCGTTCTGTTCGTGGATGATCAGCGGCCGGCGCATCAGCCACGCCGCCAGCCCGCCGGGGCCGCTGGCGAAGCCGCCGAGGCCCACCACCAGCTGCGGGTCGAGCTCGCGGATCACCCCACGCGCCTGAGCTACGGCACGCAGCAGCCGCCACGGCGCCTTCAACCAGCCGGCGGCGCCGTTACCGCGCAGGCCGGCGATGTCGATGTGGTGCAGCGGGATACCGGCATCCGGCACCAGGCGATTCTCGATGCCACGCGGGCTGCCCAGCCACTCGACGTGGACATCCTTGGCGGCCAGGCCGCGTGCCAGCGATAGCGCAGGAATCACATGTCCGCCGGTACCACCGGCCATGATCAATACGCGCCGCGGAAAGCGCTGACTCACTTGGCGTCTCCTGTCGAACGTGCAGCGCCGGCGCTGCGCGCCCGCGGTGCGGTGGGTTGGGCACGCCGCATGGCGCGCCGCGTCTCGGCATCGGCGCGAATCAGCAGGCCAATCATCGCCGCGCTGACCAGCAGGCTCGACCCGCCGTAGCTGAGCAGCGGCAGCGTCAGTCCCTTGGTCGGCAGCATACCGGTGCTCACCGCGATATTGATGAACGCCTGGGAGCCGATCACCAGCGCGATACCGTAGCTGAGATAGGCGGCGAACGGCAGCCGGGCAAGCTCCGCGCGACGGCCGATGGTCAGCGCACGAAACACCAGCAGCGCAAAGAGTCCAACCACCGCGATGGCACCGAACAGGCCGAGCTCCTCGGCGATCACGGCAAACACGAAGTCGGTATGCGCCTCGGGCAGGTAGAAGAGTTTCTGCACGCTGTTGCCCAGCCCCAGCCCCAGCCAGTGCCCACGGCCAAAGGCGATCAGCGCCTGGGTCAGCTGGTAGCCGCTGGCGAACTGATCGGCCCAGGGGTCGGCGAAACTGGTCAGGCGTGCCAGGCGATAGGGTTCGGCAATGGCGACATAAAACCCCAGCAGCCCCACCACGATCAGCAGCAGCCCGAAACGCCACAGCGGCGCACCGGCCATCAGCAGCATGCCCATCACGCAGCCGGTCATCACTACTACCGCGCCGTAGTCGGGCGCCAGGATCAACAGCAGTGCAATCACGGCGACCACCAGCAGCGGGCGCAGGAAGGCGCCCCAGTGCTGGCGCACCTCGGCCAGGAAGCGCTCCAGGTAGCCGGCCATGTAGGCGATCAGGCACAGCTTGGTGACCTCGGAGGCCTGCAGGTTGAAAGGCACGCCGGGCAGTGACAGCCAGCGCTTGCTGCCGTTGATCTCGCGACCGAAGATCAGCACCAGCGCCAGCAGCACGATCCCGACCAGCAGCAGCAGCGGGCCGTTGACCTTCCACCACACCAGCGGTACCCGCGACACGCCGATCCCCACGCCCAGCGCCATCACCACGAAGATGCCGTGGCGGATGCTGAAGTAATAGGGATTGCCGGTGAGGCTCGAGGCCACCTCGGTGGAGGCCGAGGTAACCATCACCCAGCCGATCAACAGCAGCGACATAGCCGCCAGCAGCAGCCAGGCGTCGAACGGCTGATCCGCGGTAGAGAAGCGCGCCCCCCAGGAGCGCCGTCGGGTCCCAGCCTTCATGCGTCAACCTCCCTCTGCCGGGCCAATACCCAGCGGCGGAAATGTTCGCCACGCTCCTGGTAGTTGGCGAACTGATCGAAACTCGCGCAGGCCGGCGACAGCAGCACGCAGTCGCCGGGGCTCGCCAGGGTTTGCGCCAGCGCCATGGCGGCGTCGAGGTCGGCTACCGGATGCACCGGCAGCGCCCCCTCAAGGCTGCGCGCCAGGCGCTCGCCGTCGAGGCCGAAGACCACCACGGCGCGGGCGTGCGCGGCGAGCGGGGCACTCAGCGGGCTGAAATCCGCGCCCTTGCCGACTCCGCCGGCCAGCAGGATCAGCTTGCCGTCGAGGGTCGGCCCGAGCCCGGCGATCGCCGCCAGGGTGGCACCGACGTTGGTACCCTTGGAGTCGTTGATCCAGGCCACGCCCTGCCACTCGGCGATCAGTTCGCCGCGATGCGCCAGGCCGGCAAAGCGCATCAGGACCTCGTGCATGGCGTCCAGCGGCAGGTCGAGGCGCGCGCCCATGGCCAGGGCTGCCAGCGCATTGGCCTGATTGTGCCGCCCGCGCAGGCGCACGTCACGAGCGGCCAGCAGCGGGCGGCTGCCGCACATCAGCCAGGGCTCGGCCCCGTCGCCGGCATCGTGGTTGGCGATGCCCCACTCCTGCTCGGCCGGGGCCGTCACGGTGAAACGCTCGAGCTGCGCCGGCGGCGCCTCGAGGGGCCAGGTCAGGGGATCGTCGGCATTGACCACCGCATGGCGGGCGCCGCGGAAGATACCCTGCTTGGCCCGGCGATAGCCGTCGAGGTCGCCGTGGCGGTCGAGGTGATCCTCGCAGAGGTTGAGAAAGGCGACGGTCTCGGCGCCCAGCCGCGGTGTGGTCTCGAGCTGGAAGCTCGACAGCTCGAGCACGTAGAAGTCGGCGTCCGGCGCGTCGTGGAGCAGGTCGAGAGCCGGCGTGCCGAGGTTGCCGCCGACCGCCACCCGGCGCCCCGCCTGCTGGGCCATCTCGCCGAGCAGGGTGGTCACGGTGGACTTGGCGTTGGAGCCGGTGATGGCGGCGATCGGCGCCCGCGCGGCGCGCACGAACAGCGCGATCTCGCCCACCACCAGCGGCTCGCCGGTGGCCGCCCGGGTGCGTCCGGCCAGTTCGGCGAGCCCCGGTGTGGCGGGGTCGACCCCGGGGCTCAGCACCACCTCCTCGACCTCGCTCAAGTCGAGACCGGTGAGCGGCCCGCAGTAGATCTCGACGCCCGGGTGGGCGGCGTGGAAGTCGTCGAGCCCGGGCGGCGCCGAGCGGGTATCGGCGACCATGTAAGGCACCTTGCGGCGGCTCAGGTGGCGACATATCGCCCGCCCCGAGATACCCAGCCCCACTACCAGCGTCATGCCCGCCGGTACGCTGACCCGTGTCGCTGCCTGAGCCACGTCAGCGCACCTTCAGGGTGGCCAGGCCGACCAGCACCAGCACCACCGTGATGATCCAGAAACGCACGATGACCCGCGGCTCAGGCCAGCCCTTGAGCTCAAAGTGGTGATGCAGCGGCGCCATGCGAAAGATCCGCCGGCCAGTCAACTTGTAGGAGCCGACCTGCAGGATCACCGACACCGTCTCCATCACGAACACCCCGCCCATGATGAACAGCACGATCTCCTGGCGCACGATAACCGCGACCACGCCCAGCGCCGCACCCAGCGCCAGCGCGCCGACATCGCCCATGAAGACCTGGGCCGGGTAGGTGTTGAACCACAGGAACCCCAGCCCGGCACCGGCAATGGTCGCGCAGAACACCGCCAGCTCGCCGGCGCCGGGAATCATCGGAATCTGCAGGTAGTTGGCAAATACCGCATTGCCGCTGGCATAGGCGAATACCGCCAGGCCCATGGCCACCAGCACGGTGGGCATGATGGCCAGGCCGTCGAGGCCGTCGGTGAGGTTGACCGCATTGGAACTGCCGACGATCACGAAGTAGGTCAGCACGATGAAGAACACCCCCATCGGCACCACGATGTCCTTGAATAGCGGCACGATCAGGCTGGTCTCCACCGGGCTCGCCGCGGTGGTATAGAGCAGCACCGCGGCGGCCAGGCCGATCACCGACTGCCAGAGGTACTTCCAGCGCGCCGGCAGGCCGCGCGGGTTCTTCTCCACCACCTTGCGGTAGTCGTCGACCCAGCCAATCGCACCGAAGCCCAGCGTGACGCCGAGTACGATCCACACGTAGTGGTTGGCAAGGTCTCCCCACAGCAGGGTGCTCACGGCGATCGCCATCAGGATCATCGCCCCGCCCATGGTCGGCGTACCCGCCTTGGAAAGGTGCGACTGGGGGCCGTCGTCACGCACCGCCTGGCCGATCTGCCGCTCGACCAGGCGGCGGATCATCAGCGGTCCCAGCCACAGGCAGAGCAGCAGTGCGGTGATGGTCCCCAGGATCATGCGCAGGGTGAGGTAGTTGAAGACATTGAAGGCGCTCTGGAATTGCGCCAGAAAATTGGCCAGATAAAGCAGCATGTGTCGCGTTCACCTTGATGC
This sequence comes from Franzmannia qiaohouensis, assembly GCF_031451695.1. Classification (NCBI taxonomy): domain Bacteria; kingdom Pseudomonadati; phylum Pseudomonadota; class Gammaproteobacteria; order Oceanospirillales; family Halomonadaceae; genus Franzmannia; species Franzmannia qiaohouensis. The sequence goes on from NZ_JARWAM010000006.1 coordinate 57,712, forward strand.
ATCAGCGCGCAGGGCGGCAATCACTCGTTCCATGCCGGCACTGCGCGAGCCCTTGACCAGCACGCTGGCCCCTGGCGGCAGATGGTTGAGGGCATGGCGCACCAGCGCCTCCCAGTCGTCGAAATGGCAGCCGGCAGCCCCGCAGGCCAGAGCGGCCTGGCGCGCGGCATCACCGGTGGTGCCGAGAAAATCGATCCCTTTCTCCTGCGCATAGCGTCCGACCTCGGCATGCAGCCGCGGCGACGCCTCGCCCAACTCGCCCATGACGCCCAACAGGCACCAGCGCGGTCCCGGCATGTCGGCCAACGCATCCAGTGCCGCTTTCACCGCGCCGGGGTTGGCATTATAGGTATCATCTATCAGCCGCGTGTCGCGCAGGCCCGCGACCACGGCCATGCGCCCCGCCATCGGCGCCGCTGCCGCGAGCCCAGTGACCACGGCATCACCGTCGAGCCCCATGGCCAGGGCCGCTGCTGCTGCTGCCAGCGCGTTGGCCACGCTATGACGGCCCAGCAGCGCAAGCGTCACGCGGCCCAGTTGTCGACCATCGAACGACAGCGTGAAAGCATAGCGCCCCAGCTCGTCACAGGCCAGCGCTCCGGCCGTGACCCGCGCCGCGGCATCGCTGAGACTGAAGTCAATCACCTCATGCTCGCCGGCCAGGCGTCGCCACAGCGGGTAGAAGCGGTCGTCACGGTTGAGCACCGCCACCCCACGCGGCCCGAGGCCGGCGAGGATCTCAGCCTTGGCCTGGGCAATCTGGCCCATGCCACCGAACTCGCCGACGTGGGCGCCGGTGACATTGGTGATCAGCGCCACGTCGGGCACCGCCAGCGCAGTGGTCCAGGCGATCTCGCCCAGATGGTTGGCGCCCAGCTCGACCACCGCATGGCGATGCTCGCCGCGCAGCTCGAGCAGGGTCAACGGCGCACCGATATCGTTGTTGAGGTTACCGCGGGTGGCCAGCGTCGCCCCCTGCTGGGCGAGTAGCCCGGCGAGCAGTTCCTTGACCGAGGTCTTGCCGCTATTGCCGGTAATCGCCGCCAGCTGCCGCCCACCGGCCTGCCCCCAGGCCCGCCGCCGCGCCAGCCCCAACAACCCCAGGGCGAGGCGACTATCGGGCACCACCAGCTGCGGCAGCGGATCGTCGAGGCGCTGCTCGACCACCGCCGCCGCCGCGCCGGCGGCACGCGCCTGGGCAATGAAATCGTGGCCATCGAAGCGCTCGCCGCGCAGCGCCACGAACAGCGCCCCCGCTGCCAGCGCCCGGGTGTCGGTGGTGATGGCGCCGAGCGCCAGCCCCGCTGGGTCCGGCGCCGCCACGCCGAGCGCCGCAGCCACCTCGCCGAGGGTATTGAGTCCCGCATTCATGGGCGTTCTCCGCGCCGTGCCAGCGCCGCTTCGGCCTCGGCCAGGTCGCTGAAGGCGTGGCGCACGCCGGCGATCTCCTGATAGGCCTCATGGCCCTTGCCGGCGATCAGCACGATGTCCTCGGGCTCGGCCGCGGCCAGCGTACGAGCAATCGCCTCGCGGCGGCCATCGATCTCCCACACGCTGTCGGCCTGGGGTGCGCTCAAGCCGGCGCGAATCGCCCCGCGAATCGCTGCCGGGTCTTCACTGCGCGGATTGTCGTCACTGATCACTACCCGCCCGGCCTGAGCCTCGGCGACCTGCCCCATCAGCGGCCGCTTGCCGGGATCGCGATCACCGCCGCAGCCGAACAGGCACCACAGGGTCGCCGTCTCTCCGAGGTGGGCGCGCAGCGCGCGCAGGGCATTGTCGAGGGCATCCGGCGTGTGCGCATAGTCGACCACCACGCTCGGCCCGCCGGGCGCCGCCAGGCGCTGCATGCGTCCGGGCACCGGCGCAAGCGCGGCGGCCGCCTCCAGCAGCGCGTCGAGATCCTCCCCCAGGCCGTAGAGCGTGGCCATCGCCAGCAGTACGTTATCGAGATTGAAGCGTCCCATCAGCGCCAGCTCCAGCACCCGCTCGCCCAGCGGCGTGGCGATCAGCGCACGCTGGCCGGACGCGTGGGGCAGCCACTCGACGACCCTCAGCGTGGTCGCCTCATCCTCGCCGCAGGCCAGCACCCGCACCCGCTCCGAGATCCCGGCCAGCATCAGCCGCGCCAGCGGATCGTCGGCGTTGACCACCGCCAGTTCGAGCTCGTCGCGCTTGAACAGCTGCGCCTTGGCCGCGGCATAGGCCGCCATGCTGGGGTGGTAGTCGAGGTGGTCGCGACTCAGGTTGGTGAACACCCCCGCCGCCAGCCGACAGCCGGCCAGGCGCCCCTGGTCGAGGGCGTGGGATGAAACCTCCATGGCCACCCGCGTGACGCCCTGGTCGCCGAGCTCGCCGAGTGCGGCCTGCAGCGCCAGCGGCCCGGGAGTGGTATGGCCGCTATCGGCCAGGCTACCGACGCGACCGGCGCCAAGGGTGCCGACCACGCCGCAGGGTCGCCCCAGCGCTTCGCTCAGTGCGGCAATGTAGTGGGTCACCGAACTCTTGCCGTTGGTACCGGTGACGCCGATCAGCTCCAGGTTCTCCGCTACGTTGAACAGCTCGCGCCCCAGCGCACCCAGCTGCGCCTTGAGCCCGGGCAGTCCGAGCACGCGCGGATCCACCGGCGGCGACTCGCCGTCGTCGAGATGATAGAGCACCGCCGCGACCCCAGCGGCCAGCGCCTGGGCCACGTAATCGCGGCCATCGACGTTGACCCCCGGCAGCGCCACGAACAGATCGCCGGCCGCCAGCCGGCGACTGTCGAGCTCGAGGCGCAGGTACTCGGTGGCGGGAAGGCGCGAGACCGCGGCGTCGGGCCAGCGTTCGCTCAGCGCCTGGGTCAGTCGTTGGCGATCGACCTGCATCTGATGTCCTTTCAGGGGGGGATGGGCTCGAGGTTCTGCCGGTCGACCTCGACCGGCTCGCTGCGCTGGTCCGGCGGCACGTCGAGCAGGCGCAGCGCATTGCCGACGACTCGCGAGAACACCGGTGCCGCTACCGCCCCGCCATAGTACTCGCCGCCGCGGGGGTGATCGATCATCACCACCGTGACGATACGCGGGTCGGAGACCGGCGCAATGCCGGCGAATACGCTGCGATAGGCGTCCTCGGCGTAGCCGCCGGCGGCGGTCTTGCGCACCGTGCCGGTCTTGCCGGCGACCCGGTAGCCGGGTACCGCCGCGCGCCGGCCGCCGGTGGTGGGCTGCACCGACTCTTCCATGATCCGCAGCAGATCATAGGCCACCCGCGGGTCGATGGCCGGGGTGCTGGTCGGCGGCTCGTCGAGCTTGAGCAGCGACGGCGACAGCCGCTCGCCCTGGTTGGCGATGGCGGTGTAGGCACTGGCCAGCTGCAGGGTCGACACCGACATGCCGTAACCATACGAGAGCGCCGCGCGCTGGCTGCGCGACCAGCGCGTCGGCGCCGGCAGGGTGCCGGTGGATTCGCCGGGGTAGCCGGTCTCGGGGCTCTGGCCGAGCCCCAATTGACGATACTTGTCGGGCACCGCGGTTTCGTCGAGCTCGAGGACGATGCGCGACATGCCGATATTCGACGACTTCTCGAGGATCTCGGCGAGGTCGAGTTCGCCATAGTTGCGGAAATCGCGAATCGTGAAGCGGTCGATGCGCATCCAGCCCGGCGCGGTGTCGATCACCGTGTCGCGGCTGTACTCGCCGCTCTCCAGCGCCGCGGCCATGGCCAATGGCTTCATCACCGACCCCGGCTCGAAGACGTCGACGATGGCCTGGTTACGCAGGCCGCGCGGGTCGATACCGGCACGGTTGTTGGGGTTGTAGGAGGGCTGGTTGGCCATCGCCAGCACCTCGCCGGTGCGCGCATCCATCATCACCAGGCTGCCGCCATCGGCGCCGTGCTCGGTCACCGCCGCCTTGAGCTCACGATAGGCCATGTACTGCAGGCGCTGGTCGATGGCCAGCGTCAGGTCGCCGCCGGGGCGCGCCTCGCGCAGCAGCTGCAGGTCGCGTACCAGTCGCCCGCGCCGGTCCTTGAGTACGCGCCGCTGCCCCGGGGTGCCGGCCAGATAGGGCTGATAGGCCAGCTCGAGCCCCTCCTGCCCCTGGTCGTCGACATTGGTCACGCCAAGCAGCTGGGCGGCCACCTCCCCGGCCGGGTAGTAACGCCGGTACTCGTTCTGCCCGTAGACCCCGGGTAGGCGCAGGTCGAGGACCCGCTGGGCGTCGTCCGGGGTCTGCATGCGCCGCAGGTACATGAACTCACGCTCACTGAAGCGCGCCAGGCGCTCGTTGAGCTGATCGAGGTCGGTACCCAGCGCCTGGGCCAGCATTAGCCGCTGGATGGTGTCTTCCGGCAGCTCCTGGGGATTGACCCACAGGCTTACCACCGGCGTGGAGATGGCCAGCGGCTCGCCGTTGCGATCGGTGATCATGCCGCGGTGGGCGGGGATGGTATCGGTGCGCAGGGTGCGGGCGTCGCCCTGCCCCTGCAGGAAGGGGCGATCGATCACGTGAAGGTTGACGATGCGCACCGCCAGCAGGCCCAGGCCGATCAGCACCAGCGCCACCATCAGCACATAGCGCCCGCCGCCCAGCGGCTGGGTGGGCGGCGGCCGGCGCGGCGTCACTGCATCCCGGGGGTCGGCTCTCATGGGCGAATGACCTCGACCTCGTTGACATCGGGCAGGCGCATGTCCAGGCGCTCGATGGCCAGGCGCTCGATGCGCGCCGGCGACGACCAGGCGCTCTCCTCGAGCAGCAGTTGCCCCCACTCGGTCTGCAGCTGATTCTGCTCACGCTCGAGCTGCTGCAGGCGGGCATACTGCACGCGAGTCAGGTGGCTGGAGGCGATCACCGCCATGGCGCTGGCCAGCGTGGCCACCACCAGTGCCGTCACAACTACCAGGTTCAGCCGTTGACGCCATCCCGACAGCCCGGCAAACCGCTTGCGTCGCTGACTCATCGCCTGCCCCTAGCTCCGCTTGCGCGCGGCGCGCAGTACGGCACTGCGCGCCCGGGGGTTGTCGTCGACCTCGTCGGCACTGGCGCGGCGTGCCTTGCCCAGCGCTTCGAGACGACGCTCCAACTGATCATCGCGGATCGGCATGCCGCGGGGCAAATGGCTATCGCCACGTACGTGATCGCGAATGAAACGCTTGACCCGCCGGTCCTCCAGCGAGTGAAAGCTGATCACTACCAGGTGCCCCCCGGGCGCCAGCGCCTCCAGCGCTGCCTCGAGCGCCGCATCGAGCTGCTCCAGCTCGCCGTTGACCTGGATACGCAGCGCCTGGAAGACCCGCGTGGCAGGATGCTTGTGCTTCTCCCAGGCCGGGTGGGCAGTCTTGACCACCTCGGCAAGGTCCGCGGTGCGGGTGAAGGGACGTTCGCCACGGCGGGCGATGATCGCCCGCGCCAGCCGCTTGGCGTAGCGCTCCTCGCCGTAGGCCTTGAACACGCCGGTCATCTCCGACTCGCCGGCACGCGCCAGGAACTGCGCCGCGCTCTCGCCCTGGTCGGGGTCCATGCGCATGTCCAGCGGCCCATCGCGCAGGAAGCTGAAGCCACGCTCGGGGTCGTCGAGCTGCGGCGACGAGACGCCGATATCGAGCAATATGCCGGCCAGCTTGCCGTGCACGCCGTGGGACTCGGCGATCTCGCCGAGTCGCGCAAACTCGCCGCGCTCGATGCTGAAACGCGGGTCGTCGATGCTGCCGGCGGCGGCCAGCGCCTCGGGATCACGGTCGATGGCGAGGAGACGGCCGCCGTCGCCGAGCCGCTCGAGGATCGCCCGCGAGTGGCCGCCGCGTCCGAAGGTACCGTCCAGATAAACGCCGTCGGGGTCGTGCAGCAGCGCCTCAACCGCACCGTCGAGCAGTACGCTCGAGTGTCGATAGGAGGACGGGGCCGCGGCATTCTCGGGTGAGGACATGAATTTCTCGATGCGGGAACTGCGGGTGGCCGAAAAAATCGCGGTCAGCGATGGGAATGGGAGGGAGCCAGCCGATAAGCCGGGTTCTGTCGTGGACAGCCATTCCTCTAGGCGCTGCGTTGCCACAGCGCTCAAGCAACCTACCCGGACCCAGCGCGGGCCACGCCATTGGGTCCCTATTTGGTCTTGCTCCGAGTGGGGTTTACCGTGCCACGCACTGTTACCAGGCGCGCGGTGCGCTCTTACCGCACCCTTTCACCCTTACCGGCCTCCCGAAGGAGACGTAGGCGGTCTACTCTCTGCTGCACTAGCCGTCGGCTCGCGCCGCCCAGGCGTTACCTGGCACTCTGCCCTATGGAGCCCGGACTTTCCTCCCCCACCCGCACTGCAAGCAGCGCGGCTGGCGGCGACTGTCTGGCCGACTCCCAAGCCGGGAAGAATAACAGCGCGCCAGCCCCCTCTCAAGCGGCCAGGAGAGAAACTCAGAGTGATCACAGCTGCTCATTGAGCGAGGCGCACCGGGGGCAGGCCGAAGAGGAGGTTTGCGCCATGGATGGCGCAAGGTAGCGCCCAGGGATGGGTTTACAGCGCCTCCTCGAAGGCCAGCTCCCGGATCAGCCCCGAGCGATGCCGATGCTCTGAAAAAAACTCAGCCGGCATCCTTGAGCGCCTGGGCTCGTGCATACCAGGATTTCTTGGCGCCGCCCAACACCCGCGTCGCCACCGAGGCGGCCTGCTTGACGCCGACCCCTTCGGCCAGCAGTGCAGCGAGCAGCTGATCGGCCTCGAGCAACGCCTGGTCGGTTTCCTCCCGCGGCGGCGCGCCGCCGATCATCACCACGAACTCACCGCGAGCCTGGTCCGGGTCCTCCTGCATGCGCGCCAGCAACATCTCGGCACTGCCGTCGAGGAAGGTTTCGAAAGTCTTGGTCAACTCACGCGCCAGCACCACGCGGCGCTCCCCCAGCACCGCTGCGAGGTCGGCGAGGGTGTCACGGATACGGTGCGGCGATTCATAGCAGACCAGCGTCTCGTCACGCCCTGCCAGCCCCTCGAGACGCGCCCGCCGGGCCGCCGACTTGGCCGGCAGAAAGCCGATAAAGGTAAAGCGATCGGTGGGCAGCCCCGCCGCACTGAGCCCCGCCACCAGCGCACAAGGGCCCGGCACCGGCACGATGCGATGGCCGGCGTCGCGCAGTTCGCGCACCAGCACGAAGCCCGGATCACAGATCAGCGGCGTGCCGGCGTCGCTGATCAAGGCCACGTCGTCGCCGGCCATCAGGCGCTCGGCCAGCTGCGCTACCCGCGCCGCTTCATTGTGCTCGTGCAGCGACAGCATCGGCCGCTCGAGGCCCAGGTGACGCAGCAGTCGCGCGCTGTGACGGGTATCCTCGGCGGCGATCACTGCCACCTCGCCGAGCAACCGTGCCGCCCGTGGGGAGAGGTCGTCAAGATTCCCAATCGGCGTGGCGACCACGTACAATGCCCCATACGCTGAGTCAGACATAACGGTTCCTCCGATAGGACCCAGACAAGGGAATAGGATTTATGGACAAATCGCCTCGCGGCCTGCTGCTTGCCGCCCTGCTGGCGCTGATGGTGGCGGGCTGTGCCGCGCCCACCGGGATGGTCGACAGGCTCACCGATCCCGAGCCCGAGACCCTGCTCGAACGCGCCGCCGACCAGCCCCCCGGGGAGGCTGCCGCCACGCGCCTCGAGGCGGCCGACATCCTAGCACGGCGCGGTGACGAGGCGCAGGCCTTCGAGGTCGCCGAGAGCCTCGATGACAGCCTGCTCGAGGACCCCCAGCGCGTGCAGTGGGCACTGCTGCTGTCGGGCCTGGCCTATGACCTGGAAGACGACTCCATGGTGCTGCAGGCAACCCAGATCCTCGACGAGGATATCCGCATGGAGAGCGATGACCGCAATGCCCTGCGCTATCGCCAAGGGCTCTCGCTGGGCCGCATCGGCGAGCCGTTGGCAGCCTCGCGCGCCCTGCTGCGGGTCCAGGCCGACACCGATAACCCGGTGCTCAACGATGACATCTGGCGCCAGCTGACCCGCCTCAATCGCCAGGAACTGGCAACGCTCAGCGAAGACCCGGACGCCCTCACCGCCGGGTGGCTCGAGGTCATCGACCTGCAGCGCCAGAGCGGTGGCGACATCACCCGCTTTCTCGACCGCCTCGGCGCATGGCGCGAGCGCAATCCCAACCACCCCGCTGCGCGGCGGCCGCCCAGCGAACTGACGGAACTGCGCGAGCTGCGCGATCAGGACGTGCGCCGCATCGCCGTGCTACTGCCCGAGTCTGGCCCGCTCGCCGATGTCGCCGAGCAGATTCGCCGCGGCCTGCGGGCCCGCCACATGGAAGCCGGCAACAACGGCGAGTCGACGCCGCAAATGACCTTCATCGACGCCAGCAGCGGCGATCTCCAGGCGCTTTACGCCGAGGCCAACATGGTCGGCGCCCAGGTGGTGATCGGCCCCCTCGACAAGGACCAGGTCACCGAGCTCGAGAACCGCGACAGCGTGCCGCTGCCGACCCTGGCGTTGAACTACGGCCACGGTGAGCGCAATAACGCCGAAGGCCTCTTTCAGTACGGCCTGTCGGCGGAAGACGAGGCGCGCCAGGCGGCACGCCGCGCCTACCTCGACGGCCACCGCCGCAGCGCCGTACTGGTGCCAGATAACGACTGGGGTGAGCGCGTCGGCAACGCCTTCCGCCAGGAGTGGGAGCGCCAGGGCGGCAGCGTCACCTCAGCGGTGCGCTATGAACCCGGCGGCTCTGTGGCGGGCGCCGTGCGCCCGCTGCTCAGCGTCAGCGGCGAGCGCGCCCAACTGGGCAACGTCGACATGCTGTTCCTGCTCGCACTGCCCAGCTACGCCCGCCAGGTACCGCCGATGCTGGACTACTACTACGCCAGCAACCTGCCCATCTATGCCACCTCGCACCTCTACGAGGGGCGTCCGCAGCCGCGCATCGACCATGACCTGGACGACGTGCAGTTTCCCGACATTCCCTGGCTGATCCCCAATGCCGCGGTGGGCGGCGAGAACGCCGTGCCCTTCTTCGGCAGCTACATGGCGCTGCGCGAGGATAACGACCCGGCGCTGTTCAAACTCAACGCCATGGGGGTAGACGCCTACGAACTGGCGCGCCGCCTGCCTCAGCTGCAGGCCATTTCCGGCAGCGAGATACAGGGTGCCACCGGCATACTGCGTGCCGAGAGTGACGGCCGCATCTACCGCGAGCTGCCCTGGGCCACCTTTGCCAACGGTGTCCCCCAGCTGCCGCTGGGCCTGATCCATCGCGACGACCTGATGGGCAACGGTGTTCCGCAACTACGCGACCCCGCTAGCGACAACGACAACGACAACGACAACGACAGCGACAACGACAGCGTCTTCGACGATGGCCGGGCCCGCTGACGCGCGCCAGCGCGGTGCGCAGATCGAGCGCAGCGTGGCCGACTGGCTGATCCAGCGCGGCCTCGTGCTGGTGGCCAGCAACCAGCACGCCAAGGGTGGCGAGCTGGACCTGGTAATGCGCGACGGCGAGATTCTGGTGTTTATCGAGGTCAAGCACCGCGCCGACTGCCGCCACGGCCATCCGCTGGAGTTCGTCACCGCCACCAAGCAGCGCCGCCTGATCCGGGCGGCGCGTTTTTATCTACAGCGCAACGGGCTATCATGTGCCTGCCGCTTCGACGTGGTGGCCGTGACCGGCCATGCCCCGGACCTCGACATCCAGTGGGTGAGAGGCGCCTTCGAAGCGTTCTGACAGACAAGGACCAGGAAGCCACCATGGATTTCCAGACACGCATACTCGAGCACTTCAACGCCAGCATCGACACCAAGACCTATGCCAGTGAGGTGCTGCCACCCTTCATCGAGGTGGCAAGCCAGATGATGGTGCAGTGCCTGGTCAACGAGGGCAAGATTCTGGCCTGCGGCAACGGCGGCAGCGCCGGCGACAGCCAGCACTTCTCCTCGGAACTGCTCAACCGCTTCGAGCGCGAGCGCCCCAGCCTGCCGGCTCTGGCGCTGACCACCGACACCTCGACGCTGACCTCGATCGCCAACGACTACAGCTATAACGAGGTGTTCTCCAAACAGATCCGCGCCCTCGGCCAACCGGGCGATGTGCTGCTGGCGATCTCCACCAGCGGCAACTCGGCCAATGTCATCCAGGCCATTCAAGCCGCCCACGACCGCGACATGACGGTGGTCGCTCTCACCGGCCGCGACGGCGGCAACATGGCCTCCCTGCTTGGCCAGGATGATTGCGAGATTCGCGTGCCGGCCACCTCGACCGCACGCATCCAGGAAGTCCACCTGCTGGCCATCCACTGCCTGTGCGACCTGATCGACGAACAGCTGTTCGGTGGCAGCGAGTAATCTTGACCCCTAACGCGAGTGATAAGCATGAGAAAAGGATTTGTGATATCCACCCTGATGGCGCTGAGCCTGGTGCTCTCCGGCTGTGCGCAGATGTCCGCCGGCCCCGAGGACCACGGCTCCAGGACCTTCGGTAGCCAGGTCGAGGACCAAGGCATCGAGAGTCGCATCTCAGGTAACCTGTCCCGCGAGGATGCGCGCTTCAACGACGCCCGGGTCAACGTCGACAGCTACAACGGCATCGTGCTGCTGACCGGCCAGGTCCCCAGCGAAGAGCTCCGGGACAAGGCCCAGGAAGTCGCCACCGGCACCCGTAACGTGCGCCGCGTCCACAACGAGCTGGCGGTGGCTGCCAACGTGCCCCTCGCCCAGCGCACCACCGACACCTGGATCACCACTCGGGTGCGCTCGACGCTGATCGCCGATGAGCGCATCGATGCACGGCGGGTGCGCGCCATCACCGAGAACTCGAGCGTCTACCTGATGGGCATCGCCACCCGCGAAGAGGCAGAGCGCATCGTCAACGCGGTGTCCGGCATCAGCGGCGTGCAGCGCATCGTCAAGGCATTCGAATACCTCGACTGACCAGGTACGCCCCCATGCAAGAATGCAAAACGGCAGCCCACTGGGCTGCCGTTTTGCATCATGCCTCGGTGAGTGTCTCGACGCTACTTGATCACACGCAGCGACGGACGCCCCTTGGGCGGCGCATCGCCCTCTTGGCTGGCCTCGGCCTGATCGTCGGCGGAAGACTCGGTGTCGCTATCGACGCTCGACAGCGAGCGCCCGGCGTCTTCCGATGCCGCCGCGTCGTCGCCGGCCACCTCGGCCTCGAAACCGGGCATTACCGGCTCATGGCCAAACACCATCCCCACGCCGTTCTCACGCGCGTAGAGTGCGATCAGCGCCTGACTGGGCACAACCACCTGCATCGGCTGGCCACCAAAACGGGCGCTGAAGGTAATCGCCTCGTTCTCCATCATCAGATCGCGCACCGCGGTCGGCGCCACGTTGAGAACGATCTGACCGTTCTGGACGAACTGGCTCGGCACGGCAACGCCGGCGTGCTCGGCATCGACCACGATATAGGGCGTCTGATCGTTGTCCAGCAACCACTGATAGAGGGCTCTGGCCAGGTAGGGTCGGCTCGACAGCATGTCTGCCTCCTGCAATGGGTGCGCGCCGGTCACGACCGGCGACATGAGTATCAGGTGCGCATCTCGCGCTCGGCCTCGGACAGCGCGGCCTTGAAGGCGTCGCGCTCGAACAGGCGCTCCATGTAGCTGACCAGCGGCTTGACCTGCTTCTCCGGAAGCTCGATGCCCAGCGCCGGGAGGCGCCACAGCAGCGGTGCCAGGCAGCAGTCGACCAGCGAGAACTCTTCGCTCATGAAGAACGCCATGTCCTCGAAGATCGGCGAGATACCCACCAGGCTCTCGCGTAGTTCCTTGCGCGCCTTGTCGGCATCCTTCTTGCTGCCGCTGACGATCTGTTCGACCAGCGGGCACCACTCGCGTTCGATACGATGCATCCAGAGCCGACTCTGGGCACGCGCCACCGGATAGACCGGCAGCAGCGGCGGGTGCGGGAATCGCTCGTCGAGGTACTCCATCATCACCTTGGATTCATACAGCACCAGATCGCGATCCACCAGCGTAGGCACGCTGTTGTAAGGATTGAGATCGGCGAGTTCCTCGTGCTGACTGCCGTCGGCAACTTCCAGAATGTCCACGGCCACGCCCTTTTCGGCCAGCACGATACGCACCCTATGGCTGAGGTGGTCGTCACTGCCGGAATAGAACGTCATCGACGAACGCTTGGCCACTACACCCATGTAACAATCCTCGCATCAATTCGAAGTTGCATCATAACACGCCGTGCAACCCCTCGGTGGCAGCAGCGCTCCCGCCCTCGCCGATCAGGCAGAGGCCAGACATACAGGGGGCGCATGACCCGGTCGGCCATACGCCCCCACCAGCTAGCACGACTGACGATCAGTGAACGTCGCGCCAGTACTCACGCTTGAGCAGGTAGGCAATGACACCGAAGATGAAGATGAAGATCAACACCTTGGGACCGAGTGCCTGGGCCTGCAGCTTGGATGGCTCACCGACGTAGGCGAGGAAGTTGGTGAGGTCGTAGACCGCTTCCTCGAACTCGTCAGGCTCCATCTTGCCCGGCTGGGTGACCTGCAGCACTTCACAGGACTGATACTTGCCTGACAGCGGGTCGAGCTCGGCGCCCTCGATGGGCCGGTCGCTCTCGGCGCAAACCATCTCCTGCACGCCCTGCAGCGGTTCGAGCACGTTGGGCATGGCCGACGCCTCGAGCACAATGTTGTTGACACCGAGCGGCTGGCTGGGATCGCGATAGAACCCAAGCAGATAGGAGTAAATGTAGTCGGGCCCCCGTATGCGGTTGAACAGCGTCAGGTCTGGCGGTGCCACACCAAACCAGTTGGCGCCATCACTGCCCTCCATGGCGATATTCATCTGGTCATTGAAGGCCAGCTCAGGGCTGAATATCAGGTTCTCCTCGACCAGGTCCTGGGGCATGCCCAGATCAGTAGCTGCTCGGGAAAAACGTTGATGCTCCAGAGAGTGACAGCCCATGCAATAGTTGACGTAGAGCTGCATGCCCCGCTGCAGGGAGGCCTCGTCATTGATGTCCGGAGTCATCGAAAACGGCTGCTCGGGGAGCGGTGCCGCCATGGTAGTGAGCGGCACCAGCGCGAAGAGCAGTGCAAACAGTTGCTTTTTCATTAGCCAGTCACCCTCTCCGGAACGGGTTTAGTTTTCTCCAGCTTGGTGTAGAACGGCATCAGCAGGAAGAAGGCGAAATACAGAACGGTGCAGAGCTGAGCCACGGCAGTACGCACCGGCGTACCAGGAATCGCCCCCAGAACACCCAAGATCACGAAGCTCAAAGCGAAGATGATCAGCATCGACCGAGACATCCAGCCTTTGTAGCGCATCGAGCGAACCGGGCTGCGGTCGAGCCACGGCAGCACGAAAAGGATCGCGATGGCACCGCCCATGAAGAGCACGCCGAGGAACTCTGCCTGGAGGGGACCAAGATCGAAGGTAATCGCCCTCAGGATCGCGTAGAAGGGCGTGAAGTACCACACCGGTGCAATATGGTCAGGCGTCACCATGGGGTTGGCCGGTTCGAAGTTTGGCCGCTCCAGAAAATAGCCCCCCCCCTCAGGGAAGTAGAAGACGACCACCGCGAAGACAAACAGGAAGATAGCGATACCGACCAGATCTTTGACCGTGTAGTACGGATGGAACGGAATGCCGTCCAGCGGCTTGCCGGATTCGTCTTTCTTTTCCTTGATATCGACACCGTCCGGGTTGTTGGAGCCGACCTCATGCAGGGCAATGATGTGCAGTACCACAAGTGCCAGTATGACGATGGGCAGCGCCACCACGTGCAGGGCAAAGAAGCGGTTCAGGGTAATACCCGAGATCAGGAAGTCACCGCGGATCCACTGAGCCAGGTCGGGCCCTACGAAGGGAATCGTGGCAAACAGCGAGATAATAACCTGCGCGCCCCAGTAGGACATCTGCCCCCACGGCAGCAGGTAGCCCATGAAGGCCTCGGCCATCAGCAGCAGGTAGATGGTCATGCCAAAGATCCACACCAGCTCACGGGGCGCCTTGTAGGAGCCGTAGAGCAAGGCACGAAACATGTGCAGGTAGATCACCACGAAGAACGCCGATGCGCCGGTCGAGTGCAGGTAGCGAATCAGCCAGCCCCACTCCACGTCGCGCATGATGTACTCGACGGATGCAAAGGCCCCTTCGCCGGAGGGGTTGTAGCTCATGGTCAGCCACACCCCGGTGAGGATCTGGTTGACGAGAACCAGCAGAGCCAGCACGCCGAAGATATAGAAGAAGTTGAAGTTCTTCGGTGCGTAGTACTTGGTCAGATGGTCCTGCACCATCTGGGTCGCGGGAAAACGGTCATCGACCCAACGCATGAGCCCCTTTTCCGCCTTCGCCTTGTTCGGGTTAGCCATCAGGCATTCTCCTCATCTTCACCGACGATGATGTCGTCGCCTTCAAAGCGATAGGGCGGCACCTCGAGGTTGGTCGGAGCCGGCACGTTGCGGAATACACGGCCCGCCAGGTCGAAATAGGAGCCGTGGCAGGGGCAGAAGAAACCGCCCGGCCAGTCATCCATATCGACGGCGTCTGGCTCGGGCCGGTAAAGCGGCGAACAGCCCAGATGGGTGCAGATGCCGATCAGCACACCGATTTCCGGGCGCGACGAGCGCAGCGGGCCGGTGATATAGGCTGGCTGCTGCGGTCGCTCGGAGTCAGGATCCGAGAAACGACCAGGGTCGCTGTTCTCGGTGCGCTCGATCATCTCCTCGGTGCGGCTGATAACCCATACCGGGCGCCCGCGCCACTCCACGGTAATCCGCTGACCGGGCTCCAACTGAGATATATCGGCCCGCACCGGAGCACCCGCCGCTCTTGCCCTTGCACTAGGCTGCCAAGAAGCCACAAAGGGGACCGCAACCCCGACAGCGCCCACCGCACCCACGACGGTAGTGGCACCCACGAGGAAACGGCGCCGCCCTCTGTTTACGCCGTTATCTGCCATTTTCTATTTTCTCCCATCAACTTACCCGTTGCCGTATCACAGGAAGGGTATCCCGCGACCCACGGATACAAATGAAGGCTATGGTAAAAAAACGCGCGCGCAAACACAAGGCAATACGGCCCTTGACCTAAGTGGTAGACACGCAACAACTGCCTGAAATACATATAAAAAAACGCCCAGACCCCGAAGAGTCTGAGCGCCTTTTTCGATCGTCTCGCCGCGTTTAACGCTTGGAGAACTGCGGACGACGACGTGCCTTGCGCAGACCAACCTTCTTACGCTCGACTTCGCGAGCATCGCGAGTCACGTAACCGGCAGCGCGCAGCGGCTGACGAAGCTCTTCGTTATACACCATCAGGGCACGAGTGATGCCGTGACGAATGGCGCCGGCCTGAGACGAACCGCCGCCGCCCTTGACGGTGACATAGGCGTCAAACTGGCCCAGCGTGTCGGTCAGCTCGAGGGGCTGACGCACGACCATGCGGCCGGTAACGCGACCGAAATAGAGGTCGAGTTCCTTGTCATTGACGGTGATCTTGCCGGTGCCCGGCTTGAGGAATACACGAGCGGTGGAAGTTTTGCGGCGCCCGGTACCGTAATACTGCTGTGTCATGGCGAAGTATCCCTTAGAGGTTCAGTTCTTGCGGCTGCTGAGCAACGTGCGGATGCTCGGCACCGGCGTAGACCTTGAGCTTGGTGTACATGGCGCGGCCCAGCGGCCCCTTCGGCAGCATGCCCTTGACGGCAGACTCGATGACGCGCTCGGGAGCGTAGCCGATCATCTTCTCGAAGTTCATGGAACGCAGGCCACCCGGGTAACCGGTGTGACGATAATAGGTCTTGGCCTGGGCCTTGTTGCCGGTCACCTTGACCTTCTCGGCGTTGATCACGACGATGTAATCGCCGGTATCGACGTGCGGGGTATACTCCGCCTTATGCTTGCCGCGCAGGCGGCGTGCAATTTCGGTCGCCAGACGACCGAGCGTCTTGTCCGTAGCGTCGACGACAAACCAGTCGCGCTGGACGGACTGCGGCTTAGCACTGAACGTCTTCATGGATGAATCACCAAATCGATGTATTGGGTCTCGATACCGCGAACGGCACCTGACCATCCCTATTTTTCTTGGTTGCCACGCAAAAATGCGCAACAACGGTCGAGCGAGGCGGCATTCTACACGAGCCTGACACGCCTAGGCAATCCTCCTGCTCCGCGAATCTCAGCTGTCACGGCTGATATTAGCGAGTAGCGAGGGACGCTGACGGCAGGTCGAAGAGGAGGCCTGCCGCCAGAATCAGTCCCGAGCGGCACAGCCACGAATCACGGCTTATGGGGCAGCGCCAGATACTCGTGGGACTGCATCTCCTGAAGCCGCGACAGAGTGCGCTGGAACTCGAACTCAAGCCGCCCGTCGGCGTAGAGCTGCTCGGCGTCGACCTCCGCCGACATCAACAGCTTGACGCCGCGGTCGTAGAACTCGTCGACCATGTTGATGAAGCGTCGCGCCTGGTCGTCGCTCGCCCCGCTCATGCGGGTGACGTTGGATACCAGCACGCTGTGAAACTCACGCGCCAGCTCGATATAGTCGTTCTGGCTGCGCGGCCCGTCGCACAGCTCGAGAAACTCGAACCACACCACATCATCGTGGAGACGCCGCGCCTTGAGCACCCGATGATTGACCTCGATTGGCGCATCCGCCTCACCCTCGGCACCGGCGATCTCGCGGAAGCTGCGCGCCAACTCCGACTCGGCAGCGGCATCCAGCGGCGAGTGAAAGATCTCGGCGCGCTCCAGGGCGCGCAGCCGATAGTCGATGCCCGAGTCGACGTTGACCACCTCACAGTGACGCTTGACCAGCTCGATGGCAGGCAGGAAACGCGCCCGCTGCAGGCCGTCCTTGTAGAGCTCGTCGGGCACGATGTTGGAGGTCGCCACCAGCACCACGCCGTGCTCGAACAGCGCCTCGAGCAGGTTGGCCAGGATCATCGCATCGGTGATGTCCTTGACGAAGAATTCGTCGAAGCAGATCACCCGCGCCTCGCCGGCAAACTTGGCGGCAATCAGCTTGAGCGGGTTCTTTTCGCCCTTGTAGTGGTCGAGCTCGTTGTGTACCCGCTGCATGAAACGGTGAAAGTGGGTACGCATCTTGTCGGGGAACGGCAGCGACTCGAAGAAGGTGTCGACCAGGTAGGTCTTGCCGCGCCCGACGCCGCCCCAGAAGTAGAGGCCCATGATCGCCGGCGGCTCTTCGAACGGCGAGGCCACCTTCTTGCTGCCGAACAGGCCCGCCATCTTCGACTTCAGCCCCTTGCCCGATGCCACCGGCTTGGGCGCACTGCGCGGCGTGGCCACCAGCGCATCATAGAGACGCTGCAGATGCTCGACCGCCGCCTGCTGGGCCGCATCGTACTGGAAGTCGTCGCGCTCGAGATCGGCACGATAGCGGGCCAGCGGCCCTTGGCCGGGCATCGCCGGGGTATTCGTCGCGGTGGTTGTCGCACTCATAGGAAGCTTGCGTACCTCGCCCTCAGCTCGTCGAGCGATGCATTATACCCGCGAGCAACCCATTTCGCATGTGCGAAACGCGCAGCACGGCGCCACTTTCCACGTCTGGCGCATTGACCTCGGTCTCGGCGTGCCCTCTATAATGGCGGCGTCGGCTTCGCTACCCGAAGGGTAGCCCCGACCCGGCCAGCACTGCGCGGGGCTTACCCCCGTATCACTGGCGGAAAAGACCAAAGGGGAACGACGTGTACGACAGCAATATCGACTGGATACTGGCAATCGTCAGCGCCCTGGCCGGCATCGGCATCGGCGCGCTGGGCTATCACCTGCTCAACGCCAACGTGGCACGCAACCAGAAGGTCCGCCAGCGCCTGGCCGAGGCCGAGCTGGAGCTCAGCCAGGTCAAGGATGCCCTCAACGACCACTTCGCCCGCGCCGCCGACCTGGTGACCAGCATTCAACGTCAGAGCCAGGAGCTCGAGCAGCAGCTGTCACTGGGCGCCGATCGCCTCTGCGACGACCTGCAGATCAAGCGTCGCCTGACCCCCACCGACGACGCCCTGGGCGCAGACGACGACTCGCCGTCGGTACCGCGCGACTATGCCGACGGCGACCACGGCACCCTGGCCGAGGACTTCGGCCTGCGCCGCGACGACGACGCAACCGGCGCGACCCAGCCGCAGCCGCCCCGCTACTGATCTGCGCACGATGCCTGCGCCACCGGCGCAGGTCGTCAGACGGGGTTGTCGATATCCACGAAACGGTGCTCCACGCCTAGCTCTGCGGCCAGCCAGTCGCCTAGCGCCCTGACGCCGTCCCGCTCGGTGGCATGATGCCCCGCCGCCACATAGCTGATACCCATCTCGCGGGCGATATGCGTGGTGCGCTCGGAGATTTCCCCGGAGATGAAAAGCTGTGCACCGGCCTCGGCGGCAGCCATGAGCATGTCCTGGGCACCACCGGTGCACCAGGCAACCCGTTCCAGCGCACCACGATGCCCCTCGATCAGCAGTGGCTCTCGCCCCAGGCACTCGCCGACGTGGGCGGCCAGCGCTCGGCTATCGAGGCCCGCCGGCGGTGCCCCCAGCCACAGCAGCCCCTCGCCGATCTCGCCGTCGGCACAGCCGCTGGCGGTAAACCCGAGTCGCTCGCCGAGCAGCGCATTGTTGCCCAGGGTCGCGTGGGCATCCAGCGGCAGGTGATAGGCGAGCAGATTGATGTCGTGGCTGAGCAGGGTCTTGAGGCGCCGCTGCTTCATGCCGGTCACCGCCAGCGGCTCGTTCTTCCAGAAATAGCCGTGGTGCACCAGCAGCAGGTCGGCATCCCAGGCCAGCGCCTCGTCGAGCAGCGCCTGGCAGGCCGTAACCCCGCTCATCACCCGCTGCACCTGGGGACGACCGGCGACCTGCAGGCCATTCACGGTATAGTCCTTGAAGCGCGCCGGCTGCAGCAGCGTATCGCACGCTGTCACCAGCGCCTGACGATCGATCATGGTCACCTCCAGACAGGCCAAAACAGGCAGTGGTACAATAACTCGCCATTGTAACGACTGTGGCCACCCCCAGCGACCGCCCCGTCGACAAGGAACCTTGCATGCGTCGTACCCTGCTGCCCTATGTGTGGCCCGTGCTCATCGGTGTACTGCTGGCCATCGTGCTGCTCAACGCCTTTCCCCAACTGCTCGGCCGCGACCAGGCGGCAGCACCTGCCCAGCGGGTCGAACCGCAGCCCCAGACGCTACCGGCGACCCAGCCAGACGGCGAACCGCGCCCGGCACCGGAGCTGCAGACCGCCAACCCGCTGTCCCGCGAGCAGGGGCCATTCAGCTACTCGGCGGCCGTCGACCGTGCCGCGCCGGCGGTGGTCAACATCTACTCCTCGCGCATGGTCGAGCGTGACGAACACCCGCTGATGTCGGACCCCTTCTTCCGCCAGTTCTCCGGCGATGACGCCACCTCGCGCCAGCGCATGCTCTCCAGCCTCGGCTCCGGGGTGATCGTCAGCGACGACGGCTACGTGCTCACCAACCACCATGTCATCAGCGGCGCCGACCAGATCCAGGTGGCCCTGCGCGACGGCCGCAACACCCTCGCCGAGGTCATCGGCACCGATCCGGAAAGCGACCTTGCGGTGCTGCGCATCGACCTCGACGAGCTGCCGGTGATCGCCATCACCGACTCGACCCAGGCCGCGGTGGGCGACGTGGCGCTGGCCATCGGCAATCCCTTCGGCGTCGGCCAGACGGTGACCATGGGTATCATCAGCGCCACCGGTCGCAGCCACCTGGGGCTGAATGCCTACGAGGACTTCATCCAGACCGACGCAGCGATCAACCCCGGCAACTCCGGCGGTGCGCTGATCAATCCTGAAGGCGCCCTGGTGGGTATCAATACCGCGATCTTCTCGCGTTCGGGCGGCTCCCAGGGCATCGGCTTCGCGATCCCCGCCAACCTGGCGCGCAACATCCTCGATGAACTGGTCACCCAGGGCCGTGTGATCCGCGGCTGGCTAGGCATCGAGGCCCAGGAAATGACCCAGGAACTGGCCGCGTCGTTCGGCCTGCAGACCCCGGGCGGCGTGGTCATCGCCGGTATCGTGCCCGACGGCCCTGCTGCCCAGGCCGGGCTGCGGCCTGGCGATGTGCTGCTCGAGGTAGATGGTCGGCCAATTCTCGACGCACGCGTGGCGATGGCCGATATCGCGGCCATCGAGCCCGGCGCCGAACTGCCCATCGCCGTGATCAGAAGCGGCGAGCGCATCGACCTGGTACTCGACGTCGGCGAACGCCCGCCGCCGGAGGGACGACGCCCGGAACGCTGAGCGGGCCCCCTCACGACGCAAGACGCCCCTGCCAGTGGCAGGGGCGTCTTGCGTTGCGGCAACCGCTGGATGCTTCAGAGGGTGTTTATATCAGGGCTTGATGCGGTACTCCGCAGAGCGTGCATGGGCCGTCAGCGACTCGCCCCGCGCCAGCACCGAGGCGGTACGCCCCAGCGTCGAGGCACCATCCGCCGAGCAGTTGATGATCGACGAGCGCTTCTGGAAGTCGTAGACCCCCAGCGGCGACGAGAAACGTGCGGTGCCCGAGGTCGGCAGCACATGGTTGGGGCCGGCGCAGTAGTCACCCAGCGCCTCGGCGGTATAGCGCCCCATGAAGATCGCCCCGGCGTGGCGTATCTCGCCGAGCCAGCTGCCTGGGTCGGCCAGCGACAGCTCGAGGTGCTCCGGGGCGATGCGGTTGATCAGCGCCGCGGCCTCGCCGCGGTCGCGGCACACGATAAGTGCGCCGCGGGCAGCTAGCGACTCGGCGATGATCGCCTGGCGCTCCATGGTCGGCAGCAGCGACTCGATCGACGCCGCCACGGCATCGGCATGGGCACCGTCCCAGGTGACCAGGATCGCCTGGGCATCCTCGTCGTGCTCGGCCTGGGAGAACAGGTCCATGGCCAGCCAGTCGGGATCGGTGCCGCCATCGGAAACCACCAGGATCTCCGAGGGGCCGGCGATCATGTCGATGCCGACCTGGCCGAACACCGCGCGCTTGGCGGTGGCCACGTAGATATTGCCGGGCCCGACGATCTTGTCGACCCGCGGCACTGTCTCGGTGCCGTAGGCCAGCGCCGCCACCGCCTGAGCCCCGCCCAGGGTAAATACATGGTCGACGCCGGCCAGGTGCGCCGCCGCCAGCACCAGCTCATTGAGCACGCCGTCCGGGGTCGGCACCACCATGACGATTTCACGCACGCCGGCGACATGCGCCGGAATCGCGTTCATCAGCACCGAAGAGGGATAGGCGGCCTTGCCCCCAGGCACGTAGATACCGGCGCGGTCCAGCGCCGTGACCTGCTGGCCGAGCACCGTGCCATCGGCCTCGGTGTACTGCCAGGAGCCGGGCTTCTGATGCTCATGATAGACACGAATGCGCTCGGCGGCGGCGGCCAGCGCCTCACGCTGTTCGGCGGGCAGGCCGTCGTAGGCCTGGCGCAGGCGGGCCGGGCCCAGGGTAAGCTCGGCCATCGACCCCACCGCCAGGCGATCGAAGCGGTTGGACAGTTCGACCAGGGCGGCGTCACCGCGGTGACGTACCGCGGCGATGATCTCGTCGACGCGCTGCTGGACCTCGGTGCTTGACACACCTTCCCAGGCCAGCAGCGTGTCGAGGCGGGCATCGAAGTCGGCATCGGCGGTCGACAGCCGATTGATGACAGGACGCACACGGGCATTGTCGGTCATGGGGCTCTCTCCAGGTAACCTTGCTCATCCTTGAGCAGCGGGACAATAGGAAGACTCGGAACTAACGGGCCGCTGTTGCGGAGTGGTCGCGGCGCTTGGCCACGGCGGCACGCAGGCGCTCGATCAGCGGCTTGAGATGCTCGTGCTTCATGGTCATGGCGGCCTTGTTGACCACCAGCCGCGTACTGATGCTGGCGATCAGCTCACGCGGCTCCATGCCGTTGGCGCGCAGGGTATTGCCGGTGTCGACGATATCGACGATCTCATCGGCGAGATTCATCAGTGGCGCCAGCTCCATGGCGCCGTAGAGCTTGATCACCTCGGCCTGGATGCCCTGCTCGGCGTAGTAGCGGCGCGCCACGTTGACGAACTTGGTCGCCACCCGGCGACGCGCCCGGGCCGGCTCAGCACCCTTGACCCCGGCGGTCATCAGCTTGCAGCCGGCGATCTCCAGGTCGAGCGGCTCGTAGAGCCCCTCGGCACCGTGCTCGAGCAGCACGTCCTTGCCGGCCACGCCGAGGTCGGCGGCGCCGAGCTGCACGTAGGTCGGCACGTCGGTGGCGCGAATCACCACCAGCTTGACGTCGGGCAGATTGGTATCGAACAGCAGCTTGCGGCTCTTGCCGAGATCCTCGGCGGGCTCGATCCCGGCGTCAGCGAGTAGCGGCAGGGTCTCATCGAGAATACGGCCCTTCGACAGGGCCACGATCAGTTGCTTGTTCATCAGCTTACTCAGGTCGGTCAGTTAGCCGGGCACGCGGCGGATCTTGGCGCCCAGCAGCTGCAGCTTCTCTTCGATGCACTCGTAGCCGCGATCGATGTGGTAGATGCGATCGACGCAGGTTTCGCCGTCGGCCATCATCGCCGCAATCACCAGCGATGCCGAGGCGCGCAGGTCGGTGGCCATCACCGGCGCACCGGATAGCCGCTCGACGCCGGTGATCACCGCGGTGTTGCCCTCCAGGGCAATCTGCGCCCCCATGCGATTGAGCTCCTGAACGTGCATGAAGCGGTTCTCGAAGATCGTCTCGACCACCCGCGAGGTACCGTCAGCCACCGCGTTCAAAGCCACGAACTGGGCCTGCATGTCGGTAGGAAAAGCCGGATAGGGTGCGGTGCGAATATTCACCGGCCGCGGCCGCTTGCCGTGCATGTCGAGCTCGATCCAGTCGGCGCCAGTGGTGATGGTCGCCCCGGCCTCCTCGAGCTTGGCCAGCACCGCCTCGAGGATATCGGCACGGGTGCGGCGCACCCGCACCTTGCCACCGCTGAGCGCGGCGGCGACAAGGAAGGTGCCGGTCTCGATGCGGTCGGGCATCACCTCATGGTGGCAGCCGTGCAGCCGCTCGACGCCCTCGACGGTGATGGTATCGCTGCCGTGGCCACGAATATTGGCGCCCATGGCGATCAGGCACTCGGCGAGATCGACGATCTCCGGCTCGCGGGCGGCGTTTTCCAGAATCGTGGTGCCCTCCGCCAGCGTCGCCGCCATCAGCAGATTCTCGGTGCCAGTCACGGTGACGGTGTCGAAGAAGATCGTCGCGCCCTTCAGGCGGCCGTTACTGCGCGCGCGGATATAGCCCGCCTCGACGCGGATCTCGGCGCCCATCGCCTCGAGGCCGCGAATGTGCAGGTCCACCGGCCGCGAGCCAATGGCACAGCCGCCGGGCAGCGATACGTCGGCATGCCCGAAGTGCGCCAGCAGCGGCCCCAGCACCAGGATCGAGGCGCGCATCTTCTTGACCAGGTCATAGGGCGCGTGGCAATCCTTGACCTGGGCGCCGTCGAGCTGAATGGTCATGCGCTCGCCCATCACCGGCTCGACGCCCATGCGCCCGAGCAGCTCCAGGGTGGTAGTAATATCCTGCAGGTGCGGCAGGTTGCCGATGGTCACCGGCCCCTCGGAGAGCAGCGTGGCGCAGAGGATCGGCAGCGCCGAGTTCTTGGCGCCACTGGCCCATACTTCACCATTGGCGGGTCCGTTGCCGCTTATAATCAGTTTATCCATGAATATCCGCTTCTCAGGCGCCGCCAGCGGCGGCGTTGTTCGCGGCGTTCTGCCACTGGCTGGGGGTATAGGTCTTGATGCTCACCGCGTGCAGCGCACCGCTGGCGATCTCCTCGGACAGCGCCGAGTAGATCAGCTGCTGGCGCTTGACCGGCGACAGCTCGCCGAACACCTCGCCCACCGCCGTTACCTGAAAATTGCAGCCTTCGCCCTGGATATGAAAATCGCAGCCATCGATACGGGCCTCGAGTAGCGCCTTGACGTCACTGGGTTGCATGCGCGCAGCTCTCCTCTGAAATAAGCATGTCAGCGCTAGACCGGCGTACGCGGTACGCGGAGCGCAAATGGGTTCCAATGGTAATCAAAAGCGCCCCGCTTGGCGATGCCAAGGGGGCGATTAACGGGGCAAGTGAAGATATCGGTCACTGGAACGGGAGGCAGCGCTGCGCGCTGCAATCGCGACTGAAGTCGCTCCCACAAAAGCGCATGGCGCCAAAGCAAAAGTAGGAGCGATTTCAATCGCGATGGGGTGAGTTGCGCATGCCGGAATATCAACGTCGGCGAGCACATACCATCAGGCCACGGCGGCCTCGGGGAGCAAGCTGTCGAGGCCGGCAATACGCGTCAGGCGCACCAGCGGTGCCGACAGCGTCACGTTCTCGATGACCAGACCCGCGGCCTCGGCGCGACGGGTCCACTCGAGCAGTACGCTCAGTGCCGCGCTGCTGACTCGCTCGACGCCACTCAAGTCGAGCACCAGGCGGGTAGCAGAGGGCTGCCGGGCCAGCCAGTCGCTGCCGCTGGCAGCCAGGGCCGCGGCGACCTCGAAATCGACGTCGCCGCTGACCGCCAGGCGCGCGCCCTCGGCATCGAGTCGCACACCCCCCTCCTCGAGCAGGCAGCTCATGCCGAGCCGCCCTCCTCCAGCTCCTCGACGCCCACTTCCGGCGCCCAGCCGTCGATGACCGCATCATAGTCGCGGCCGTGATCGCGCATCGCCTGATCGAACTGATTGCGGAAGGTCAGCCCCAGGTTGATGCCGTTGACAATCACGTTGACCACCTTCCACTCGCCGTCGCTGAGGCGCAGCGAGTAGCTGACCGGGTAGACCTGACCGTTGGTGGCCACCACTTCCATGGCCACGCTGGCCTGATCGTTGTGGCGCGACTCGCGCTGGCTGTCGAGGACCCGCAGCTCGCGATAGTCGAAGGTCACCAGGCCCCTGGTGTAGGTATCGATCAGGGTCTGGCGGAAGGTGTTCACGAACCGGCTGCGCTGTTCGGGCGTAGCGTTCTGGAAATAGCGCCCCATCACGCTGGCGCCGATATAGCGGAAGTCGGCGATATCATCCAGATTGTCATCGACCAGCGCCTCGAGCTCGTCGATATTGTTGGCGAAGTAGTCCCTACGCCCCTCGATCTCACCCATCAGCTCGTCGATGCTGGTACGAATCAGCTGTTCCGGGGTCTGGCTGGGCTGCTGCGCCTGAGCCGGCCCGACCATCAACATTGCCAAGGCAGCCAACAGGGCCACCGCAGCAGACAAGTAACGCCTATACGCT
The DNA here is from genome assembly GCF_031451695.1 of Franzmannia qiaohouensis. Taxonomy (NCBI): domain Bacteria; kingdom Pseudomonadati; phylum Pseudomonadota; class Gammaproteobacteria; order Oceanospirillales; family Halomonadaceae; genus Franzmannia; species Franzmannia qiaohouensis. Next base: position 82,933 of record NZ_JARWAM010000006.1, read on the forward strand.
ACGCGCATAACACCTCCATGAACTAACGTCATCAGTCACTGACCATGTTGGACACGAATTGCTGGATGAGTTCTTCCAGCACCAGTGCCGACTGGGTATCGCGGATGCTGTCACCGTCCGCCAGGGTCTCGGGGTCGCCGCCTACCGACAGGCCCACGTACTGCTCACCGAGCAGCCCCGAGGTAAGGATCGCCGCCGTGGTATCCCGCGACAGGCGGCCCTCGAGGGTACCGTCCAGCTCCATCACCACCCGCGCGTCGTACCAGTCGGTATCCAGCTCGATGGCCGATACTCGGCCGACGTTGACACCGGCCATGGTCACCTTGGCACGCGGCTTGAGGCCGCCGATATTGGAGAAATTTGCCTCCAGGGTGAAGGTGTCGCCGGACGGTCCCATGGTCAGCCCGCTGACCCGCAGGCCGAGGAATACCAGCCCCAGGATCCCGGCGAGCATGAACAGCCCGACGCCCAGTTCCATCATCTTGCTGCGCTTCATGCCTTGTCTCCGCTGATCATGACAGCCCGCCGAACATTACCGCGGTCAATACGAAATCCAGCCCCAGTACGGCCAGCGAGGAGTAGACCACGGTGCGCGTAGTGGCACGTGAGATACCCTCGGAGGTGGGGATCAGGTCATAGCCCTGGAACACCGCGATCCAGGTCACCACCAGAGCGAATACCAGGCTCTTGACCATGCCATTGCCGACGTCGCCGATGAAATCGACGCTCGACTGCATGTTGCCCCAGTAGGAACCGTCGAACACGCCGAGCCACTCGACGCCGACCAGATAGCCGCCATAGATGCCGACCACGCTGAAGCCCACGGTGAGCAGCGGCAGCGCCACGAAGCCCGCCCACAGACGCGGCGCCACCACCCGGCGCAGCGGATCGACGCCGATCATCTCCATGCTCGACAGCTGCTCGGTGGCCTTCATCAGGCCGATCTCGGCGGTCAGCGCCGAGCCGGCACGCCCGGCAAACAGCAGTGCCGCCACCACCGGCGACAGCTCGCGCAGCAGCGACAGCGCCACCATCTGCCCCAGCGCCTGCTCGGCGCCGAAATCGACCAGGATGGTATAGCCCTGCAGTGCCAGCACCATGCCGATGAACAGCCCCGACACCATGACGATGGCCAGCGACAACACGCCGACGAAATGCATCTGTCGCAGCCACAGATAGAGCCCTTCACGGGACGGCACCCCGACCGCCGACTGCGCCAGGAATACTCCCGCCCGGCCCATGGCTTCGAGCAGCTCGCAGCCACGTCGCCCCAGCCCAGCGATATGGCGGATCATCGCCAGCCTCCCGCGCCCAGCATGTCGTGTCGAAAGTCAGGCGCCGGATAGTGAAAGGGCACCGGGCCGTCGGCTTCGCCGTGCACGAACTGGCTGACCCGTGGGTCCTGGTCGACGTCGAGGGTCGCCGGGGTACCATGGGCCATGACCTGGCCATCGGCGATGACATAGACGTAGTCGGCGATCGACAGCGTCTCCTTGATATCGTGGGAGACCACCACCGCGGTCAGGCCCAGCGCCTCGTTGACCCGCTTGATCAGCTGCACCAGCACCCCCATCGAGATCGGATCCTGACCGACGAACGGCTCATCGTAGAGGATCAGCTCGGGATCCAGGGCCAGTGCCCGGGCCAGCGCCACACGCCGCGTCATGCCACCCGACAGCTCGGACGGCATCAGCTCGCGTGCGCCGCGCAGGCCGACCGCCTCGAGCTTCATCAGCACAAGGTCGCGAACCATGGCCTCGGGCAGGTCGGTATGCACGCGTAGCGGGAAGGCGACGTTCTCGAACACGCTCAGATCGGAGAACAGCGCGCCGCTCTGAAACAGCATCCCCATCCGCCTGCGCAGCCGAAACAGCGCCTTGCGTGACAGCGCGTGCACGCGCTGACCGTCGATCTCCACCCGCCCGGCATCCGGAGTCAACTGGCCGCCGATCAGCTTGAGCAGGGTGGTCTTGCCGGTGCCGCTGGGCCCCATGATCGCAGTGATCTTGCCGCGCGGAATGCTTAGTGACACGCCGCGGAAGATTTCCTTGTCACCGCGAGAGAAGTGCAGGCCGTCGATCACCACGAAGGGCGAATCACTCATCGCGTGCCATCTCGTCGAGAAAAATTATCGAACATCGTATCCTAACTGCGACAGCGCTAGCCAGCGAGAGTTGCGGCAATGCATCATCGGCTTCTCGCCGTGCCTTGCACCCCTGGTCCAAGCCGCGTTTAATTGGCGCCTTCTCATCAGTCGTGCATCGGACCGCCACCTCTCATCATGCTGCTACCCCTGATCACCATTCTGGTCGGCCTGATCGGCCTGCTGTGGAGCGCCGACCGCTTCGTCGGCGCTGCCGCCGCCACTGCATACCGCGCCGGGATGAGCACCCTGCTGATCGGCATGACCATCGTTGCACTGGGCACCTCGGCACCCGAAATCCTGGTCTCGATCATGGCTGCCCTGGACGGCGTGCCCAATCTCGCCACGGGCAATGCCCTGGGCTCCAATATCGCCAATATCGGCCTGGTGCTCGGCATCACTGCACTGGTGGCGCCGATCCCGGTGCGCTTCTCGATCGTGCGCCGCGAGCTGCCGCTGCTGCTGGGCGCCACCGGGCTGGCCGGCTATGCGCTGGCCAACGGCATCCTGGGGCGCTTCGATGCACTGTTTCTACTCGCTCTGCTGGGTTTCAGCCTCTGGTGGCTGTTTCGTGCCGACACCCCCGACGAAGAGGCACCCGGCCAGGTGCCGGACATGACGCTCCCCAAGGCGCTGGCCTGGCTGGCGCTGACCCTGCTGCTGCTGGTAGCCAGCTCGCGCCTGCTGGTGTGGGGCGCCAGCGAACTGGCTCGCGGCTTCGGCATCAGCGAACTGGTCATCGGCCTAAGCATCGTTGCCATCGGCACCAGCCTGCCGGAGCTGGCCGCCTGCGTTTCGAGCGCGCTCAAGCGCCATCACGACATCGCCATCGGCAACGTGATCGGCTCCAACCTGTTCAACATGCTGGCGGTACTGCCGATTCCCGGCATGCTGGCCCCCGGCCCCATCGACCCCGCCGCCGCCAGCCGCGACTTCCCGACCATGCTGGCCCTGACCCTGCTGCTCGGTGCACTGCTGCTGTGGCAGCGCCATGGCGCCATCGGACGCCTGCCCGGCGGCGTTCTGGCAGTGCTGTATGGTGGCTATCTCGGCTGGCTGGCGCTGAGTCTGTAAGCACTGAATACTGATCTCGCGCGAAGCGCCACACTTGAGCCACGCGCCACAACCGGCAACAATCATCGCCATGACCGATACCCCTGACTCCATGTTTCGTGCCAGCGCCTGGCGCACCCTCGACCTCGAACAGCAGGCCATCGCCGCGCTCGGCGCTCAGCTCGACGCCGATTTCGATCGCGCCTGCCAGCTGATGCTCGACTGCAACGGCCGCGTGGTGGTCACCGGCATGGGCAAATCGGGGCATATCGCCGGCAAGATTGCCGCCACCCTGGCCAGCACCGGCACGCCGGCCTTCTTCGTTCACCCCGGCGAAGCCAGCCACGGCGACCTGGGCATGATCACCCGCGGCGACGTGGTCCTGGCACTCTCGAACTCCGGCGAGACCAGCGAGGTCACCGCCCTGCTGCCGCTGCTCAAGCGCATGGGCACGCCGTTGATCAGCATGACCGGCCGCCCCGGCTCGACGCTGGCGCGCCACGCCGAAGCACACCTCAATGCCGCCGTGGCCCGCGAGGCCTGCCCCCTCGATCTGGCGCCCACTTCCTCGACCACCGCTGCACTGGCGCTGGGCGATGCGCTGGCGGTGGCGCTGCTCGAGGCACGCGGCTTCACCGCCGAGGAGTTCGCCCTGTCGCACCCCGGCGGCAGCCTCGGCCGACGCCTGCTGCTCAAGGTCGGCGACCTGATGCACCAGGGCAGCCGCCTGCCCCAGGTGCCGCTCGGCAGCCCACTGCGTGATGCGCTGCTCGAGATTACCCGTCAAGGCCTCGGCTTCACCTGCGTGGTCGATGAACAGGGCCTGCTGGCCGGGGTCTATACCGACGGTGACCTGCGGCGTACGCTCGATCAGTATGCCGACCTGCGACCGCTCAAGGTCGACGACGTCATGACCCGCCCCGGCAAGCGCATCGGCGCCGAGATACTGGCCGCCGAAGCGGTGCGCGTGATGGAGGACAACCGCATCACCGCCCTGGCGGTGGTCGACGACCAGGGCCGCCCGGTGGGCGCCCTGCACATGCACGACCTGCTCACCAGCGGCGTCATCTAGGAGGTTTTTTAATGAGCCCCGACACCCCCGCCTTACCCCCGGCACTGATCGACCAGGCCCGCCATGTGCGCCTGTTGGCGCTGGACGTCGACGGCGTGTTCACCGACGGCCGCCTCTATTTCCAGGCCGACGGCATAGAGATCAAGGCGTTTCATACCCAGGACGGCCACGGCGTCAAGCTGCTTCGCCAGGCCGGCCTGGAGGTTGCCTTGATCACCGGACGCGACTCGCCGATGGTCAGCCAGCGTGCCGCGGCGCTGGGCATCGACCATGTGCTGCAGGGCCGCGAGGACAAACTCGCCGCGCTGCGCGAGCTGTGCCAGCGGCTTGGCCTGGGACTCGAACAGGTCGCCTACGGCGGCGACGACCTGCCCGACCTGGCGGCGATCAAGCGTGCCGGGCTCGGCATCAGCGTACCCAACGCGCCGGATTACATTCGCGCCCACGCCGACTGGGTTACCCAGCGCCCCGGCGGCCACGGTGCCGTGCGTGAGATCTGCGATGCGCTGCTTCAGGCCCAGGGCCACTGGGGCGCGGTTGTCGACACCTACCTGCACGGGAAGCGCTGAGCCATGGCCATCCGCCTGCCGCGCCCCTCCTACAAGCTCTGGCTGCTGCTGCTCCTGCTGATGCTTGGCGGGGTGCTGGCACTGTTCGAGCAGCGCGACAGCTTCGGCCCCGGCCCGGTGCCGCGCGACGCCGCCGGCGAGCCCGACTACTACCTCGAAGACGCCACCATGACCCGCTTCGACGCCCAAGGCCGGCCCCACCAGCGGCTCGTGACGCCACGCCTGGTGCACACCCCCCACGACGACATTACCCGCACCCAGACGCCAGTCAGCCGGCTGCTCGACAGCGAGGGCCGCACCTGGTTCGGCTTCGGTGACGTCGGCACCCTCGGCCCTGGCAATGAGCGGCTGACGCTGGCCGGCAACGCCCGCCTGGAGGCCCCCGACGAGGGCTGGCGGCTGGAGACCAACGTGCTACACGTCGACCTCGATATTGGCCACGCCTTCAGCGAGACCACTGCTACCCTATATCAGCCGCCGCAGTGGACCCGCGGCGAACGTTTCGACGCCTGGATCGACGAAGACCGCATGCGCCTGACCGATAACGTACGCGGCCACCACCCACCCGAAGGCTCCGAGGAACCCGCATCATGAGGCGATCATCCCTGACCCTGGCAGTGGCCGCCTGGCTGTTGCTGGGAAGCGCCGCTGCCCTGGCCCAGACCCAGGACGCCAGCCAGCCCATCGACGTCACCGCCGACCAGCTCGACCTCGACGACCGCGCCGGCACCGCGGTCTACACCGGCGATGTGGATATCCGCCAGGGCTCGCTGCAGGTCACCGGCGACCGCGTCGAGATCCGTCGCAACGATGCCGGCGAGGTCTCGCGCATCACCGCCACCGGCGAACGCGCCTACGTCGAGCAGCGCCCACAGCCCGACGAAGAGTTGATGCGCGGCTGGGGCCGCACCATCATCTACCACGTCGCCGCGCGCCGCGTGGAGCTGATCGACCAGGCCGAGCTGCACCAGGCCCGCGACACCTTCGACGGCGGCTACGTCGAGTACTTCCTCGACCGCCGCGTGGTCCAGGCACGCTCCGAGGTCGAAGGCAGCGAGCGCCAGCGCGTACGCATGACCCTCAACCCCGAACAGAACTGACTCGAGCCACTTCGCTCCCCTACTTAAGGCAAGCGCATGACGACCCTTCGCGCCAAACACCTGGCCAAGAGCTACAAGCGCCGCCGGGTGGTGCACGACATCAGCCTGACCATCGACCAGGGCAGCATCGTCGGCCTGCTCGGCCCCAACGGGGCCGGCAAGACCACCTCGTTCTACATGATCGTCGGGCTGGTCAAGGCCGACGCCGGCGAGGTCCATATCGACGACCGCGACCTGTCCCGGGCGGCCATGCACGAGCGCGCCCAGGCCGGGCTCGGCTACCTGCCCCAGGAAGCCTCGGTGTTTCGCAAGCTGTCGGTGGCCGACAACATCATGGCAATCCTCGAGACCCGCAAGGACCTCGACCGCGCCGGGCGCCAGGCGCGCCTCGAACAGCTGCTCGGCGAGTTTCATGTCACCCATATCCGCGACAATCTGGGCATGAGCCTGTCCGGCGGTGAGCGACGCCGGGTCGAGATCGCCCGCGCGCTGGCTACCGAGCCGACCTTCATCCTGCTCGACGAACCCTTCGCCGGGGTCGACCCGATCTCAGTGGGCGAGATCAAGGGCATCATCCGCCAGCTCAAGGCGCGCGGCATAGGCGTACTGATCACCGATCACAACGTCCGCGAGACCCTGGATATCTGCGACCGCGCCTATATCGTCGGCGACGGCCAGATCATCGCCGAGGGCAGCGCCACCGAGGTGCTCGATAACCAGCGAGTCCGCGACGTCTACCTCGGCGAGGACTTCCGGCTCTAAGAATACCGTCCTCAAGCCCATGAAAACACGCTGGGCTATTGACAACTGGCACACGAATTGCGCATGGCATGCTTATTGCAGAGATTTCATACCATAGTGCTTGCATGGGGTCGCGACGCGGGCTAACGTAATCGCTCACTTGTCAGCGAAGCCGTCTCCCCCATGGCCATGAAACCCTCGTTGCAACTGCGCGTCGGTACCCACCTGACGATGACCCCCCAGCTGCAGCAGGCGATCGCCCTGCTGCAGCTGTCGACCCTCGATCTTCGCCAGGAAATCCAGCAGGCGCTGGAGTCCAACCCCATGCTCGAGCTCGACGACGCTTTCGGCGAGCAGGAGGTCGCCGAGGCCAAGGAGGACGACTGGTCGAGCGAGATCCCCGACGAGCTGTCGGTCGACAGCGACTGGTCGGACACCTACCAGGACATGGCCCCCAGCGGCAGCGGCGAAGCGCCGGACTTCGAGCGCAACGCCAGCGGTGAAAGCCTCCATGACCACCTGGCCTGGCAGCTGGCGATGACCGACCTGGTCGACCGTGAGCGGATCATCGCCGAGAGCCTGATCGATGCCGTCGATGACAACGGCTACCTGGCGGCGAGCCTCGACGAACTCAGCGGCGGGCTGCGCGACCAGGGGCTTGCCGGCCTCAAGGTCAGCGAGGTCGAGCAGGTGCTGCTGCGCCTGCAGCAGTTCGAGCCTACCGGGGTATGTGCCCGCGACCTGCGCGAATGCCTGATGCTGCAGCTCGGCGTGCTGCCCGATGACACCCCGCTGCTGCCACAGGCCAAGCGCCTGGTACGCCAGTTCCTGGAAGCCCTGGCCGGCGACGATCGCAAGCTGCTCAAGCGTCGCCTGCGCCTCGATGACGACCAGCTCGACCACGTCATTGCCCTGGTCCGCACCCTCGACCCGCGCCCCGGCCAGGCCTTCAGCGACAGCGGCAATGACTACGTCATCCCCGACCTGATCGCCCGCCATACTCAGGCCGGGTGGCGCATCGAGCTGAATCCCGAGGCGCTGCCACGGATGCGTATCCAGCCCGACTACGCAGCACTGATCAAGCGCGCCGACAAGAGCGACGACAACGCCTTCATGAAGCAGCACCTGCAGGAGGCACGCTGGCTGATCAAGAGCCTGTCGAGCCGCAACGACACCCTGCTGCGGGTCGGTCGCGAGATCATGGCGCGCCAGTTCGACTTCCTCGAGCAGGGCGAAGAAGCCATGAAGCCGCTGATCCTGGCCGACATCGCCCAGGCAGTGGAGATGCACGAGTCGACCATTTCGCGTGTCACCACCCAGAAATTCATCCACACCCCGCGCGGGGTGTTCGAGCTCAAGTACTTCTTCTCCAGCCACGTCGGCGGCGCCGGCGAGGGCGACGCCCACTCCAGCACCGCGATCCGCGCGCGCCTCAAGAAGCTGATCGGTGAGGAGCCGGCGCGCAAGCCGCTGTCCGACAGCAAGCTGGTCGACCTGCTCGCCGATAGCGGCATCAAGGTCGCCCGGCGTACCGTGGCGAAGTATCGCGAAGCCATGGGCATCCCGCCCTCAAGCGAGCGCAAGCGTCTGTCCTGACAGTAAAAAAACCTGCAACATCGGTGCTGATCAAATCCACCGGCACAGGGGCTATGCAGCGCCACAAAAAGGGTTACAATCGAAGCGACACCCGCAGGAAAGGAGCGTGCCATGCAAGTCAACATCACCGGACACCATGTTGAACTGACCGAATCGCTGCGTGATTACGTCGACGAGAAACTTGCCCGCCTCGAACGACACTACGACAACATCACCACCGTGCAGGTCACGCTTTCCATCGAAAAGGAGCGCCAGCACGCCGCCTGCACCCTGCACGCCGCAGGGGCCGATATTCACGCCGATGCCCAGGACGTGGACATGTACGCCGCCATCGACGCCCTGGCCGACAAGCTCGACCGCCAACTGGTCAAACACAAGGAAAAAGCTCAGGCCCGCGCCCAAGGCGCCGGTGTCCGCTGATTTCTCCATGACTCTGCAAACCATCCTGCCCCCCGAGCGCGCCCTGTTCGGCGTCCCCGGGGGGAGCAAGAAACGGGTGCTGGAATTCTTCAGCACCTTCATTGCCCAGAACACCCCGAGCCTCGACAGCCAGGAAGTCTTCAGCCGGTTGATCGGACGCGAACGGCTGGGCAGTACCGGCATCGGCAACGGGGTCGCCATCCCCCATGCCCGCAGTCCCCACTGCAAGACGCCGCTGGCCGGCTTTCTCAAGCTCAGCGAAGCGGTCGACTTCGATGCCATCGACGGTGACCCGGTAGATCTGGTGTTCGTGCTGCTGGTTCCCGAACAGGCCGACGACACCCACCTGGCACTGCTCGCCGAAGTCGCCGGCGTGATGAACGACGCCGAGACCCGCGCCAAACTGCGCCACTGCGAGAGTCAGCGTGAACTTCATGATACCCTGATGGATGCCATCGACCGTCAGGCCCAGCATCCCGATACTCCCGCTCCCTGAGCCTTTGCCAGGGCCGCCTGGAAGCCCCGCGACTCATGTCGGCGGCACGTTTTAGCGCAGGTTCGCGCAGGAGAGCAGCATGCAGCTCGTGATCATCAGCGGCCGATCCGGCTCGGGTAAATCGATTGCCTTGCAGGCCCTCGAAGACCTGGGCTTCTACGCCATCGACAACCTCCCGGCGATGCTGCTCGGTTCGCTGGTCGACGAACTGCATGCCGGCGAGCCGCGGCGCTCCTCGATCGCCGTCAGCATCGACGCACGCAACCTGCCGGATGCCCTCGAGCGCTTCCCGAGCCTGCTCGACGAGGTGCGCCAGCGCGGCGTCGACTGCCAGGTCGTGTACCTCACCGCCGATGCCAAGATCCTCCTCGAACGCTACTCGGCCACTCGCCGTCGCCACCCGCTGACCCGCGACAGCGACCGCACCCTGGCCGAGGCGATCGACTCCGAAGAGAGCGCACTGGCCGAGATCCGCGACCTGGCCGACCTGACCATCGACACCACCCGGCTGTCGGTCCACGACCTGCGCGGACGCATTACCGAGCAGGTCGCCCAGCATGTCGGCAAGCAGCTGACCCTGACCTTCGAGTCGTTCGGCTTCAAGCGCGGCGTGCCGCTGGACGCCGACACCGTGTTCGACGCCCGCTGCCTGCCCAACCCCTACTGGGATCCACGGCTGCGCCCCTTCAACGGCCGTGACGCCGAGATCGTCGAGTTCCTCGAGGGCTATCGCGACGTCGCCGACATGGCCAGTGACATCCACGGCTGGCTGAGCCGCTGGCTGCCGGCCTATCAAGCCAGCCATCGCAGCTATGTCACCGTGGCGATCGGCTGCACCGGCGGCCAGCATCGCTCGGTGTACCTGGTCGAACGCCTGGCCACCGAGTTTGCCGCCCGCTACCCCGATGTGCGCCTACGCCACCGCGAACTGGGCATTCACACCGCCATCACCCGCCCCGCTGCCAAGGACAGCGAGCACGCCACGCCACTACAAGGAAGTTGAACCGATGCCGAGCCGTGAGCTGACCCTGACCAACAAGCGCGGCCTGCACGCCCGCGCGGCCACCAAGCTGGTGCAGTGCTGCCAGCCGTATCGTGCCAAGGTCAAGGTCCAGCACGCCGGGCGCGACGCCGACGCGGCCAACATCATGTCGCTGCTGATGCTCGCCGCACCCTGCGGCAGCGCGCTCACCGTTCACGCCGAAGGCGACGACGCCGAGGCCGTGCTCGACGCCTTGAGCGCACTGTTCGAATCACGCTTCGAAGAGGGCGAGTAGGCGCTCCGCTGCCTCAACTGCCCGCCACCGTCATCTCGTCGATCAGCCAGCTGCCACTGTGAATGCTGCCGCGGGTGTCGACGTCATCGCCCACCGCCATCAGGCCGCGGAACATCTGCTCGAGATTGCCGGCAATGGTGAACTCCTCCACCGGGTGCTGGATCACGCCGTTCTCGACCCAGAACCCCGCCGCACCGCGGGAGTAGTCGCCGGTCACCCCGTTGACGCCCTGCCCCATCAGCTCGGTGACCAGCACCCCGGTGCCGAGCTGCTCGAGCAGTGCGGCATGCGGCGTCAGCGGCGCCTCGAGACGCAGGTTGCGGGCGCCACCGGCGTTACCGGTGCTGTGCATGCCGAGCCGCCGCGCGCTGTAAGCCGAGAGCATGTAGCTGGCCAGCCGCCCCTGGTCGATGAACACGTTGTCGCGGGTATAGACGCCGTCGTTGTCGAAGGGCGCACTGGCCGAGGCACCGATCTCCAGCGGCCGCTCGCCCAGCGTGAACCAGCTCGGGAACAGCGTCTCGCCGAGGCGTCCGCACAGGAAAGAGGCGTCGCGATACAGCGCCCCACCGGCGATGGCGCTCATCAGGTGGCCGATCAGACCGGCCGCCAGCTGCGGGTCGAAGAGCACCGGGAAGCGTCCCGTACTGGGACGCTTGGCCCCCAGCCGACGCAGCGTCTTGTCGGCCGCCTGGCGGCCAATCGTCTCGGCGGCCACCAGCCGTGCCGGGTCGCGCTCGCTGGTGTATTCGTAGTCGCGCTGCATGCCACTGTCATCCTCGGCGATCAGCATGCACGACAGCGAGTGGCGGCTGCCGCACAGGCTGCCGAGAAAACCGTGACTATTGCCGTAGACGCGCACGCCCTCACCGCTCGACAGGCTGGCGCCATCGGAGTTGCTGATACCCGCCACGCTGCGACCGGCGGACTCGCAGCTCAACGCCAGCTCGATGGCCTCGTCGGTGCTAAGCCGCCACGGATGGTGCACCTCGAGGTCGGGAAGCTCGGTGGCCATCAGCTCCGCCGGCGCCAGGCCAGCGTGGGGATCTTCGCCGGTATAGCGGGCAATGCCGATGGCCTTCTCCACCGCGGCCCTGATCGACGCCTCGCCGGCATCCGACGACGAGGCGCTGCCCTTGCGGCTGCCGACGAACACCGTCACCGCGATACCCTGATCGCGGGACAGCTCGACGCTCTCCACCTCGCCGAGGCGCACGCTGACGCCGATCCCCTGATCGACGCTGGCGCCAACTTCGCAGGCATCGGCACCCAGCCGACGTGCCAGGTCCAGCGCCGACGCGACCCGCGCCTCGAGTAGCGTCTGCTGCTCGGCGGCATCAAAAGCCTGTGTCATCTCGTGTCTCCTTGACTGGGGTGGGCTGGTATACTCGCCGCACACCCCGATGCTGATGGTAATGGCATGTCATTCGATTCCCCCGCCGACCACGATGGTTGGCAGAGCAAGACCCAGCGCAAGCAGGAGATGCAGGCCCTGCAGGCGCTGGGTGAAAAAATCATCGCCCTGTCCGACGCCGAGCGTGCCCGGCTGCCGCTCTCCGACGAGATGCTCGCCGCGGTCGAAGAGACCGGACGCATCCGCTCCCACGAAGGGCGCCGCCGCCACATGCAGTACGTCGGCAAGGTCATGCGCCGCGAGGATACCGCGGCGATCCAGGCCGCCTTCGACGAATTCGAGCAGGAGAAGCTGCAGCGCGACCACGCCTTCCATCGCCTGGAGAAGTGGCGCGAGCGGCTGATCGAGCAGGGCGACGAGGCCGTCGAGGCCTTTATCGTCGAGTTCCCCGATGTCGATCGCCAGGCGCTGCGCCAGCTGATCCGCAACGCCCAGCGCGAACGCGCCCAGGACAAGCCGCCGACCAGTTCGCGCAAGCTGTTCAAGCTGATTCGCGATACGGCCGCGCTCTAGCACAGACCAGCCAGCTCGCTCGCGGCTTAGTCGGCGACAGGCCTTCAGGGAGACGCTATGAATCCCTCCCTGGACGCTACCTGGGCCATCCCTGGCCCAGAACCTCCCTTACGACCTATCCCCGACGCCGCTCACGACGCCGTGCCGCCTACCGTGAGCTCGTCGAGCTTGAGCGTCGGCTGACCGACGCCCACCGGCACGCCCTGCCCCTCCTTGCCGCACACGCCGATCCCGGTGTCGAGTTCCATGTCGTGGCCGATCATCGACACCTGGGCCATCGCCTCGGGGCCGTTGCCGATCAGCGTCGCGCCCTTGACCGGCGCGGTGATCTTGCCGTCCTCGATCAGGTAGGCTTCGCTGGCCGAGAACACGAACTTGCCCGAGGTGATATCCACCTGGCCGCCGCCGAAGCTCACCGCGTAGAGGCCACGCTTGACGCTCTTGATGATGTCGGCAGGAGCGTCGTGGCCGGCCAGCATGTAGGTGTTGGTCATGCGCGGCATCGGCATGTGCGCATAGGACTCGCGGCGCGCGTTGCCGGTGGGCGCCATGCCCATCAGCCGCGCATTCAGCTTGTCCTGCATGTAGCCGGTGAGGATGCCGTCCTCGATCAGCGGCGTGTAGGCGCCCGGGGTGCCTTCGTCATCGATCGACAGCGAGCCGCGGCGATCCCCCAGGGTCGCGTCATCGACCACCGTCACCCCCTTGGCGGCCACCCGCTGGCCCATGCGACCGGCGAAGGCCGAGCTACCCTTGCGGTTGAAGTCGCCCTCCAGGCCGTGGCCGACGGCCTCATGGAGCAGGATGCCGGGCCAACCGGCACCCAGCACCACTGGCATCTGCCCGGCAGGCGCGTCCACCGCTTCGAGGTTGACCATCGCCTGGCGCACCGCTTCGCGGGCGAAGCGACTCGGCGCCTGGTCGTCGCGCAGGCGCGCCATGGCGTAGCGACCGCCGCCGCCGGCGCTACCGCGCTCGCGGCGACCGTTGTTGGTCACGATCACGCTGACGTTGAAGCGCACCAGCGGGCGCACGTCGGCGGCCAGGGTGCCGTCGCTGGCACGCACCAGCACGACTTCGTAGAGGCCGGTCAGCGAGGCGCTGACCTGGCTCACCGCGGGGTTCTCGGCGCGGGCGATGCGATCGGCCTCCTTGAGCATGGCGATCTTGTCGCCGGCACTGAGCCCGGCCAGCGGATCGACCCCGACATAGCGTTCGTCGGCCTTGCCGAGACGCCCCGGGGCGAGCGCCAGGCGCGATCCGCTGCGCGCAATGCCCGAGGCAGTACGCCCGGTATCGGCCAGCGCCTCGGCGGTGATCTGGTTGGAGTAGGCGAAACCGGTCTTCTCTCCGGCCATGGCGCGCACGCCGACGCCGCCGTCGATGCTGTAGCTGCCCTCCTTGACCTCACCGTCCTCGAGCACCCAGCTCTCGTGCCAGCTGCGCTGAAAGTAGAGGTCGGCGTAGTCGATGCCGGCACCCAGCGCATGGCCGAGCCCGGCATCGAGACCGTCGAGGTCGAGCCCACCCGGGGTCAGCAGGGTAGCGATGGCGCCATCGAGCTTGTCCTGAGCCGTCAGGTCACGGGAGTGTAGGTTCATTCGGCACCTTCCAGGGAAATCTGCGGCGAGGTCCAGGGACCCCGCACGCGGTAATGAATCTGCGTCGCCCGATCGATGGCTCCACCGAACAGGCGATGCGCGATGAACAGTGCCCCGCCCACTACCGGGGCGCCGGCGGCTACCGCCGCCAGCGGGAGATTCTGGCTTACTGGTACCGTGACCCCGAGACGCTGGTCGAGTTCACGGCGCGCCAGGTCAACCTGGCCGTCAAGGGTGAAGCGCGTTGCCGGCGCCTCGACCACCACCGGGCCACGGGTTTCCAGAATGCCACCATACAAGGTCGCGTTGCCGATGACACTGTCAAAAGCCGTACCCTGGCCGGTCACATCGGAGAAATCGAGGCGCAGGCGACGCAACAGGTTGTCGAAGTTGAGCAGTCCGACCAGGCGCGCCGAGGGCGAGTCGAGGTAGCGGAAGCGGCCGTCGCGCAGGTCGATGTCCAGGCTGCCCCGCGAGCGGTCGAGACCGAACTGCCAGGGCGCCCCGGGCCAGGCCAGCTGCGAGCGCACCCGCGTGGTGGTATTGCTGATCGCGATGGGCTGGTCGAGCCGCTCCAGGGCAGTGCCCAGGTCGCCGCCGTCCAGCGCCAGTCGTGCGCGGGTCAGGCTGGCGTCACCGGTGGCTTCCCAGTCGATCTCGCCGCGCGCCGAGACACGCCCCAGGGTCAAGCCCAGCGGTGCCACCTGCAGCGAGCCGGGGCTGGCCCGCCAGCGCGCGGTGAGCGGGCCGAAGCTCTTGCCTTCGTGGAGCAGGCTGGCGACCCGCAGGCGCCCGTCGGGCAGTTCACCGACCCACTCCGGAAAAGCCGCCGGACTGGGCGCCAGCGCGATCTCGTCGAGCAGCCCCTCGGCGTCGGCCTCCTCAGGCATCAGCGCATCCAGGTTGAGCCGCACCAGGGCGACATCCAGCTCGCCACCCGCGGCCGGGCGGAAGTCGACGCGCCCTTCGAGCAGGCTGCCGTCGACATCCAGGCGCCAGTCGTCACCGCTCCACGGATAAGCGCTGACATACAGCGAGCCCAGGCAGCGCTGCATCACGTCGAGACAGGGCGTGGCGAAACGCGCCACGCGCAGCGCATCGGGGCCTGAATCGCCAAGCTCGAGGTCCTCGGCGCCGACCCCGCCGAGGGCCTCGGCCCAGGCGTCGGTGTCCAGCCGCGGCGTGCGCCACTCGACTTCCCAGCCGCTGCCGTCGGGCCAGGCCGGGGCCGCCGGCCACTGCTCCAGCCACGCCTGCCCCTGGCTACCGGTGCCCCACTCGCGCCAGCGCAGGCGCAGGCGCTCGGCCAGCTCGCCCTCGATCACGCCATTTTCCAGGTCGGCCTCGACGAACAGCGGCGCGCTGCTGCCCGCCGGCTTGCCGAACGGCGCCGGCAGGCGAATCGCCAGACCGCTGAGGTCGCTGTCGAAGCGCAAGCTCAGCGCACCCTCGGCGTGGTCGAGACGCGCCGTATAGGGAAATACACCATCGAGGATCGGTGCCGCGGCATCCAGCCCGGCCCAGCTCAGCAGTCCGCTGGCCAGCGCCCGGCCGCTGAAATCGACGCCCTGCTCGCGGGTATCGAATTCGGCGCGTAGCGGGCCGCCGAACACCCGCGCGCCAAGCACGCCGTCGACGCCGCCCTGATCGTCACGCTGGCGGTAGGCCAGCGCGCCGTTGACGCTGTGCATGCGGATATCCAGCGGCAGATAGACCAGCGCCGGCACGTCGACGTCGGCCTCGATGTCCAGGCGCAGTGCCTCGAGGTCATCGAGGGGCAGCGTCAGCGACAGCTCGCCGGCCAGGGCGCCGCTGCCGCTGAAGTCACTGCTGTCGAGATCGAAGAACGGCAGCGCGGCGAGATAGTCGAGCACCGCCTCGCTGCTACCGGCCAGCTCGCCGACCACGTCCAGCGTCTGGTCGGCGAGGCTGACGCGCCCCTCCTGGGCCACCAGGCCGAGGCTCTCGGCATGCTCGACCCAGGCCTCCAGGCGCATGCCATCCATTGCCAGGCGCCCCCTGACATCCTCCAGCGCCGGCCAGCCCTCGGCGAAGGGGAGGTATCCATCGACCAGCTCGAGGGCCAGTTCGAGTTCGATATCGTCGGGCTCGATGCCCTCGCGCAGCGGCTGGCGCAGGCTCAGGGTGCCGGCGGTAACCCGCCCCGCGGCGCCCAGCTCGAGCCACTCGTTGAGCCCGTCACCGAACACCCCCACCGGCAGCCAGTCGCTTAGCGGCGTGGTCACCGCGTCTATCTCGCGGAAGGCCAGATCGAGCCCCAGTTCGCCGGGCTCATCGCCGCCCAGCGCCAGGTCGAACCCGCCCTGCACCTGAGCGCCGCGCCACAGCGCCTCGAGGTCCTGGCCATCGACATGCACCCGTTCGCCGCGATAGTCCCAGTTGACCACGCCGCGTGCGGCAGTCAGCTGCATCGGCTCGCGGAACAGCCGCGGAAAATCGAGCCGGGTATCGAGATCGCCGACGAAGGTGACCTTGCCATGCAGATCCTCGGCTTCGACCCAGGCGTCGATGGGCCCGCCGCCGGGAGCGTTCTGCCACGCCGAGACCGCCACCTCGTGCAGCGCGCCGCGGGCCTGCCAGCTGCCGTTGCGGCGGCCAACACCGAAGCCGCTGATACGCCCCTGGGGGTCGAGGCTGTCGAGCACCCGCACCAGCCCCTCGGGGAGCGGCACGCGGTTGCGCCAGGCGGCCAGCGCGTCGAGCTCGAAGCCGCTGGTATTGAGCCACCAGTCGCGGCCCTCGCCCATCAGATGCCAGTGTTCGGGTATCGCCGGTCCGTGGGTCGCGTCGTCATCGGCCAGCGGCTCGCGGCTCAGCCACGCCTGCCAGCCATCAGGCCCATCGCGTAGCCACTGGCCGCGGGCGCGAATATCGTCCAGCGCCAGCGTCGCGCTGGCATTGCTGACGACGAACTGCGGCACGTCCAGGTCGAGCCGGGCGTCCTGCAGCGCGCCCTCGTGCCAGCGCCCCCACAGCTCGGCCTTGCCCTCGGCGGCATCGAGACGCACCGGGTCATTGCGGCTCAGCACCTCGGCCAGCTCGACCAGGCTGGCAACGTCCATGCGCGCCTGCAGCGCGGCGCTGAAGTCGGCCAGCCCGCGGCGTCCCGGCTGTATCTCCAGCGCCGCCTCGAGCGCGATATTCTCCTGCCCCTCGACGTGCAGCCAACCCTCGACATGGGTGCGGCGTCGGTCGCCGGTCATCAGCAGACTGGGGGCTTCGAGCACCACCTGACGATCGAGGCCGTGCAGCACCAGGCGCACCTGTTCGGCTTCGACACGCTGGCGCAGCAGCGCACCGACCCAGAAATCGAGACGCTCGAGGTCGAACTCGGCGGTGGGCTGAAATTCCGGGGGCAGTTCGGCCGGCTCCGGCCAGTGCCAGGTCCGCTCCGGGGTTTGGTAGAGATGCACGGTGACCTGGCGGATGCGCGCATCTTCCACCACCGGCACCCAGTCGCGCAGCGACGCGGCGCTGGCCAGCCGCAGCTCGGCGTGCTCGACCTCCAGCAGCGGCAGGTCGCGGCCGTCGCGGGAGGCGATGCGCAGGTGGTGAAGCTCGGCGCTGGGGTCGAGGCGATTCACCTCGGCGCGCAGTTCGGCCACGCTGACCTCGGCGTTGAAGCGCGCCGAGAGCAGCGTTTCGAGGTTGTCGCGCAGCGAGTCGACCTGGCCCAGCGCCAGGCGCAGCGCCACCGCCAGTATCGCCAGCAGCGCCAGGCCGATCGCGGCCAGGGTCAGCGCCCAGCGCAGCGTCACGCGGAGTGGGCTCATCGCTTACATCAGCACGATATCGTACTGCTCCTGAGAATAGTGTGCCTCGACCTGGAAGCGAATCGTCTTGTTGATGAAGGACTCGAGATCCGCTACCGCCGTGGACTCCTCGTCGAGCAGCCGATCGACCACCGCCTGGGAGGCCAGCACCATGTAGGTTTCCGGGCTATAGGCGCGCTCCTCGCGGAGGATCTCGCGAAAGATCTCGTAGCACACCGTCTCCGGTGTCTTCAGCGTGCCGCGCCCACTACACGTAGGACAGGGCTCACACAGCGTCTGTTCAAGACTTTCGCGGGTGCGCTTGCGCGTCAGCTGCACCAACCCCAGCTCGGTGACCCCGGTGCACTTGGTCTTGGCATGGTCGCGCTCCAGCGACTTCTCCAGTACCCGCAGCACCTGGCGCTGGTGCTCGAGCTCTTCCATGTCGATGAAATCGATGATGATGATACCGCCCAGGTTGCGCAGCCTGAGCTGGCGGGCGATCGCCGTGGCCGCCTCGAGGTTGGTCTTGAAGATGGTTTCCTCGAGGTTGCGGTGGCCCACGTAACCGCCGGTATTGACGTCGATGGTGGTCATCGCCTCGGTGGGGTCGATGACCAGGTAGCCGCCGGACTTGAGCTGCACCTTGCGCCCCAGCGCCTTCTGGATCTCGTCCTCGACGCTGTAGAGATCGAAGATCGGCCGCTCGCCCGGGTAGTACTCGATGCGGTTCTCGGTGCCGGGCATGAACTCGCTGGCGAACTCATACAGCTTGAGGAAGTTCTCGCGCGAGTCGATGCGCACCTTCTCGATCTCGTCGCGCATCACATCGCGCAGGGTGCGGATGAACAGCGGCAGGTCGTCGTAGATCACGCTGGGTGCCGGCGCGGTGATCTTGCGCTCGCTGACCTTGCGCCACAGCCGCAGCAGGAAATACATGTCGGCATGCAGCTCCTCGTGCCCCACGCCCTCGGCGGCGGTGCGGATGATGAAACCGCCGCTGATCTCGAGCTCCTGCTCACTCTGGCACTGCTCGGTGAGCTGGCGCAGCCGCTCGCGCTCGGCGTCGTCCTCGATACGCTGGGAAACGCCGTTGTGAGGCGAATCGGGCATATAGACCAGAAACCGCGACGGCACCGACAGATGCGTGGTGAGGCGCGCCCCCTTGGAGCCGATGGGGTCCTTGGTGACCTGCACCACCAGTGCCTGTCCCTCGTGCAGCAGATGGCCAATCGACACCTGCTCGTCGCTGGGGGTATTGGGCGGCATCACCTCGTGGGCATGAATGAACGCCGCACGATCCAGGCCAATGTCGACGAACGCGGCCTGCATGCCGGGCAGTACCCGCACCACCTTGCCCTTGTAGATATTGCCGACGATGCCGCGGCGTCGGCTACGCTCGATAAAGGCTTCCTGCAGGACGCCGTTCTCGACCACTGCCACGCGAGTTTCCATCGGCGTCAGGTTGATGAGTACTTCACCACTCATGCAGGCTTCCTTATCCAGTGATCATATCGGCATTATGGCACAGCCACCCCGGCCCCCGACCACAGCGGTACGCCTTGGCGGGTCAGCAGTGTGGCGGTCTCGTAGAGCGGCAGACCCACCACCGCCGAGTGGCTGCCCTGCATCTCGGCGACGAACACCGCCGCCAGCCCCTGGATGGCATAGCCGCCCGCCTTGTCGGCGGGCTCGCCGGTGGCCCAGTAGGCGGCGATCTCGTGCGCGTCGATGTCGCGCAGGGTCACCTGGCTGGTCACACAGCACTCGAGCAGCCCGGCCGGCCCGCTGACCGCCACCGCGGTCAACACCTGATGGGTGGTACCGGCCAGCGCGCTGAGCATTTCGGCGGCGTGGGCCTGGTCGCGGGGCTTGCCGAAGATCTGGCCGTTCAGTACCACCGCGGTGTCGGAGCCGAGGGTCGGCAGCTGGCTGCCCGCCGCCCCGGCCAGCGCCTTGCTCCGCGCCAGCCGCTGTACGTAGTCGCGCGGCGCCTCATCGGGCCACGGCGTCTCGTCGATGTCTACCGGATGCACCTCCACCGCCACGCCGATCGAGGCCAACAGGTCACGGCGGCGCGGCGAGGCAGAGGCCAGTCGCAGTGTCGCGGTCATCGCAGCTCCCGTGGAGAATTCAGAAGATGCCCAGCCGGCGGCGCAGCATCTGGAACAGGGTGAACAACCAAGGCCACAGCAGGCCACCGATCAGTGACGGCAGCAAAAACGCCAGGTGTATGGAGAACGGCCCGATGATGGTGCGCAACCACTGCTCGATCAGTTGCACGATGCCCAGCAGCATGAACACCAGGATCGCCTGCTGCAGCAGCGAGTAGGCGCGCAACCGCTGGTAGACCAGCGCACACAGGAAGGCCAGTAGCGACAGGGTCAGGGCATTCTGGCCCAGCGGGGTGCCCTCGATCAGGTCGAGCAGCAGGCCCAGCACGAAGCCGTGCAGCACGCCGACCCGCTGCGGCATCACCACGCACCAGTAGATCAGCATCAGCCCCAGCCAGTCGGGCCGCCAGATCAGCCACACGTCGGCCAGGGGCATCACCTGCAGGCACAGCGCCAGCAGCAGGCTCAGCCAGATCAACAGGGTACCGCGCAGGCCTATGGCAACCATTACTGCATCAACTCCAGCGGCGGTTCGATGATCGAGAAGGTCTCGTCCCACAGCCGGTCACCCGGCTCCGGCTCGATGGTCGGCGGCGGGAACAGCAACAGGAAGTGCCGCGAGCGCTGCAGCTGCGCCACCGGTGCCGCGGTGACCCGGGCAAAGGGCTGCCCGGGGTCATGGGCCACCTCGCTGACCCGCGCCACCGGATAGCCGGCGGGGAAGCGCCCGGCCAACCCCGAGGTGATCAGCAGATCGCCCTCGCGGATATCGGCAGTGTCGGGGACATGCATCACATTGAGGGTATCGTAGCGGCCCGAGCCCTGAACGATGAAGCGCAGGCCGTTGCGATTGACCTGCACCGGCATGGCGTGATTGGCATCGGCCAGCATCAGCACCCGGCTCGAGTAGGCCGACACCGCGGTAATCTGACCCACCAGCCCCGAGGCATCCATCACCGGTTGACCGACGTAGGCGCCGTCGCGGCGACCGCGGTCGATAACCATCTGATGGGTGAAAGGATCGGAGTCCAGCGACAGCAACTCAGCGGTGATGTAGGGCATCTCGGTCTGCCCTGCTGCATTGAGCAGCTCGCGCAGGCGCACGTTTTCGGCGGTCAGACTGGCCATGCGCTGCACCCGATGCGACAGGGTCAGCAGCTGCTCGCGCAGGCGGCGATTCTCGTCGACCAGCGCGCGCTGATCCGAGAGCGCCAGCGAGCCCCAGGTCAGCACGTCGCTGGGCACGCTCACCGCCCACTGGATCGGTGCGACCACGGTGGTCATCTGGGCACGCAGGTCTTCCATGCGCGAAAATCGGTGTTCTGCAAACATCAGCGCGAACGCCACTATCGCACACAGCAGCATGCGATAGCCCGGCACCGGCCCGTGCGAGAACAGCGGTTTGATAAGCAATCCCCCCGAAGGCAGCCCAGCGATAACCGGGTGTTAGTCGCTCGAGAGCAGCTCGAAGGTATGCTGGTCGATCATCTCCAGGGCCTTGCCACCGCCGCGCGCCACGCAGGTCAGCGGATCCTCGGCGACGATCACCGGCAGGCCGGTCTCCTCGGCAATCAACTTGTCGAGATCGCGCAGCAGGGCACCGCCGCCGGTCAGCACCAGGCCGCGCTCGGCGATATCCGAGGCCAGCTCGGGCGGCGACTGCTCGAGAGCACTCTTCACCGCGGTGACGATCGAGGCCAGCGTCTCCTGCAGCGCATCGAGGATCTCGTGGGAGTTGAGCGTGAAGCTGCGCGGTATGCCCTCGGCCAGGTTGCGGCCGCGCACGTCGATCTCGCGCAGCTCGCCGCCCGGGTAGGCGCAGCCGATCTCTTCCTTGATGCGCTCGGCGGTGGCTTCACCGATCAAGCTGCCGTAGTGGCGGCGCACGTAGGCAGTGATGGCTTCGTCGAAACGGTCGCCGCCGACGCGGATCGACTCCGAGTAGACCACCCCGTTGAGCGAGATAATGGCGATCTCGCTGGTGCCGCCACCGATGTCGACGACCATCGAGCCCTGCGCCTCTTCCACCGGCAGGCCGGCACCGATCGCCGCCGCCATGGGCTCCTCGATCAGGAATACCTCGCGGGCCCCGGCGCCTTCGGCCGACTCCTTGATGGCGCGACGCTCGACCTGGGTCGACATGCACGGCACGCACACCAGTACCCGGGGGCTCGGCGTCAGGAAGGTGCTTTGATGCACCTTGCGGATGAAGTGCTGCAACATCTGCTCGGTGACGGTGAAGTCGGCGATCACGCCATCCTTCATCGGACGGATGGCAGTGATGTTGCCCGGCGTGCGGCCCAGCATGCGTTTGGCGTCGACGCCAACGGCGGCAACGCTGCGCATGCTGCCTGACTGGCGAATCGCCACGACGGATGGTTCGTCGAGCACGATGCCCCGACCGCGAACGTAGATCAGTGTGTTGGCGGTCCCGAGGTCGATCGACAGATCGCTCGAGAACAGCCCCCTTAAACGTTTAAACATGAAAGTCTTTCACCTAGTGCAGACCGGAACCCTGTGCGGATGCAAACGGTATCACCGCGGCCGATGTCCAGCAAGCTGAAGTGCCTGCCAGACGCGCGAAGATGTGGTACGGTTTGCGGCTATTTCAGCGCGGATGTCGGCCGCCGACGCCCGACGCTGCCATCGATATCATGCTCAGGGGACGTTTATACCATGGCGCTTGAACCCTCCGACGTAATGCGCGCAGCCCACCTGGCGCGACTGGCCATGAACGACGTCGATGCCGCCGGCTACGTGGACGACCTCGGCCGTATCCTGGCCATGGTCGACCAGCTGCAGGAGGTCGACACTCACGGCGTGGCGCCGCTCGCCCACCCGCTCGACAGCACCCAGCGCCTGCGCGCCGACGAAGTCACCGAACGCGACCAGCGCGACCACTTCCAGCGCGTCGCCCCGGCCGTCGAGAACGGCCTCTACCTGGTGCCCCGCGTCGTCGAATGAACCCGTTTCAGGATCCTGCCATGCATGACCAGACATTGACCCAGCTCGCCCGCGCCCTGGCCGACGGCGAGGTTTCCAGCCGCGAGCTGACGCAAACGCTGCTGGGGCGCATAGAGCGCCTCGACGGCCGCCTCAACAGCTTTATCAGCATCACCCAAGAGCAGGCGCTGGCCGCCGCCGATGCCGCCGATGCGCTGCGCGCCAAGGGCCAGGCCGGCCCGCTCACCGGCCTGCCGCTGGCGCTCAAGGACATCTTCTGTACCAACGGCGTCAAGACCAGCTGCGGCTCGAAGATGCTCGACAACTTCATCGCCCCCTACGATGCCTGCGTGGTCGAGAAGCTCAAGGCCGCCGGCACGGTGAGCCTGGGCAAGACCAACATGGACGAGTTCGCCATGGGCTCGTCGAACGAGAACAGCCACTACGGCCCGGTGAAGAACCCCTGGGATCTCGACGCCGTGCCCGGCGGCTCCTCCGGCGGCAGCGCCGCGGCGGTCGCCGCGGGCCTGGTACCGGCGGCGATGGGCACCGATACCGGCGGCTCGATTCGCCAGCCGGCGGCCTTCTGCGGCATCACCGGGCTCAAGCCCACCTACGGCCGGGTGTCGCGCTACGGTATCATCGCCTACGCCTCGAGCCTCGACCAGGCCGGCCCCATGGCGCGCACCGCCGAGGACTGCGCGCTGCTGCTCGGCGCCATCGCCGGCCACGACCTGCGCGACTCGACCAGCGTGGCACGCGGCGTACCCGACTACCGCGCCGAACTCGGCGAGTCGCTGTCGGGACTCAAGATCGGCCTGCCACGCGAGTACTTCGGCGACGGCCTGGCGCCCGAGGTCGAGCAGGCAGTGCGCGAGGCGATCAAGGTCTACGAGTCGCTGGGTGCCAGCATCCACGAGGTCAGCCTGCCGCATACCCACTATGCGATCCCTGCCTACTACGTGATCGCCCCGGCCGAGGCCTCCTCGAACCTGTCGCGCTTTGACGGCGTGCGCTTCGGCCACCGCTGCGACGCGCCCAGCGACCTGATCGACCTCTACAAGCGCTCGCGGGACGAGGGCTTCGGCAGCGAGGTCAAGCGGCGCATCCTGATTGGCACCCACACCCTCTCGGAAGGCTTCTTCGACGCCTACTACACCCAGGCGCAGAAAGTCCGCCGGCTGATCCGCCAGGACTTCCTCGACGCTTTCGAGGAGGTCGACGTGCTGATGGGCCCGGCCTCGCCGACCCCGGCCTTCGATCTTGGCGCCAACAAGGATCCGGTGTCGATGTACCTGCAGGACATCTACACCATCGCGGTCAACCTGGCCGGCATCCCCGGCATCAGCGTGCCCGCCGGCTTCGTCGGCAGCCGCCCCGTGGGCCTGCAGATTCTCGGCCCGCATTTTGCCGAGTCGCAGCTGCTCAACGTCGCCCACCAGTTCCAGCAGGCCACCGACTGGCACCAGCGCCGTCCCGCCCTTGCCGAGGAGAGTGCATGATGCAATGGGAAACCGTGATCGGGCTGGAGGTCCACGTCCAGCTCGCCACCAAGTCGAAGATCTTTTCCGGCGCCTCCACCGCCTTCGGCGCCGAGCCCAACAGCCAGGCGTGTGCCGTCGACCTCGGCCTGCCCGGCGTGCTGCCGGTGCTCAACGAGCAGGCGGTGGCCATGGCGGTCAAGTTCGGCCTCGGCATCAACGCCGAGATCCCCGAAGTGTCGGTGTTCGACCGCAAGAACTACTTCTACCCCGACCTGCCCAAGGGCTACCAGACCAGCCAGATGTACCACCCCATCGTCGGCGCCGGGGACGTTGAGATCAGCCTCGATGACGGGGCCACCAAACGCATCCGCGTGCACCACGCCCACCTCGAGGAGGACGCCGGCAAGTCGCTCCACGAGGACTTCCACGGCATGACCGGCATCGATCTCAACCGTGCTGGCACGCCGCTGCTGGAGATCGTCTCCGAGCCCGATATGCGCTCGGCCAAGGAGGCCGCCGCCTATCTCAAGGCGATCCACGCCATCGTCACCTACCTGGGCATCTCCGACGGCAACATGGCCGAGGGCTCGATGCGCTGCGACGTCAACGTCTCGGTGCGGCCCAAGGGTCAGGAAGCGTTCGGCACCCGCGCCGAGGTCAAGAACGTCAACTCCTTCCGCTTCGTCGAGCGCGCCATCGCCTTCGAGGTGGAGCGCCAGATCGAACTGCTCGAGGACGGCGGCACGGTGGTTCAGGAAACCCGCCTCTACGACCCCGAGGCCGACGAGACCCGCAGCATGCGCACCAAGGAGGAGGCCAACGACTACCGCTACTTCCCCTGCCCCGACCTGCTGCCGGTGGTGCTCGACCGCGCCTACGTCGACCACCTGCGCAGCACCCTGCCCGAGCTGCCTGCCGAAAAGCGCGCACGCTTCGAAGGCGAACTGGGGCTCTCCGCCTACGACGCCAGCGTGCTGGCCTCGAGCCGCGCCACGGCCGAGTACTTCGAGGTGGTCAAGGATGCCTGCGGCGATGCCAAGCACGCTGCCAACTGGGTGATGGGCGAGCTCTCCGGTGCCCTGAACCGCGAGAACCTGGCCATCGAGCAGAGCCCGGTCGCCGCCGAACAGCTCGGCGGGCTGGTCGCGCGGGTGCTCGACGACACCATCAACGGCAAGGCCGCCAAGCAGGTGTTCCAGGCGCTGTGGAACGGCGAGGGCGACAGCGCCGACGCCATCATCGATGCCAAGGGCCTCAAGCAGGTCACCGACAGCGGCGCCATCGAGGCGATGATCGACCAGGTGATCGCCGACAGCCCGGTGCAGGTCGCCCAGTATCGTGACGCCGAGCCGGACAAGCGCGGCAAGATGATCGGCTACTTCGTCGGCCAGGTGATGAAAGCCTCGCGGGGCACCGCCAACCCCCAGCAGGTCAACGCCCTACTAAAAGAAAAACTGGATCAGGCGTGATCCATGCGCGGCCGGCGCCTCGCCGGCCGCCTTATCAGGAGACGGCCATGTCGGACGATGTCGGAGGACGCCTGCGCGCACTGCGCACCCTGCGCGGCATATCGCAGCGTGAGCTTGCCAAGCGCTGCGGCGTGACCCACTCGAGCCTGTCGCTGATCGAACAGGGCAAGGTAAGCCCCTCGGTGAGCTCGCTGAAGAAGATCCTCGACGCCATTCCGATCAGCGTTGGCGACTTCTTCACCATGGACCTCGAGAGCCGCGACCAAGTGTTCTACTCGGCCGACGAACTGACCGACATGGGCAGCGGCGAGGTGATCTTCAAACTGGTCGGCGCCAACCGCGCCAGCCGTGCGCTGTCGTTCATGATCGAGACCTACCCCGGCGGTAGCGACACTGGCCGCGAGATGATCGCCCACCAGGGCGAGGAAGCGGGCGTGGTACTGGAGGGCGAGATCGAGATCACCGTGGGCGGCGAGAGCCGTGTACTCGGCGCCGGCGAGGCCTACTACTTCGACACCAACGTGCCCCACCGCTTCCGCAACCCCGGCGATGTGGCCTGCAGGCTGGTCAGCTGCTGCACGCCAGCCAAGACCTTCTAGTCGCCTTTTAGCGCTTCGATCTCTGCGCGCAGCGCCTCGGCCTCCTCGGTGAGGCTGGCGTTGGCGCGCATGTCGCCGTTGCGCGCCGCCAGCATCGCCTGCTCCAGCTTGCGCTCGTACTCTTTCTGCAGCTTCTTGCTCGGATCGCGGCTGAATAAGCCCATGGCATCTCTCCGGTGCTGGATGAGCGACCAGACTACGTCAATAGCTATACAAAAGCGATACCAAAACTGTACACCAGCGTTGCTCGGAACCGATCTACCTCCTCTTCGACCTCCGCCAGCGCCCCTCGCTCAGTGCAGCTGCTGTAGCTCTACCTACAGGGCGCGCTCAAGCGCTGCCTGTATCGTCGCGCCGCGGCCCTGGCTCGAGCTCAAGCCGCGCCCGCTCGACCAGCGCCTCGGGCAGCTCGCGCTTGACCGCCACGCCCAGCTCACGAAACTCGTCGGCCTGCTTGATCAGGTTGCCGCGGCCATTGACCAGCTGGCCGATGGCGTTGTCGTAGCTCTCCCGGGCGCCGTCGAGCTTGCCGCCCACCTCCTCCATGCTGCTGAGAAAGGTGCGCAGCTTGGCGTGAAATTTCTCGGCGCGGCTGGCCAGTTCGGCGCTATGCCGGCTCTGGTCCTCGAAGCGCCACAGCTGGCGCACGATATTGAGACTGGTCAGCAGCGTGGTCGGCGTTGCCACCAGCACATTGCGCTCCAGGGCGCGCTGGAACAGCGACTCATCGTGACGGAGCGCCTCGACGTAGGCCGACTCCACGGGAATGAACATCACCACCACGTCCGGCGAGTTGAGGCCCGGCAGGTCGTAGTAGTGCTTGTCGGCAAGCTCGTTGATGCGCTCGCCCACCGCCCGGGCGTGGGCCGCCAGCGCCTCGCCGCGAGTCGCCTCGTCGTCGGCGTTGACATAGCGCACATAGGCCGCAAGCGAGGTCTTGGCGTCGATCACCAGGTGCTTGCCCTGGGGCAGGTAGACCAGCGCGTCCGGCCGCCGCCGCCCCGCCTCGGTGGTGAAGCTGACTTCGCGCTGATAGTCCTTGCCGGCGCGCAGGCCGGCGCCCTCGAGCACGTTCTCGAGCATCAGCTCGCCCCAGTTGCCCTGCAGCTTCTTCTGGCCCTGCAGCGCCTCGGTGAGGCGGCTGGCCTGGTCGGTGATCTCGCGGTTGAGGGCCTGCAGGTGCTGCAGCTCCGTGCGCAGGCTGGCGCGCTGCTCGGTGTCGAAGCGGTGGATCGCCTCGACCTTGTCGCGAAAGCCCTTCATCTCCGCCTGCAGCGGCTGCAGCAGGCCGTGGATATTGCGCTGGGAAAGCTCCGAGAAGCTGCGCCCCTTGCGCTCGAGAATCTCGTTGGCGAGGTTCTCGAACTCCTGCTTGAGCTGCTCACGGCTGTCACGCAACAGCGCCAGCTGCTGCTCGAAGTGGCTGCGCTGCTGGTCGAGGGTGGTGGCCAGGCGGGTGCGCTCCAGCTCGACGGCCTTGAGCGCCGCCTCGCGCTCGGCAAGCGTTGCGCTCAGCGCCTCGCGCGCTGCCTCGGCGGCGCGGCGCTCGCGAGCCTGGCGCCGCGCGGCGAGCGCGCTGGCCAGTAGGTAGGCGAGGACAAACGCCACGCCGGCGGCCAGCGCCGCCATCTGTTCGGGGGTAAGGGTCACGACACGACTCCGCCAGCAGGAAACCTAACGCTCTCGGCCCCGCCGGCACATTCGCCTACGAGGCCGAGCTCATGGTAGCACGCCGCGGCGCCAAAACACTGGTCAAATCATCAGCTATCCAGCGAGATCCATACGCTCTTCAGCGAGGAGTATTCGGCCAGCGAGTGATGCGACTTGTCGCGCCCGTTGCCGGACTGCTTGACTCCGCCGAAGGGCATGCTCTGGTCGCCTCCGGCCCAGTTGTTGACGAACACCTGGCCGGACTGCAGGCGCCGGGTGACGCGCATGATGCGGTCGATGTCCTGGCTCCACAGCCCCGCGGCCAGGCCGTAGTCACTGTCATTGGCCATGGCCACGGCCTGCTCCTCGGTGTCGAAGCCGAACACCGCCAGCACCGGCCCGAAGATCTCCTCGCGGCCGATGGCCATCTCAGGCGTCACCCCTTCGAATACCGTCGGCGCGATGAAGTAGCCGGGACGCTCCAGGGCCGCACCGCCGCCGCGCAGCTGGGCGCCCTCCTCGACGCCCTGACGGATGTAGTCGAGAATGCGCCGATGCTGGGTCTCGTCGACGATGGCGCCCATGAAGCTGTCGGGGTCCAGCGGGTCGCCAGGCTGCATGCGCTCGGCGGCGGCCAGCACCTTGTCGACGAACGCCTCGCGTATCGAGTTCTCCACCAGCAGCCGCGAACCGGCGATGCACACCTCGCCCTGGTTGTGGAAGATCGCCGCCGCCGCGTGCTCGGCCACCGCCTCGAGGTGCTTGCAGTCGGCGAACACCAGGTTGGGGCTCTTGCCGCCGCACTCCAGGTAGACGCGCTTGAGGTTCGACTCGCCGGCATACTGCATCAGCTGCTTGCCGACCTGGGTCGAGCCGGTGAAGGCCAGGCAGTCGACGCCCATGGACAGCGCCAGCGCACGGCCCACGGTGTGGCCGAAGCCCGGCAGCACCTGGAACACGCCGCGCGGCAGACCCGCCTCCCGGGCCAGCTGGGCAAGGCGCAGCGCCGACAGCGGCGACTTCTCGGAGGGCTTGAGGATCACGCTGTTGCCGGCGGCCAGCGCCGGGGCGATCTTCCAGGCGGTCATCATCAGCGGGAAGTTCCACGGCACGATCGACGCCACCACCCCGAGCGGCTCGCGCAGCACCAGGCCCAGGCTCTCCTCGCCGGTGGGCGCCACCTCGCCATAGAGCTTGTCGATGGACTCGGCCTGGTGGCGCAGGCAGCCGATGGCGCCGGCCATATCGCCCAGCGCACTCGATACCGGCTTGCCCATGTCGAGGGTATCCAGCAGCGCCAGCTCGTGCTTGTGGGCCGCCATCAGGTCCGCCAGGCGCAGCAGCACCGCCTTGCGCTTGCCCGGCGCCAGCCGCGACCACTCGCCGCGTTCGAAGGCGGCGCGGGCGTGCTCGACCGCCAGCTCGGCGTCGGCGGCATCGCAGCTGGCCACCTCGGCCAGGGTCTCGCCGGTGGCCGGGTTGACGCTGGCAAAGGTCTCGCCGCTGACGGCATCGACGAACTGGTCGTCGACGAAGGCGCGGGTCTCGAAGGTCAGCGAGGCGGCCAGCGCCTGCCACTCGGCCAGGGTAGTGGGACGGGTGCTCATGCCAGGGTCTCCTGCAATGGGGGTGTCGGGGTGTTGGCCAGGCGCCGCGCGGTCTCGTCCAGCGCCGCGCGGGCCTTGTCCACCAGTTCGTCGATCTCATGGTGAGCGATCACCAGCGGCGGCGAAATGATCATGGTATCGCCTACCGAGCGCATCACCAGCCCGCTGGCGAAGCAGATGTCGCGGCACAGGTTGCCCGCGCCCAGCGACTTGTCGAAGCGCTCGCCGGTGGCCGGATCGATCAGCTCCAGGGCGCCGATCAGGCCCAGCGAACGCGCCTCACCAACCAGCGGGTGCGCGGCGAGCTCGGTCCAGCGCCGGGACAGATAGGGGCCGAGATCATTGCGCACCCGCTCGATGATACCCTCGCTCTCCATCAGTTCGAGGTTCTTGAGCGCCACGGCGGCGCAGGCCGGATGCCCCGAGTAGGTGAAGCCGTGGAAGAACTCGCCGCCCTCCTCGATCAGCGTCTCGGCGACCCGGTCGCCGACCAGCACTCCGCCAATCGGCAGGTAGCCCGACGACAACCCCTTGGCGATCGGCATCAGGTCCGGCTCGAGGCCGTAGTGCACGCTACCGAACCACTCGCCGAGGCGCCCGAAGCCGCAGATCACCTCATCGACCACCAGCAGGATATCGTACTTGTCGAGCACCGCCTTGACCGCCGGCCAGTAGCTCTCGGGGGGAATGATCGCGCCCCCGGCGCCCTGCACCGGCTCGGCGATAAAGGCTGCTACCCGCTCTTCACCGAGGGCCAGGATTTTCTCTTCCAGGGCCGCGGCGCACTCGCGGCCGAAGGCCTCGGGGTCCTGACCGTCCGCCTCGCCGAACCAGTAGGGCTGGCGAATATGGCAGATGCCCGGCACCAGCGGCCCGCCCTGGGCATGCATCGGTGCCATGCCGCCGAGGCTCATGCCGGCCACGGTGGAGCCGTGATAGGCGTTATCGCGGGCAATCACCAGCTGCTTGTCGGGCCGCCCCTTGAGCGCCCAGTAGCGGCGCACCATGCGCAGCACGGTGTCGTTGGCCTCGGAGCCCGAGCCGGTGAAGAACACCCGGTTGATATGCCCCGGCGCCAGCCGGCACAGCGTCTCGGCCAGCTTCACCGCCGGCGGATGGGTGGTCTTGAAGAAGCTGTTGTAGTAGGGCAGCTCGCGCAGCTGCCGGGTGGCGGCGTCAACCAGCTCCTCGCGACCGTAGCCGAGGTTGACGCACCACAGCCCGGCCATGCCGTCGAGGATACGGTTACCCTGGTCGTCGACGATATACACGCCCTGAGCGCTGACGATGACGCGGCTGCCCTCTTCGCCGAGCGCCTTGAAGTCGCTGAAGGGGTGCAGGTAGTGGGCGCGGTCGAGCGCCTGGAGATCATGGGTCATGGTGCTATTTCCTCAGCGTGTCAGGCGTCGATCAGCATGGCGGCGCCACGACGCTCCGCGGCCCGCTCGCGGCAGGCCGCGGCGAAGCCGTGAAACAGGGCGTCGTAGAGAGGATGCTGGGCGGGCTGCCACTCGGGGTGCCACTGCACCGCCAGGGCGAAGCGCCGCGCGCCCTCCACCGACAGCGCCTCGATCACCCCATCCGGCGCCACTGCCTCGGCGCGCAGCCCCAGCCCCAGCTCGGCCACGCCCTGCTGATGCAGCGAGTTGACGCGACTCTCCGGCGAAGTATGCAGCTCCGCCAGCGTGCCACCGGGCAGGATCGTCAGATCGTGGCTCGGCGCATACTGGCTCGCCTTGTCGCCCTCTGGTTCGCGGTGATCGAGCAGCCCCGGCACCGTCTGAAGCGCCTGATACAGGGTGCCGCCGAAGGCCACGTTGATCTCCTGGAAACCGCGACAGATGCCGAATAGCGGCATCCCCAGGTCCAGCGCAGCAGGAATCCAGGCAAGCGCCGCGGCATCACGATGCAGGTCGCCGCGGGTATTCTGCGGGGCCGGCTCGGCACCATAGCGGGCCGGCGCCACATTGGTGTAACTGCCGGTCAGCAGCAGGCCGTCGAGCTCAGCGAGCAAGCTCGCCTCCAGGCCGCCGCCATCTTCCCACACCGGCAGCACCAGCGGGGCAAGCCCATAGTCGCGCAGCGCCTGGAGATACTTATCGGTGACCATGTGCGCGGGGTGGCCTTCTACCTCGCGGCGACAGGCAATGACCCCGACCAGCGGTCGACTGGACATACACGACTCCTTGCTACTCGCTAATAGGGCCCTACACAGGGCCAGGGCTGTTATGCTTTGTTAAACATTACATGCCATACACGTCGCTGCCAACCCTCCACCCCGACTCGGCAATTACGTCAAAACCGCCGAAAAATAGCCCTAAAACAGGCCCTATCAAGCGACGAACGCAAATGGCATGGGCAAGCCACTAGCCGTAAATAATTTGACAACACCCGCGCCGGTCGGAAAAGATGACCCCATGACTCCAACTACAAGGGACTCCCCATGTCGGTGACCGCGTCTGCTGGCGAGGCCGAGACCTTTCTCGAGCGCCATCCCGATATCGACAGTGTCGACCTGCTGATCAGCGACCTCAACGGGGTGATGCGCGGCAAGCGCATCCCGCGCGACAATCTGACCAAGGCCTTCAGTGCCGGCATCAACCTGCCCGCCTCACTGTTCGCCCTCGATATCAACGGCAACACCATCGAGGAGACCGGCCTGGGGCTGTCCAGCGGCGACGGCGATCGCATCTGCCGCCCGGTGGAAGGCACCCTGAAACCCTGCCCCTGGCTGCGCAAGGGGCGTCAGGGCCAGCTGCTGATGACCATGTTCGACGCCGACGGCAGCGGCTTCTTTGCCGACCCGCGTCAGGTACTGCAGCGGGTGCTGGGGCGTTTCACCGCCGCCGGCCTGACCCCGGTGGTTGCCGTGGAGCTGGAGTTCTACCTGGTCGACCGCAGCCGCGACGCCCTCGGCTCCGCCCAGCCGCCCTGCTCACCGACCACCGGCGAACGCGCCTCCCAGAGCCAGCTCTACTCGATCAACGAGCTCGACGAGTACGCCGAGTTTCTCGAGGACATCCAGGCCGCCGCCGCCGCCCAGCAGCTGCCGCTGGATACCGCCCTCAAGGAGTGCGCCCCCGGCCAGTTCGAAATCAATCTGACCCACTGTGACGACGTGCTCAAGGCCTGCGACAGCTCGGTGCTGCTCAAGCGTTTGATCAAGGGGGTGGCCATCCAGCACGGCTTCGAGGCCACCTTCATGGCCAAGCCCTACGGCGACGAGGCCGGCAACGGCACCCACGTCCACATCAGCCTGCTCGACGCCCACGGCCGCAACGTCTTCGCCGCCGCGGATGACGATCCGCTGGGTACCCCGGCGCTGGGGCACGCCGTCGCCGGGCTGCTGGCCCTGATGCCGGCGTCGATGGCGATCTTCGCCCCCAACATCAACTCCTTCCGGCGCTTCCAGCCGGGGCTCTACGTGCCCATGGCGCCGACCTGGGGCTACGACAACCGCTCGGTGGCGGTGCGCATTCCCTCCGGCCCCAATACCGCGCGGCGCATCGAGCATCGCGTGGCCGGCGCCGACGTCAATCCCTACCTGCTGCTGGCAACGCTGCTGGCCTCCATCGATCACGGCCTGCGCCAGCAGCTGACCCCGCCGCCGCCGATCGAGGGCAACGCCTACGACCAGTGCGAGCCGAGCCTGACCAATAGCTGGCAGCAGGCGCTGACCCTGCTCGGCGAGGACGAGGTGCTCACCGAGGCCCTCGGCGAGCAGTTCCTGCACGTCTACCTGGCCAACCGCCAGGCCGAGCGCGACCAGGCGATGCAGGCGGTCAGCCAGCTTGAGTATGACTGGTACCTGCGCCAGGTCTAGGCGCGTCCGAAAACACCCCAAAAAAAACGACACCGCCCGCGCCAATCGGCGCGGGCGGTGTTGCGTAGTAGAGTTTCCTCTTAGCCTTCGCGGACATTCCACTGCGGCACCCCATCCTGCATCAGCACCTGATTGCCTTGCGGGGCATCCTCGAGGCGTACGCTGTAGACACGATCCTCGAAGCGGTACTCGACGTCGTACCCCTCATGCTCTTCGCGGGTGTCGACCACGGTGTTGCACTGCCGCTGGGTGGTGGTCCGGCCCTGGTTGGCCTCGACCCGGCCCTGGACTTCGCGGCCGGCCAGACCGCCGCCGACGGCGCCGGCCACGGTGGCCAGCTTCTTGCCACTGCCACCGCCAACCTGGTTACCCAGCACGCCGCCGACCACCGCGCCGGCGGCGGTGCCGAGCAGACGGTTGGGGTCGCGGCTCGGCGCCTGCTGATGCACCACCACGTCTTCGCAGACCTCTCGGGGGGTCTCGACGCTGCGGGTTACCGCGTCGACGCTCAAGATATCGGCGTAGGTCGGCTCACGGTCGAAGGTCTGCACCTGATAGGCGCCTACCGCCAGGCCACCCAGGCCCAGCACCGCCAAGGTCGACCCGATCACGATTGACTTGTTCATTACTGCCTCCTGATGTCTCTCGACTTGGCGTTGGCCGGACCGCCATGGCGGCCCGGAAGAAGTTCCAGGTCGTCGACTCCGGGCAATGTGCTGCTGACCGGCTCGCCTCCTGCAAGCGCTGGCCAGCGCGATGCGATAGTCAGAGTATAGTTCGTGAACGGTGTTCGACAGCCGTTCTGACGGGGTTCAACAATGCTTTCATAATCCCCATGCGGCGTCGCTCGATGGAGACAGCGCTCAACCTCCCAGGCGATCGCGCAGCGAGTAATACCACGCCCCCAGCGCCGACAGCGGCACCCGCAGCAGCCGCCCGCCGGGGAACGGCAGGTGTGGCAGGCCGGCGAAGGCGTCGAAGCGCTCGCCCTCGCCTTCGATGACCTCGGCGATCAAGCGCCCGGCCAGGTGGCTGCAGGTCACGCCGTGTCCGGAGTAACCCTGGGCGTAGTAGACGTTGGCGTTGAGCCGGCCGAACTGCGGCAGGCGATTGAGCGTCATCAGGAAGTTGCCGCTCCAGGCGTAGTCGATCTTGACGTCGCCGAGCTCGGGAAAGGTCTTGATCAGCTTGGGGCGGATCACCGCCTCGATGCTGGCGGGGTCCTGGCCGCCGTAGCTGACGCCGCCGCCATACAGCAGCCGGCCGTCGCCGGTCAGGCGGTAGTAGTCGAGCAGGTAGTTGCAGTCCTCCACCGCCATGTCGTTGGGCAGCAGCGCTCGGCCACGCTCGCCGAGGGGCTCGGTGGTGACGATCTGGGTGCCGCAGGGCATCGACTTGCCTTCCAGCTCGGGTACCACGCCCTGCAGGTAGGCGTTGCCGGCCAGCACCACGCGTTGGGCCACGACGCTACCCTCCGGGGTGCGCAGCCGCGCCGGCTCGCCTTGGGTGAGCTCGAGCAGCGGCGACTGCTCATAGAGGGTACCGCCGAGCGCCTCGAAGGCCGCCGCCTGGCCGAGCACCAGATTGAGCGGATGCAGGTGCCCGCCGGAGTGGTCGACCAGCGCGCCGACGTAGCGCTCGCTTTGCACCTCGCGCTTGAGTGCCTCACCCTCGAGCAGTTCCAGCTCGCGGTTGCCGTAGCGCTGCCACAGCGCCTGATGCTCGCGCAGCCCCTCCATCTGGCGAGCGTTGCAGGCGGCGAACAGGTTGCCGTTCTTGAGATCGCAGTCGATAGCGTACTGCTCGATGCGCGAGCGGATGATGCGGTTGCCCTCGAAGGCCATGTCGCCCAGGGCGCGGGCGGTGTCGAGGCCGTACTTGGTCTCGATGACATCCATGTCACGGCTGTAGCTGTTGACGATCTGGCCGCCGTTGCGCCCCGAGGCGCCAAACCCCACCCGCGCCGCCTCCAGCACCACCACCTTGTAGCCGCGCTCGGCGAGATGCAGCGCCGACGAGATGCCGGTGAAGCCGGCCCCCACCACGCACACGTCGCAGCTTACCTCGCCGCTGAGGCTGGGTCGTTCGGGGCCGGCATTGGCCGTGGCGGCATAGTAGGACGCCACGTGCGGGGTGGCAGGCCTCTGGGTCATAAGTCATCTCCAAATCGTGTATAGGCGATAGATAGTTTGCCTTGGCGCCACTCACTTAGGTGGGAGCGAAGTCATTCGCGATTGCAGCGCGTAGCGCTGCCCTCCGTCCCATGGCAAGCAACCCCATCGCGATTGAAATCGCTCCCACTTTGCCTTGGCGCCATTCGCTTATGTGGGAGCGAATTTATTCGCGATTGCAGCGCGTAGCGCTGCCATGCGCCCCATGGCAAGCAACCCCATCGCGATTGAAATCGCCCCCACCTTTTTCCTTGCCGCCTCTCGCTTATGTGGGAGCGAATTCATTCGCGATTGCAGCGCGTAGCGCTGCCATTCGTCCCATGGCGAGGGCGGATCAGCCGGCGTCCTGCTGCGCCATGGCCATGCGCCGCTTGTTCTCACTGCGGCGCATGAAGTACCAGGCCAGGAAGGTCGCCAGCGACACCGTCAGGATGATCAAGGTGGCCAGGGCATTGATCTTCGGCGAAACCCCCATGCGCACCGAGGAGAACACCACCATCGGCAGGGTACTGGCGCCGGGGCCGGAGACGAAGCTGGCGATCACCAGGTCGTCCAGCGACAGGGTGAAGGCCAGCAGCCAGCCGGCGGCCAGCGCCGGAGCGATCATCGGCAGGGTGATCTGGAAGAAGGTCTTGAGCGGCGGCGAACCCAGATCCAGCGCCGCCTCCTCGATCGACAGATCCACCTCGCGCAGCCGCGATGCCACCACCACCGCCACATAGGCGCTGCAGAAGGTGGTATGCGCGATCCAGATGGTGACCATGCCGCGGTCCGCCGGCCAGCCGATCATCTGCGCCATGTGCACGAACAACAGCAGCAGCGACAGGCCGGTAATCACCTCGGGCATTACCAGCGGCGCGGTGACCATGCTCGACAGCGCAGTCTTGCCACGAAAGCGCGTGAAGCGGGTCATGACGAAGGCCGCCATGGTGCCCAGGCACACCGCCATGGTCGCCGAGAAGAAGGCGATGCGCAGGCTGGTCCACACCGCCGCCAGGATCTGGCGATCGCGGAACAGCTCGATGTACCAGCGCCCCGAGAACCCCGCCCACACCGTCACCAACCGCGACGAGTTGAACGAGTAAAACATCAGGATCGCCATCGGCAGGTACAGGAACAACAGCCCAGCAATCAGCATCAGCGTGGTAAAGGATGGCTTCTTCATGGTCACTCCTTCAGCTCACGGCTCTGATAGCGATGGAACAGCGCGATGGGGATGATCAGGATCGCCAGCATCACCATCGCCAGCGCCGAGGCCACCGGCCAGTCACGGTTGTGGAAGAACTCCTCCCACAGCACCTTGCCGATCATCACCGTATTGGGCCCGCCCAGCAGTTCGGGAATCACGTACTCGCCCACCGCGGGGATGAATACCAGCATCGAGCCGGCGATGATGCCGCCCTTGGAGAGCGGCAGGGTCACCTTGAGGAAGGTGTTGAACTTGCGCGAACCGAGGTCCGACGCCGCTTCCAGCAGCGAGCCGTCGAGCCGCGACAGGTTGGCGTAGAGCGGCAGGATCATGAACGGCAGGTAGGCGTAGACGATGCCCAGGATCACCGCGAAGTTGGTGTTCATCATGCGAATCGGTGAGTCAATCAACCCCAGCCACAGCAGGCCGTTGTTGATCAGGCCGTTGTTGCTGAGAATCCCCATCCAGGCGTAGACGCGGATCAGAAACGAGGTCCATGACGGCAGCATCACCAGCAGCAGCAATACCAGCTGCCAGCGCGCCGGCGCACGTGCCATGGCGTAGGCCATCGGGTAGCCGATCAGCAGGCAAAGCAGCGTCGAGAGGAAGGCGATCTTGACCGAGCCCCAGTAGGCAGCGACATACAGGGTATCGGTGGTCAGGAACAGGTAGTTGCCGAAGTTCAGCGCGATGTTCAGCGTCTCGGCGCTGTAGTCGAAGATCGCGCTGTAGGGCGGCACCGAGATCGCTGCATCGGAGAGGCTGATCTTGAGCACGATGCCGAACGGCAGCAGGAAGAACAGCGTCAGCCACAGCAGCGGCGCGGCGATCACCCAGCCACGACCGGGGCGCAGCGCACGCGGCAATCGCGCTAGCAGTGAAGACTTCATGGTTCGCTCCTCACTCAGTCGCGCAGCACCACGGCACTGCGGTCGTCCCAGTGGATGTAGACGCTGTCGTCCCAGGTGGGGCGCTCGCCGCGACGCTCGGTGTTGGCCAGGCTGGCCTTTACCAGGTGGCCCTGCTCGGTGCGCACGAAGTACACCGAAAAACCGCCCAGATAGGCGATATCCTCGACCTTGCCCGCCGCCCAGTTGTAGTCGCCGCTTGGGCGCTCTCGGCTCAGCCCGGTCTTCTCGGGGCGAATCCCGGCCCACACCCGGCGGTTGTCGGCCTCGGTGCTGACGCCGTGGCTGATGTAGATCTGGCGCCCCAGCTGAGGGCTGTCGATCACGCAGTGGTCCGCCTCATCGGCGACGATATCGCCCTCGAACAGGTTCATGGTGCCGACGAACTCCGCCACCATGCGGCTCGCCGGACTCTCGTAGACGTCCATCGGCGAGCCGACCTGGGCGATCCAGCCATCGGCCATGATCGCCACGCGGTCGGCCATGGTCATGGCCTCCTCCTGGTCGTGGGTGACCATGATGCAGGTCACCCCGACCCGCTCGAGGATCTCCACCACCTCGAGCTGCATCTCGGTGCGCAGCTTCTTGTCCAGCGCACCCATGGGTTCGTCGAGCAGCAGCAGCTTGGGCCGCTTGGCCAGCGAACGCGCCAGCGCCACGCGCTGGCGCTGGCCGCCGGACAGCTGGTGCGGCTTGCGCTTGGCGAAGCGCTCCATGTGCACCAGCTTGAGCATCTCGGCCACGCGCGAGTCGATCTCCTGGCGCGGCAGCTTGTCCTGCTTGAGGCCGAAGGCGATGTTCTGCGCCACCGTCATGTGCGGAAACAGCGCATAGGACTGGAACATCATATTGATCGGGCGCTCATAGGGCGCCATCTTGGTGATGTCCTCACCGTCGAGCAGCACCTGCCCTTCACTGGGCTTCTCGAATCCTGCCAGTATGCGCAGCAGCGTCGACTTGCCTGACCCCGAGCCGCCGAGCAGCGCAAAGATCTCGCCGCGACGGATGCTCAGGTTGACGTCGTCCACCGCCAGCGCGCCGTCGAAGCGCTTGCTCACACGACGAATATCGACCAGGGCGTCTTCATCGAGACGCCGATGATGGGCCTGTTCCAGGCTCTGGGATTGCGGCATCGTCAAGCCCCCGAGTGTATTCGCGAAAGGGAGGCGGCCGGCCCCAGGGCCGGCCGCGGTTCGGGGTTACTGACCGGACTTGACGCGGTTCCAGATCCGCGTGCGCATGCGCTGGACGGCGAGCGGCTTCTCTTCCGCCACGTAGAGGTTGTCCATCACCTCCTGGTCGGGGTAGACCGCCGGATCATTGAGGATCTCGGGGTCGAGGTACTCGTTGGCGGCCAGGTTGGGGTTGGCGTAGACCACGTACTCGGTGATCGCGGCGGCGATCTCCGGCTCGAGGATGAAGTTGATGAAGGCGTGGGCATTCTCAGGATTCGGCGCGTCGGAGGGAATCGCCATCATGTCGAACCACAGCGCCGCGCCCTCCTTGGGAATGCTGTACTCGATGGTGAAGTCGCGACCCGCCTCGGCGGCACGGTCGGCGGCCTGGAAGATATCGCCGGAGTAGCCGGCGGCCACGCAGATATCGCCGTTGGCCAGGTCCGAGATATACCGCGAGGAGTGGAAGTAGGTGATGTTGTCGCGCACCGCGGCGATCAGTTCACCGGCGGCCTCGAGGTCCTCACTCTCTTCGGAGAGCGGCGACAGGCCCAGGTAGGCCATGGCCGGTGATAGCATCTCGTCGCCGGAGTCGAGCATCGAGATGCCGCAGCCGCCCTGGTTGAGGGCGGTGGTGATCTCGGGGTCGAAGATAAGCGCCCAGGAGTCCAGCGGCGCATCGTCGCCGAGGATCTCGGTCACCCGCTCGAGGTTGTAGCCGATGCCGTTGGTGCCCCACATGTAGGGGATCGAGTACTGACTGCCCGGATCGACATACTCCAGATCATCCATCAGGTCGGGATTGAGGTTGACCATGTTGGGGATCTGGTCGTGGTCCAGCTCCATGTACACGCCGGCACTGATCTGACGCGTCAGATAGTGGTTGGAGGGCACCACCACGTCGTAGCCGGAGCGTCCCGAGAGCAGCGCCGCTTCCAGCACCTCGTTGCTGTCGTAGACATCGTAGACGACCTCGATCCCGGTCTCCTCGGTGAATCGCTCGAGGGTGTCCTCGGCGATATAATCCGACCAGTTGTAGACCCGCACCTCGTTGGCCTGGGCCGCCGCGGCCGCCAGACCCAGGGTGGCAGCGGCAACCGCTACCGATAGCGTGTGATATCGAAACATCGTGGCACCTCATTCTTCGGATTGTTGTCGTCAGCCTCGGCGGCTGGCACCTGGCTAGCGTATCCGGAGCCCCCGCGAGGGCCGTCAACGCTAGGTTTCACTTACTGCTCGATGATCGGCATGCTCATACGCTCAGCAGCAGGAACTCACGTTCCCAGGAGCTGATCACGCGCTTGAAATTTTCGTTTTCGACCCGCTTCACCGCCACGTAGCCCTGCACGAACTTGCGCCCCATGTACTCCTCCAGCTCGTGGCAGTGCTCCATGCGCTCCAGCGCCTGCTCGAGGGTGAACGGCAGGCGCAGATTGCGCCGCTCGAAGGCGCGCCCCTTGACCGGCGCGCTGGGGGCGATCTGCTTGATCATGCCCATGTAGCCGCACAGCAGGCTGGCCGCTATCGCCAGGTAGACGTTGGCGTCGGCACCCGGCAGGCGGTTCTCGACCCGGCGATTGTGCGGCGAGCTATCCGGCACGCGTAGCCCGCAGGTACGGTTCTCCTCGCCCCACTCGACGTTGACCGGCGCCGAGGTATCGGGCAGGAAGCGGCGGAACGAGTTGACGTTGGGCGCCATCAGCGGCAGCGCCTCGGGGATGTACTTCTGCAGGCCCCCGACGTGCCACAAGAACAGGTCGCTGTGGGTGCCGTCGGCGTTGGCGAACACGCTCTCGCCGCTGGCGATGTCGAGTACGCTCTGGTGCAGGTGCATGGCACTGCCCGGCTCGTTGGTCACCGGCTTGGCCATGAAGGTTGCCGCCACGTCGTGCTTGAGCGCCGCCTCGCGCAGGGTGCGCTTGAACAGGAACACCTGGTCGGCCAGCACCAGCGGGTCGCCGTGACGGAAGTTGATCTCCATCTGCGCGGTGCCCTCTTCGTGGATCAGGGTGTCGATATCCAGCCCCTGCTCCTCGCACCAGTCGTACATGTCCTCGAACAGCGGATCGAACTCGTTGGCGGCGTCGATGGAGAACGACTGGCGGCCGGTCTCCTGGCGCCCGCTGCGGCCGATCGGCGGCTGCAGCGGCAGGTCCGGATCCTCGCAGCGCTTGGTCAGGTAGAACTCCATCTCCGGGGCCACTACCGGCTGCCAGCCCTGGTCGGCGTAGAGCCTGAGGATCTTCTTCAACTGGTTGCGCGGCGACAGCTCGATGGGATTGCCCTGCTTGTCGAAGCAGTCGTGGATCACCTGGGCGGTGGGTTCCAGGGCCCAGGGTACCGGGTAGGCGGCGCTGATATCGGGCTTGCAGATCATGTCGATATCGGCAGGATCGAGCAGCGAATAGTAGATGTCGTCCTCGACGTAGTCGCCGGTCACGGTCTGCAGCAGCACGCTCTCGGGAAGACGCATGCCCTTCTCGGCAACGAACTTTGAGACCGGCGCGATCTTGCCGCGGGCGATGCCGGTGATGTCGCTGACCAGGCACTCGACCTCGGTGATGCGTCGCTCTTTCAGCCAGCTTTCCAGATCTTTCATGGGAACCTCTTGGTGGCTACCGGCCGGCGCACCGGCAAGCAAATTCTGTTGCTGTTACAGCCTGTCGCGCAGCTTGTAGTACTGGGTCGCCAGTACCAGCAGCGGCGTGCGCAGACGCCGACCGCCGGGGAAACGTCGGTGCGGCATGGCGGCGAAGACATCGAAGCGTTCGTGCTGACCGGCGATGGTCTCGGCCAGCAGCTGGCCGGCCAGCCCGGCCAGGGCCATGCCGTGACCGGAATACCCTTGAGCGTAATAGAGATTGGCGTCGAGGCGACCGAAGTCCGGCGCGCGGTTGACGGTGATCGCCACGTCGCCGCCCCAGCGGTACTCGATGGGCACTCCGGCCAGCACCGGGAACAGCCGCGCGATCTTGGCATCGATGCGCGCCTCGAGCCCGGGCGGCTCGCGGCCGTTGTAGCTCACCTCGCCGCCATAGATCAGCCGCCGGTCGCCGGACAGCCGATAGTAGTCGAGCACGAAGTTGGCGTCGGACAGGGCGTCGTTGTGGGGCAGCACCTGGGCGGCCTGGGCCTCGCTGAGCGGCGCGGTGGCGATCATGTAGTTGGCCGCCGGCATGATGCGGCCGTCGAGCTCCGCCACCAGGCCGCGCAGATAGGCGTTGGTGGCCACCACCAGGCTCTCGGCGACCACCACGCCCTGGGCGGTGGTCACCCGTACCGGTGCGCCGCGCTGGATCTCCAGCGCCGGGGTGTGCGGGTAGAATTCTGCCCCGGCCTGCTCAGCGGCGCGCGCCAGGCCGAGGGTATAGTTGAGCGGGTGCAGGTGACCGGCCTCGCTCTCGAACAGCGCCCCGGGGTAGGCGTCGCTGACCACCCGTTCACGCAGGGCATCGCCCTCCAGCCAGCTCAGCGCCTGGTAGTCGTAGTCGCGGGCCAGGCGGTCGCGAAACGCCTGGAGCTCGCGCACGTGGCGCGGCTTGACCGCGGCATGCAGATAGCCCCAGGCCAGGTCGCAGGGGATCGCATGACGCTCGACCAGCGCCGCAGTCAGGCGCACCGCCTCGCGGGTCATCTCCCAGATCTCGCGGGCCCGCGGCCGCCCCAGCGCCTTCTCCACGGTGGCGATGTCGGTGCCCAGGCCGGGCAGGATCTGCCCGCCGCTGCGCCCCGAGGCGCCGTAGCCGATCTCGCCGGCCTCCAGCACCGCCACCGAGTAGCCGCGCTCGGCCAGGTGCAGCGCCGTGGAGCAGCCGGTCACCCCGGCGCCGATCACGCATACGTCGACGCGGCGCTCGCCGACCAGCGGCTGGCTGGCCACCGGGCGCACGGCAATGCTGTCGCGGTAGTAGGATGCGGGGGCCTCGAAGGTCGGATCGGCCATGCGGGGTTCCTTGTCGAGCGAATCTGATCGCCGGTTATTGTTGTTGAATTCTTTCACCACCGGTAACGCGCGATGTGTACAAGCGAAGCAACATCACGCGTCTAGTCTGCCACCAGACCACCGAGGCATGTCAAGTATTCAATAACGATCAACGCTCAACCGGCGATCTACCTGTTTCATGGATGATGCGCCAGGGCATCGAGAAACGCCTCCAGCACGCGATGTGGGCGCCGGTCGCGGCGCATTACGGTGACGAAGGGTGTCGAATACTCACCACCACTGACCGCCAGTCCCCGCAGCCGACCGGCATTCACCCAGGGCGCGGCGAGGTGGTCGGGCAGGTAGCCGATATAGCAGCCGGTGAGGATCAGGAACGCCGCCCCCTCGCGGTCCGAGGCGCTGGCCGTACCGTTGAGCCAGGCGTGGGGTTCGCGGGCGGCCTCTGGCAGCGGATAGCTGGGCTGCACCGCGTCCCAGTCGGCCAGCGCCTGGGGCGCCAAGCCGGCATCGGCACTATCGAACAGCGGATGGCCGACCGCGCAGTAGAGCTGCGAGCGCTCGCTGTAGAGAACGCGGCTCTCGAGGCTCGCCAGCAGGTTGATCTCGGGCACCACCCCGAGGTGCAGGCGGCCGTCGAGCACGCCCTGGGCGATGCTGTCGGGGGGTTCCATGTGGATATTGATGCGCGCCTCGGGGCCACGCTGCTTGAGCTCGGCCAGCGAGTGGGTGATGCGCATCTGCGGCAGGCTGACCAGGTTGTCGGTAATGCCGATGTTGAGCTCGCCGCGCAGGGTGCGGTGCAGGCCGTTGACCTCGGTGCGAAAGGTCTCCAGCGAGGCCAGCAGGGTCAGCCCGGCGGCATACACCTGGCGCCCCTCTTCGGTAAGCGCGAAGCCACTGCGGCCGCGCTGGCAAAGGCGCAGGCCGAGACGCTTCTCGAGGTCGGCCATGTGCAGGCTGATCGCCGAGCGGCTGATGCCCAGCTCGACCTCGGCGGCGGTGAAGCCGCCGCACTCGGCCACCGCCTTGAACACCCGGATCAGGCGAATATCGAAGTCGCTGACCCGGCCGGGAAACGGAGACTTGCGCTCGACCATGACGGCGCGCTCAGCGCGACCGGCAGGCCGCGCAGGCCGGGTCGCGGGGCACCTTGAAGTGGCGCCACTCGCCGCGCAGGCCGTCGAAGGTAGAGAGCCCGCGGTGC
The DNA here is from genome assembly GCF_031451695.1 of Franzmannia qiaohouensis. Classification (NCBI taxonomy): domain Bacteria; kingdom Pseudomonadati; phylum Pseudomonadota; class Gammaproteobacteria; order Oceanospirillales; family Halomonadaceae; genus Franzmannia; species Franzmannia qiaohouensis. The sequence continues at coordinate 126,980 of NZ_JARWAM010000006.1, forward strand.
GGCGTGCCGGCACCGCTCAGCAGCTTGACTGCCTCTAGGGCCTGGAAGGTGCCGATCACCCCCACCAGCGGTGCCACCACGCCGTTTTCGGCACAGCGCAGGGCGTCATCCGCCTCCCCTGCCTCGCCGGGCGGATACAGGCAGGCGTAGCAAGGGCTCTCGGCATCGCGCGGGTCAAACACCGCCAACTGCCCGGAAAAGCGGATCGCCGCCCCGGAAATCAGCGGCTTGCCCGCCGCCAGCGAGGCACGATTGATGGCGTAGCGGCTGGAGAAGCGATCGGTGCAGTCGATCACAACATCGCTCTCGGCCACCGCCGCCGCCAGCGTCTCGCCGTCGAGGTGCGCATCGAGCACCTCGACCCGGCAGTCGGGGTTGAGCGCCAGGGCCGCCTCGCGGGCCGATGCCGCCTTGTTGCGCCCCAGGTCGTCCATGCCGTGGGCGATCTGGCGCTGCAGGTTGGAGAGCTCGACCACGTCGGCGTCGGCCAGGGTCAGCCTACCGACGCCGGCAGCGGCCAGGTAGAGCGCCACCGGCGAGCCCAGGCCGCCGGCGCCGATCACCAGCGCATGGCTGGCCAGCAGTCGCTCCTGGCCGGCGATCTCGATCGGCTCGAGCATGATCTGGCGGCTGTAGCGCAGCAGCGCCTCATCGTTCATGGCGGCATCACTTGTCACTGAAATCCTCGATATCCGGCACGTGCAGGGAGAACTCCTCCTTGACCTCCTCCATCACCACGTAGCTCTTCGACTCCTTGACCCCGGGCAGGGTCAGCACCACGTCGCCGAGCAGCTGGCGGTAGGCGGACATTTCCGGAATCCGGCACTTGAGGATATAGTCGAACTGACCGGAGACCAGATGGCACTCCTGGATCTGCGGCAGCTTGCTCACCGCGCGGCGAAACTCGTCGAATACCGCCGGCGACTGGGTCTCGAGACTGATCTCGACGAACACCAGCAGGTTGGCCTTGAGCGCCTTGGGGTCGAGCACCGCCTTGTAGCCGCGGATGATACCCGAGCGCTCGAGGCGCTTGACGCGCTCCAGGCAGGGCGTGGTGGAGAGCCCGACCTGGGCAGCTAGGTCAACGTAGGAGATGCGCGCGTTGTCCTGCAGGCAGCGCAGGATCTTGAGGTCGATACGGTCCAGCGAACGTGTCTTGGCTTTCATTGTAGTGTGCTATCCGGCCAATGGCAGTTGAGTTGGTACTTGCCAGCAATATCCACTGCTAAGATTAGAATAACAAGCAATAAACAGCAGACTCTAGCTATTAACCAGCAATTGAGAGCGTGCAACAGCGCGCCCTGCCAATACTATTACCACACTCGCCGAACGCCGCTCCAGCCATGCGGCCGTTCAGCCGTCAACGCAGCCCAGGCTGACCCGCTCACGTCCGCCGAGATCATCGAGAGTCGCCACCTGGCAATAGCCCGCCTCATGCAGCGCCGCACGCACTTCAGGGCCCTGGTCCATGCCGTGTTCGAGCAGCAGCCAGCCGCCGGGTAGCAGATAGCCGCGGGCCGCACCGATCAACCACTGCAGGTCGGCCATGCCGGCTGCCGCAGCGACCAGCGCCGAGTGCGGCTCGAAGCGCACGTCGCCCTGCCCCAGGTGCGGATCGTCTGGCGCAAGATAGGGCGGATTGGCGACGATCAGCGCGAAGCGCTGGCCATCCAGCGCCGCAAACCAGTCGCTCTCGCAAAATCGCGCGTTGCTGATCGCCAGGCGCTCGGCGTTGCTACGAGCCAGCGCCACGGCGCCTGGTGCATGATCGACGCCAAGCACCTGCCAGCCGGGCCGCTCGCTGGCAAAGGCCAGGGCGATGGCACCGCTGCCGGTGCCCAGGTCGAGCAGCGACCCGCTGTCTGCCGTGGCCCTGTCCAACGCCGCCTCTACCAGCCGCTCGGTGTCCGGCCGCGGGATCAGGGTCGCCGGCGAGGTGGCCAATACCAGCCCCCAGAATTCGCGCTCGCCGGTCAGATAGGCCACCGGCCAGCCGCTGTCGCGCAGCGCCACCAGCGCCTCGAAGCGCGCTCTTGGCCAGGCCTCGATGTCGCGGTCGCCCCAGGTGTACAGCCAGGTGCGATCGCGCTCGAGCACGTGGCATAGCAGCACTTCGGCGTCGAGCCGCGGGCTCGGCGAGCCGCTGCCTGCCAGCCGCTCGGCGGCCCGTGCCATCAGCCGGTCGAGGCGCATCATGCCTCCTGCAGGGCGGCCAACTGCTCGGCCTGATACTCGTGGATCAGCGGCTCGATGACCTCGTCGAGCTGCTCGCCGGTGATCACGTCGTTGAGCTTGTAGAGGGTCAGGTTGATGCGATGATCGGTGATCCGTCCCTGGGGGAAGTTGTAGGTGCGGATGCGCTCGCTGCGGTCGCCGGAGCCCACCAGGCTGCGCCGCGCGTCGGCCTGCTGCTGGCGCTGGCTGTCCACCGCGCTCTGCTTGAGCCGCGCGGCCAGCAGCGACATCGCCTTGGCGCGGTTCTTGTGCTGGCTACGCTCCTCCTGGCACTCCACCACCACGCCGCTGGGCAGGTGGGTGATACGGATCGCCGAGTCGGTGGTGTTGACGTGCTGGCCGCCGGCGCCGCTGGAGCGGAAGGTGTCGACGCGCAGGTCGCCGGAGTTGATGTCGATGTCGCCCACCGCATCGGCCTCGGGCATCACCGCCACGGTACAGGCCGAGGTGTGGATGCGCCCCTGGGACTCGGTGGCCGGCACGCGCTGCACGCGGTGGGCGCCGGACTCGAACTTGAGCCGCGCATAGACGCCGTCGCCCTTGACCCGCGAGATGATCTCCTTGTAGCCGCCCTGCTCGCCGTGGCTGGCGCTGACCACCTCGACTCGCCAGCCGCGCTTCTCGGCGTAGCGCGAGTACATGCGAAACAGATCGCCGGCGAACAGGGCGGCTTCATCGCCGCCGGTGCCGGCGCGTACTTCGAGAAACACGCTGCGACCGTCGTCCGGGTCCTTGGGCACCAGCAGGCGCTTGAGCTCCTCCTCCAGCGCGGCGAGACGCTCGCGGCCGTCGGCCATCTCCAGCTCGGCCAGCTCGCGCATCTCGGCATCGCTGTCGCCAGTCAGCTGCTCGGCGGACGCGACGTCGTCCTCCACGCTGCGGTATTGGCGCCAGGTGGTGACCAGATCATCGAGCTCGGCGTACTCCATCGAGTAGTCGCGAAAGCGCTTCTGGTCACCGATCACCTCGGGCTCGGCCAACAGAGCGGAGAGCTCCTCGAACCGTTCATGGAAGGATTCCAGTCGCTGGCGCAGTGTGGCTTTCATTGACGATCCTGTAATGGTGAAACGAAGCGAGCCGTGGCTCGGTCGGCTAGACGTCCTGGGGCGGCGCCGAGGGGTCGATCAGCAGCGTCTCGGCGGCGGCGATGACATCGTGACGCTCGGCGCCGGAGGCCTCGCGCAGGCGTAGGGTGGGGCCGTGCATCAGTCGATTGGCCAACTGGCTGGCCAGCCGCGAGACCACCCGCTGGGGGTCCTCGCCCCGGGCCAGCTGGGCCAGCGCCTGGGCCTCGGCCTCGGCACGGATGCCTTCACCCTGCTCGCGGTAGCGGCGAATCAGCTGGCCGGCACCGCGCACCCGACGCTCGTGCTGCCAGCTGCCGACGCCGTGCTCGATCAGCGACTCGGCCTGGTCGGCAGCGACCTGGCGGTGGCGGCGATTCTCCTCGATGACCTCGTGGAGGTCGTCGACGGTATAGAGGAAGATATCCGACAGCTCGCCGACCTGCGGCTCTATGTCGCGGGGCACGGCGATGTCGACCATGAAGATTGGCCGATGGCGGCGCTTTTTCAGCGCCCGTTCGACCATGCCCTTGCCGAGAATAGGCAGCGGTGCGGCGGTCGAGGAGATCACGATGTCGGCGCGCTCCAGGGCATGCGGGATCTCGTTGAGGGTGATCGCGGTGCCACCGAACTCGCCGGCCAGCCGCTCGGCGCGCTCGCGGGTGCGGTTGGCCACCACCAGTTCACGCACGCCGGCCTCGTGCAGGTGGCGGGCCACCAACTCGATGGTCTCGCCGGCGCCGATCAGCAGCGCCCGGGAGTGGGAGAAGTCGTCGAAGATATGGCTGGCCATGCTCACCGCGGCATAGGCCACCGACACCGGGTTCTCGCCGATGCCGGTTTCGGTACGCACCTGTTTGGCCACCGCAAAGGTGTGCTGGAACAGCCGCTCCAGCTCGCCGCCCAGGCCGCTGTGCTGGCGCGCCGCCTGATAGGCGTCCTTGAGCTGGCCGAGAATCTGCGGCTCGCCGAGCACCATCGAGTCGAGCCCCACCGCCACCCGCATCAGGTGGCGCGCGGCGTCGTGGTCGAGGTAGTGATAGGCGCAGCGCGTCAGGTCCTCGACGCCGAGGCCGTGGAAACGCCCCAGCCAGTCGAGGATCCGGCCCTCGCCCTGGCTGTCGGTGACGCAGTAGAGCTCGGTGCGGTTGCAGGTCGACAGCACCGCTGCCTCCTCGACACCCGGCAAGGCGCGCAGCTCGGCGAGCGCCGCCTCCAGCTGCGAGGGGGTGAATGCCACCTGCTCGCGGACCTCCACGGCAGCGGTCTTATGGTTGATTCCAAGGGCCAGAAGCGTCATGCAGTCAGCGTCTTCGCTAGGGGGAACGGCGAACTCGTCACGGTGGATCCTGTCCATTAAGACAGCGCATTCTACCACAGCCCACCACGCGGGCACTCCCCGAGATGGCTTTGCTGCCGCCTCGCAAGGCGTTTATGCTGAGCCCTCGGCTCTGGAAACGAGATCATCATGCCAGCACGTTCATCACTCACCGCCGTGACGGCCTCCGCCGCACTGCTGCTGGCCGCCTGCCAGAGCACGGCGGTGACGCCCTTCGCCGAACGCGAGGACCCCCTGGCATCGGCGCCGCCCATCGAGCGCGGCCTGGATGCCGAAGGCCTGGCTACCCTGATGACCGCCGAGATCGCCGGCCAGCGCGGCGACTACCGCACCGCCAGCCAGGGCTACCTGGCCATGGCCGAGCGCTATCAATCGGTTGCGCTGATCGAGCGCGCCGCCCTCGCCGCGCGCTTCAGCGACGATCCCGGGCTGTTCGAGACCACCGCACGGCGCTGGCGCGAACTGGCGCCGGAGGCCGAGGCCCCGGCGCGGCTGCTCTCCGGGCTCGCCATGCAGCGCGGCGACTGGCAGGACGGACTCGACCAGCGCCTGGCGCTGGCGCGGCGCGGCGGCCACGCCGAACTGACCAATTTCGTCGAGCAGGCCATCGATGCCGGCGCCAACCTGGCACCGCTGCTCGACAAGCTGCTCGAGCATCTCGAGGTCGTCGACACCTCGCGCACCCAGCACCACGACGCGGTACTGGCCACCGCCCTGCTCGAGGCGGCAAGCGGCCAGCCTGCCCGCGCCCAGCAGCGCCTCTACGGCCTCGACGACAGCCACGCCGAGCTCCCCGAACTGTGGCTGACCCGCGCCCGCCTGGCCCTCGACCGCAGGGATGCCGCCGCCGCCCGTGACGCCTCGCGGCGCGGCCTCGAGGTCTCGCCGGACGACGGTCGCTTCATCCTGATGCTGGCCCAGAGCGAGCTGATGCTGGGCAACGTCGAGGCCGCCGAGGCGCAGACCGACACCCTGCTGGAGCGCCATGTCGGCAGCGGCGACCTGCGCCTGGCACTGGCCCAGCTGTATCTCGACGAAGACTACCCGGAGCCAGCGCGGCGCCTGCTGCTACCGCTGATCAGCGCCGACGACACGCCAGCGCTGGCCTTCACCCTGCTTGGCGCCATCGCCGAAGAGGAGGGCGAGGTCGACAACGCCCTGCTTTATTACCGTCAGGTACCATCCGGTGAGCACTTCCTGCAGGCGCGGCTATTCGCGGCACGCATGCTGATAGAGGCCGACCGCCTGCCCGACGCCCGCGCCTTCCTGCGCATCGAGCGCCTGCGCCACTCGGATCAGGCCGCCAGCCTGGCTGCCCTGGAAGTCGAACTGCTGGTTCAGCATGGCCTCGATGCCGAGGCCGAGGCCCTGCTCGAGCAGCAGCTCGACGAGACACCGGACAGCGACGAACTGCTCTATCTGCGCGCCATGCGCGCCTTCAATGCCGGCGACCTCGCGGCCATGGAGCGCGACCTGCAGCGCATCATCGACAATGACCCGGATCACGCCATGGCGCTCAACGCGCTGGGCTATACGCTGGTCGACCTCACCGAGCGCACCGAAGAGGGCATGGCACTGGTCGAGCGTGCCTACCGCCTGGCGCCGGACAATCCGGCAATCCTCGACAGCATGGGCTGGGGCTACCATCGGCTCGGCGACGACGAGCGCGCCCTGCCCTACCTGGAGCGCGCCTACGCCAGCATGCCTGACCAGGAGATCGCCGCACACCTCGCCGAGGTGCTGTGGGAGCTGGGTCGAGAGGAGGAAGCCCGCGAGCTGATCCGTGAGGCCTACGCGCGCTTCGAGGAGCGGCCGGTGGTCGACGAACTGCTCGAGCGGCGCCCCGAGCTCGCCCCGGAGCCATAAGCGGTGCGAGCCGATATTTTCACCATCAAGAATGCCTGATCGACCACAGGGAAGAGTGCCCCTTATGAACCCCACCAAGACAGTGACGTCACTGGCGCTGCTCCTCGCGCTGCTGATCATGGCCGGCTGCGCCACGCGCGCCCCGGACCCCGACGCCCTCGCCGACCGCGGCGAGTGGGGCGAGCAGCGCAGTGCCGTGGAGGCGCTGGAGCGCTGGCGGCTGGCCGGCCGGGTCGGCATCCGCGCCCCCGGCGACTCGACCACCGCCAACCTCGACTGGCTGCAGCGCCCCCACTACTACCGCCTGCTGCTGAGCGGCCCGTTCGGCGCCGGCAGCAGCATTCTCGAAGGCCGCGACGGCCGGGTCAGCCTGACCACCAATCAGGGCCGCTTCGAGGCCGAGAGCCCCGAGGCGCTGATGGAAGAGCAGCTCGGCTGGGCACTGCCGGTCTCGGCCCTCGACCACTGGGTACGCGGCCTGCCCGACCCCGATAGCCGTCACGACCTCGACCACGACGACCAGGGCTTTCCCGAGCTGCTGCGCCAGGACGGCTGGGAGATCGAATATCGCGACTGGACAGAGGTCGAGTCACTGTGGCTGCCGCGGCGTCTGATCATGACCTTCGACGAGATTCGTGTGACCCTGGTGGTCAACGACTGGCGGCTGGAGGAGAGCGGTGAGTGAGCCCCGCGAGCTGGTCTTGCCAGCACCGGCCAAGCTCAACCGCATGCTGCACATCACCGGGCGGCGCGCCGACGGCTACCATGAGCTGCAGACGCTGTTCCAGTTCCTCGACCACGGCGATGAACTGCACTTCCGCTGTCGCGAGGATGGCGAGATCCACCTGAGCCCTGGGCTACCCGGCGTGGCCGATCACGACAACCTGATCGTCCGCGCCGCGCGGCTATTGCAGCGCGACAGCGGCTGCGGGCTGGGCGCCGACATCCACCTCGACAAGCGCCTGCCGCTGGGCGGTGGCCTAGGCGGCGGCAGCTCGGATGCCGCCACCACCCTGCTGGCACTCGACCGCCTGTGGGGACTGGATCTCGGCGAAGAGCGCCTGGCCGCCCTGGGCCTTGCCCTGGGCGCCGACGTACCGGTGTTCGTGCGCGGCCGCGCGGCCTGGGCCGAAGGCATCGGCGAGCGACTCACGCCGGTCGAGTTGGATACCCCCTGGTTCGTGGTGATTCACCCCGGCGTAGAGGTCTCGACCCCGGCGGTGTTCCAGGCCCCACAATTGACACGCAACACCCCCCCCATTAGTATGGCGCGCGCACTGCAGGGGGCGGCAACGTGGCGCAATGACTGCGAAACCACGGTGCGCATGCTTTATCCCGAGGTCGCCGGCGCCATCGACTGGCTGGCAGGCCAGGCACCGACCATGCTGACCGGCACCGGCGCCTGCCTCTTCGCTAGATTGACGAGCGAAACGCAAGCCGATAGCATTTTGCAGCGGATAAGCCATGACTGGCAGGCCTTCAAGGCCCGCGGTCATAACGTTTCTCCCCTTCATGCGGCGCTGGGATAGGCGGACACCACGCCTGCCTTCTGTTGGCCAAGGCGTCATGTAGATGCATGCCGTGGGGAGTGAGCGGTTAGGTTACTGGGGTATAGCCAAGTGGTAAGGCACCGGTTTTTGGTATCGGCATTCCCAGGTTCGAGTCCTGGTACCCCAGCCATCCCCCCATCCTCCCAGGCCCTGTGCATCCCTGAACGAGACCCAAGACTCCCAAAAGGTGGCTGCGCGTGTCAAAACTGATGGTTTTCGCCGGGAACGCCAATCCCGAACTCGCCCGCAAGATTGCCGAAGGACTCGATAACCGCCTCGGCCATGCGACGGTTGGCCAGTTCAGCGATGGTGAAATAGCGGTCGAGATCAACGAGAACGTGCGCGGCAAGGATGTCTTCATCCTGCAGTCCACCTGCGCGCCGACCAACGACAACCTGATGGAACTGATCCTGATGGTTGATGCCCTGCGGCGCGCCTCGGCGGCGCGGATTACCGCCGTCGTGCCCTACTTCGGCTACGCACGCCAGGATCGTCGGGTGCGCTCCGCCCGAGTCCCGATTTCGGCCAAGGTGGTTGCCGACATGATGGTCAAGGCCGGCGTCGACCGGGTCATGACCATGGACCTGCACGCCGACCAGATTCAGGGCTTCTTCGACGTCCCGGTAGACAACGTCTACGGTTCGCCGATTCTGCTCGACGACATCGAGCGCCAGAATTACGACGATCTGGTGGTGGTCTCGCCAGACGTCGGCGGCGTGGTCCGCGCCCGGGCCATCGCCAAGCAGCTGAATGCCGATCTCGCCATCATCGACAAGCGTCGCCCCCAGGCCAACCAGGCCCAGGTGATGCACATCATCGGCGAAATCCAGGACCGCACCTGCGTAGTGGTGGACGACATGATCGATACCGCCGGCACCCTGTGCAAGGCCGGCGAAGCGCTCAAGCAGCACGGCGCCCGCCGCGTGGTGGCCTACGCCACTCACCCGATCCTGTCGGGCCCGGCGGTGGACAACATCATGGGCTCGGTGCTCGACGAGGTAGTCGTCGCCGATACCATCCCGCTGTCCGAAACCGCCCGCCGCAGCGGCAAGATTCGCCAGCTGTCGGTGGCCGGGCTGATCGCCGAGGCGATCCGTCGGGTCAGCAACGAAGAATCCGTCAGCGCGATGTTCCACTGACAGCCGTCACGGCACAGCGCGCGGATACGTGCCCGGCACTTGCCGGGCTCCGAGGACGCCATCCGTCTGGTCGCGGGCGATGGTGTTCTCTTGATTAACCATGAGGTTATACCCAATGTCAGATTTCACTCTTACTGCCAGCGTTCGCAACGACCTGGGGAAAGGTGCGAGCCGCCGCCTGCGTCGTGCGAACCAACAGGTGCCGGCCATCATCTACGGTGGTGAAGCCGCACCTGAGTCCATCGCGGTGGACAAGACCTCCTTCTACAAGGCGATCGAGGACGAAGCGTTCTTCTCCTCGCTGATCACCATCGAGGTCGCAGGCAAGCCGCAGCAGGTCGTGGTGCGCGATCTTCAGCGTCACCCCTACAAGCCGCTGGTTACCCACGCCGACTTCATGCGCGTTGACGCTAGCCACGAGATCACCCTCAACGTGCCGCTGCACGTGGTAGGCGACGACAAGTGCGCGGCGATCAAGGACCATGACGGCGAGCTCCACGTGCTCAACAACGAAGTGGAAATCAGCTGCCTGCCGAAGGACCTGCCGGAGTACCTGGAGATCGACATCACCAATGTCGAGCTGGGCACTACCCTGCACTTGTCCGATCTGGAAGTGCCGGCCGGCGTGACCATCGTTGCGCTGACCCACGGTGAAGATCACGACAACGCCATCCTCAGCGTCACCAAGTCCAAGGTGCGCGTCGAGGAAGACGATGACGCGCCGGAAGCACCTGCAGCGCCCGAGAGCAAGAGCGACGGTGCCGCAGACGAGGACAAGTCCGAGTAATCGGGCCGCGTCCGGGGCACTCTTGCACGCGGTACTTTATACGCAGGAGTGCCCCTCTGAGGTACGATCAAGCGCTTCGGCGCTTGATTTTTTTTGCCTGCACTCTCAAGGAGGATTCGCGACATGCCTCAGGTCAAGGCGCTCATCGGGCTCGGCAATCCGGGCGACAAGTACACGGAGACGCGCCACAACGCCGGCGCCTGGCTGGTCGAGGCCCTCGCCAAGGACCACCACACGCCCCTGCGTGCCGAGCGCAAGTTCCTCGGCCACTATGCCAAGATCGTACTCGCCGGCCACGAGTTGCACCTGCTCAACCCGCAGACCTACATGAACCGCAGCGGCGGTGCCGTGGCCGCGCTGTGCCAGTACTTCAAGATCGCCCCGGACGAACTACTGGTGGCCCACGACGAGCTCGACATCGCCCCCGGCACCGCGCGCTACAAGAGCGGCGGCGGCCACGGTGGCCATAACGGCCTGCGCGACATCGTCAGCGCACTGGGCAACGACAAGTCGTTCCACCGCCTGCGCATCGGCATCGGCCACCCCGGCGAGGCCGGCCAGGTGGTCAACTACGTGCTGGGGCGTCCCAGCAAGGCCGAGCGCAGCGCCATCGACGCCGCCCTCGGCGAAGTCGAGGCCACCCTGCCCGATGCCATCAGCGGCGACTGGGCCCGGGCCATGAATCGGCTGCACAGTTTTACGGCGCCAAGCGCCTAGAAGGAAGACGTAAGAGGGAAGAAGGAAGAGCGTGCGGCGCCGCTCTTCCAGCTTATGGCCCGCCCATGCCCCATCCCGTACAATGTCGCCAACTTTTCCCGCCTCTCGACACAGAATTCTCAGGAACAGACTATGGGTTTCAACTGCGGTATCGTCGGCCTGCCCAACGTCGGCAAGTCTACGCTCTTCAATGCACTGACCAAGTCCGGCATCGACGCCGAGAACTTTCCGTTCTGCACCATCGAGCCCAACGTCGGCATCGTGCCGATGCCCGACCCGCGCCTCGACAAGCTGGCGGCGATCGTCAAACCGCAGAAGGTGCTGCCCACCACCATGGAGTTCGTCGATATCGCCGGCCTGGTGGCCGGTGCCTCCAAGGGCGAGGGGCTGGGCAACAAGTTCCTGGCCAATATTCGCGAGACCCAGGCGATCGCCCACGTGGTGCGCTGCTTCGACAACGACAACGTCATCCATGTCGCCAACGAAGTCGACCCGCGCGCCGATATCGAGACCATCAACCTCGAACTGGCGCTGGCCGACCTGGACACCGTCGAGCGCGCCATTCAGCGCCTGACCAAAATCGCCAAGGGCGGCGACAAGGACGCCATCGCCACCAAGGCTATCCTCGACCGCATCCAGCCGCACCTTGCCGAAGGCCTGCCGCTGAGAAGCGTCGGCCTCGATGACGACGAAAAGAAGCAGCTCAAGAGTTTCGGCTTTTTGACCCTCAAGCCAACCATGTACATCGCCAACGTCAACGAAGACGGCTTCGACGATAATCCCTACCTCGACGTGGTACGCGAGATCGCCGCTGAAGAAAACGCCGTAGTGGTGCCGGTATGCAACCAGATCGAGGCCGAGATCGCCGAGCTGGATGACGAGGAGCGCGCCATGTTCCTCGACGAGATGGGCATGCAGGAGCCGGGGCTCGATCGCGTGATCCGCGCCGGCTATGCGCTACTCGACCTGCAGACCTACTTCACCGCCGGGGTCAAGGAAGTGCGCGCCTGGACGGTCAAGGTCGGCGCCACCGCCCCCGAGGCCGCAGGCGTAATCCATACCGACTTCCAGAAGGGCTTTATTCGCGCCGAAGTGATCGGCTACGACGACTACGTCGAGCTGGGCGGCGAACAGGGCGCCAAGGATGCTGGCAAGTGGCGCCTGGAGGGCAAGGAGTACGTGGTCAAGGATGGCGACGTGATCCACTTCCGCTTCAATGTCTAAGCCTAAAAGTATTGACGGATCATGATCTTATCCATATAATTCGCCCCCGTTGGCTACGTAGCTCAGCTGGTTAGAGCACATCACTCATAATGATGGGGTCCCCTGTTCGAATCAGGGCGTAGCCACCACGAATCGATTACCCCGCTGCTCCGGCAGCGGGTTTTTTGCGTTCAGGAACAGCAGCTCGGCATCCAGCTAAGATCTGCGCTGGCCTGAGCGGCCAGCGCCAGCTCAGCTCAGCGTGGGGCGATTGAGGAAGGCCTTGAGGGCACGAATCATGTGTGCGACATCGCGGCTGCCGGCCGTCTCGCGGATCGAGTGCATCCCCCACTGGGCAACGCCCACATCCAGCGTCGGCACGCCGAGCTCGGTGGCGGTGATCGGGCCGATGGTACTACCGCAGCCCATGTCGGCGCGGGTCACGAAGGTCTGCACCGGCACCCCGGCCTCGCGGCACAGGTCGCGGAACATGGCCGCGGTGGCGCTGTTGGTGGCATAGCGCTGGTTGGCGTTGACCTTGATCACCGGCCCGCCGTTGATCGCCGGCCCGTGGGCGGCATCGTGCTTGTCGGCGAAGTTGGGATGCAGCGCGTGGGCGTTGTCGCAGGAGATCATCCTTGACGCTTGAATCAGCCGGACGAACGGCTCTTCTCCCGGCGTGCCGAGCTGTTCGCAGACCCGGCGCAGCACGTCGGCCAGGAACGGACCCTGGGCACCGCAGGCGCTGGCACTGCCCACTTCTTCATGGTCGTTGGCTACCAGCACCGCGCCCTGCTGGCCATCCGCGTCGAGCAGCGCCTCGAGCCCGATGAAACACGACAGCAGGTTATCGAGGCGGGCACTGGCGATCAGCTCACCGTTGACCCCGACCCGCGCCGGCGGCTGGGTATCGTAGAGCGCCAGTTCGAAGTCCAGCACCTCGGCTTTCTCCAGGCCGTGCTGCTCGTAGAGCCAGCGCCCCAGCAGCGCCTCCAGCCCCTGTTCCCCGCCGCCCTGCAGCAGCACCGGTGCCATCTGGGTCTGGGGATTGATGGCACGGCCGTTGTTGGCCTCGCGGTCGAGGTGAATCGCCAGGCTGGGGACGATCGCCACCGGTCGCTCGACGTTGAGCAGCATGCCCTGCAGGCGCCCATCCTCACGGCGCACATGAACGCGGCCGGCGAGCCCCAGGTCGCGGTCGAACCACGGCGCAAGCAGCGCCCCGCCGTAGACTTCCACCCCGAGCTGCAGCCAGCCTTGCTGGTGCAGCGTCGCATTGGGCTTGAGACGCAACCCCGGGCTGTCGGTATGGGCGCCAATCATGCGCAGCGCGCTGAGCGGTTCGCTAGGCAGCTGCAGGGCGATGATCGAGGAGTCGTTGCGGGTCACATAGACCCGCTCTCCGGGGCTGAGCTGCCAAGCCTGCGTCTCCTCCAGGCGACGGTAGCCGGCACGTTCCAGACGCCGCACCATATTGGCTGTGGCGTGCCAAGGCGTCGGAGATGCTTGCAGAAAGGACAGCAATCGTTCCAATGTAGCGTCGTGGGGCATGATCATCCTCATCTAAGAGTCTGTGTCCGGCGACGCAGGCTGATACAATGCCGGCTCGGCCATGGCAACTCAGGTGCCGGACGCTGGTCTAGGGAAGAAGTGTACATGAAACCGGGAGTGCTTCATTGATGAGCCTGATTGCAGCCATTCGGCAATTGAGTGCCCTTGTGCTGGTGCTGACGCTAAGCACCGCGATCCATGCCCAACCCGAACCCTCCGACGCTCAACGTCAGGCTGCCACCGAGGTCGCCGAATCGCTACGCTATGGCCACTATGCCGATGTGAGCCTCGGCAAGGCCTGGTCGCGGGAGGCCTTCCAGCGCTATCTGGACGTGCTCGACGGGCAACGGGCCTATCTCACCCAGGCCGATGTCGATGAATTTCGCGACCTCGAACGTCGTCTCGACGACGTGCTCTACGATGGCGACCTGGAACCGGTCTTCGCCCTGCACAGCCGCTATCAGCAGCGCCTGGAGTCGCGGCTCAACTGGATTCTCGATCGCCTCGACGAGGGCTTGAACTACACCTACGACGACGATGACCGTCTCGAGCTCGACCGCGACGAGGCGCCCTGGGCAGAGAGCCAGGCAGAGCTCGACGAGCTATGGCACAAGCGGCTCAAGAATGCCGCCCTCAGCCAGATCCTCAACGACCTCGACGACGAACAGGTCATCGACAACCTGCGCCAGCGCTACGAGGGCCAGCTCTCCCGGGTGCGTCAGACCAACAGCGAAGACATCTTCGGGCTGTTCATGGCCGCCATGACCAGCACCATCGACCCGCACACCGAATACATGTCGCCGCGCCAGGGTGAGTCCTTCGACATCCAGATGCGGCTGTCGCTGGAAGGCATCGGTGCGCTGCTGCAGAGCGAAGGCGAGTACGTCAAGGTCTCGAGCCTGGTGCCCGGCGGCCCCGCCGAGCGCGCCGGCGTGCTGGAACCGGCCGATCGCATAATCGCCGTGGGCCAGGATGACGAAGAGGAGATGGTCAACGTCATCGGCATGCGCCTCGATGAAGTGGTCGACCTGATCCGCGGCCCCAAGGGCTCGGTGGTGCGTCTCGACGTAGTGCCCGCCCAGGCCGTCGACATGACCCGCTCACGGGTGGTGGAGATCACCCGCGATACCGTCAACCTGGAGGACCAGGCAGCCAGCAGCGAAGTGGTCGAAATCCGCCGTGACGGCCGCGACCACCGGGTCGGGGTGATCAAGATCCCGACCTTCTACGTCGACTTCGATGCCTGGCAGGCCGGCGAGGACGAGTATCGCAGCACCACCCGTGACGTGGCCCGCGAGGTTGAATCGCTCAAGGAGCAGGGCGTCGATGGCATCGTCCTCGACCTGCGCAACAACGGCGGCGGCGCACTGCAGGAGGCCAACTCGCTGATCGGCCTGTTCATCGACCGCGGCCCCACCGTTCAGGTACGCGACGCCCGCGGCCGGATCAGCCTCTACGGCGACACCGAAAGTGGCAGCCTCTACGAGGGGCCGCTGGGTGTGCTGGTCAACCGCCTGTCGGCCTCGGCGTCGGAAATCTTCGCCGGCGCCATCCAGGACTACGGCCGCGGCCTGGTGCTCGGCAACCGCACCTTCGGCAAGGGCACCGTTCAGACTATCGACGACCTCAGCCACGGCCAGGTCAAGCTGACCCGCGCCAAGTTCTATCGCATCTCCGGCGAGAGTACTCAGCATCGCGGCGTGGAGCCGGACATCGTGTTCCCCAGCCTGCTCGACCCCGAGATCATCGGCGAGAGCGCCCTCGACAACGCCTTGGAGTGGGACACCGTGCGCGCCGTGCAGTACCGCAACTACGGCGAACCGTGGCGCTATCTCGAAGAGTTGAGCGCACAGCACCGCGAGCGCGTGGAGAGTCATCCCAACTTCATCTACCTCGAGTCCCAGGCCGAGCTGGCCCGCGAGCTGCGCGAAGAGCAGACCAGCGTCAGCCTCAACCGCGAGCAGCGCCAGCGTGAGATGGAAGAGCTGGAGAGCCGCCAACTGGGCCTCGAGAATGACCGCCGTCGCGCGCTAGGCCTCGACCTGCTCGACGACTGGGTCGACGCCCGCGGCGAGGATCAGGAGGAGAGCGAGCCCGCCGAGCGCGCCAAGCTGCTGGAAAGCGCCGAGGTACTGCTCGACTACACCCTGCTGTCCGAACGCCGCTAACTCGCACCACGCACTGCCCGCCTGCCCCGCCACCCTGGCGGGGCAGGCGTTTGTGTATTCGACTATGCTGATATCAACGCCGCGCCACGCACGGCAGCGACAGGGATGTCAGCATGCTCACCGACTCGACCCTCACCGCGGGGCGACCACTGCGCCGCCGCGCGCGGCTCCTTATCTTCGCCCTCCTGAGCAGCCTCGCCTGGCCGCTGCTGGCCGACGAATGCCGGCCCATCGACGAGGCCAGCCGCGCCCAGCTGGAGGCGCGGCTGGCCGAGTGGGACGCGGCCTACTACGCGCGCGGCGAGCGGCTGGTCGACGATAGCCTCTACGACCAGACGCGCCAGCGGCTGGCACGCTGGCAGGCCTGCAGCGGCGAGTCATCCGTCGTCACGGCGCATGAACCCGACGGGCCGCTCGAGCACCCGGTGGCCCAGACCGGCCTGGCCAAGCTCGACGACCGCGACGCCGTGGCGCGCTGGATGCAGCGCCGCCGGGCACACTCACTGTGGGTGCAGCCCAAGGTCGACGGCGTGGCCGTGACGCTGGTCTATGACGATGGTCAGCTGGTGCAGGCGATCAGCCGTGGCGACGGCGAGCGCGGCAGCGACTGGCTGGCGCATCTACGCCGGGCGCCCCACGTTGCGCAACGCTTGGCGGCCCCCTATCCCCCCAGGGTGGTACTGCAGGGCGAGCTCTATCAGCGCCTCGAGCAGCACGTTCAGGCCGAACACGGCAGTGCCGGGGCGCGCAGCGCCATCATCGGCCTGATGGCGCGCCACGCCTGGCAGCATGAGGCTGCCGCTCGGGTGGGGCTATTCGTCTGGGATTGGCCGGATGGCCCAGCCGACATGCAGCAGCGCCTCGAGCGGCTTGCCGCCTGGGGCTTCAGCGATAGCGTGGCGATGACCCAGGCCGTGACGCAGGCCGATGAGGTGGCCGCCTGGCGCCAGCGCTGGTATCGCGGCGCCCTGCCCTTCGCCACCGACGGCGTAGTGGTGCGGCAGAGCCAGCGGCCCGCCCCGCACACCTGGCAGCCGGCACCGCCGGCCTGGGCGGCGGCCTGGAAACACCCCGCTCAGCAGGCGCTGGCCGAGGTCCGCGGCGTCGAGTTCCGGGTCGGCCGCACCGGGCAGATCACTCCGGTGCTGCAGCTCTACCCCACCGCCCTCGACGACCGCACGATACGCCGCGTCAGCCTTGGTTCACTGCGCCAGTGGCAGCAGTACGACATCCGACCCGGCGACCACGTCACGATTCGGCTCGCCGGACTGACCATCCCTCAATTCGAGGCCGTACTAACCCACCGCCAGCCGCGCCCGCCGCTGGAGGTCCCTGACGCCGAGACATATCACCACCTCAGCTGCCTGCGTCTGACGCCCGGCTGTGAGAGCCAGTTTCTGGCCCGGCTGACGTGGCTCTCCGGGCCGGACGGCCTGGACATGGCCGGCCTCGGCGAAGGCAGCTGGCAGCGCCTGATCGACGCGGGACTACTCAAGGATCTGCTCGACTGGCGCGACCTCAGTCCCGCGCAGCTGCGCCAGGCCCACGGCGTCGGCGAGGTGCGCGCCGCGCAGTGGCACGCCCTGTTTGCCGACAGCGCCGAGCAGTCGCTACCACGTTGGCTGGCAGCCCTGGGGATGCCCAGGGTAGCGCCCGCGGCACTTCAAGACGCCAATGGCGATGTCACCCTGGCCGAACTGCGTCAGCGCTCCGCGGCCGACTGGCGCGCCGGGGCAGGCATCGGCGAGATCACCGCCGAGCGGCTGGTGGCGTTCTTCAGCGATTCGCGCATCAACGCCTGGCTCGACGCCCTAGCCGAGTCAGCCGAGGGCTGACTGCACCTCGGCCAGGCGGCGTTCGAGGAAGCGCCGCTCGGCGGCCTGGGTCGATAGCGCCAGCGCCTCGCGATAGGCCACGGCGGCCTCGTCATGGCGCATCAGGCGCCGCAGCAGGTCGGCGCGTACCGCCGGCAGCAGATGGTAGCCCGGCAGGTGAATCTCATCGAGCAGCGCCAGGCCGGTTTCCAACCCGTCGGCCATGGCGATCGCCACGGCACGGTTCAGCGCCACCACCGGCGTCGGCTGCATGGCGTAGAGCAGACTGTAGAGCGCTGCAATGCGTCGCCAGTCGGTGTCGGCGGCACTTGGCGCCTCGACGTGCAGTCCGGCAATCGCGGCCTGCACGCAATAAGCCCCGAGCGGACCTTGCCGAAACGCCGAGTCGAGCTGGGCGCGGCCCTCTTCGATCGCCTCGCGATCCCAGCGCGAACGTGCCTGATCCTCCAGCAGCACGATATCGCCATTCTCATCGAGACGCGTCTCACGGCGCGCATCGTGAAACAGCATCAAGGCCAGCAAGCCCCGCGCCTCGGGCTCGGCGGGCAGCAGGCCAACCAGCAGTCGGCCCAGGCGGATGGCTTCGTGGCACAGCTCCTCGCGTACCAGGCGCTCGCCGCCGCTGGCCGCATACCCTTCGCTGAAGATCAGGTAGATCACCGCCAGCACCGCGTCGAGGCGATCGTTGAGGGCGTCGTCATCCGGCACCTCGAAGGGGATGCCGGCATCGCGAATCTTGGCCTGGGCGCGCACCAACCGCTGGGCCAGGGTCGGTACCGGCAGCATGAACGCCCGGGCGATCTCCTCGGTGGTCAGGCCGCCCAGGGTACGCAGGGTCAAGGCAACCTGGGCGGGGCGCCCAAGCGCCGGGTGGCAGCAGGTAAACATCAGCCGCAGGCTGTCCAGCGGCACATCATCGTCATCCGGCGCCGGCGGCTCCCCCAGGGTCTGCTCGAGATGCACGACCAGCTCGCCCTGCTTGCGCTCGAGCATCTGGCGATGGCGCAGCTGGTCGAGCGCCTTGTGTCGGGCGGTGGCGGCCAGCCACGCCAGCGGACTGGGCGGCGTACCCTGCTCCGGCCACTGGCGCATGGCGGCCTCGAAGGCCGCCTGCAGGGCATCCTCGGCCAGGGCGAAGTCGTTGAATCGGCGAATCAGGCCGGCCAGCAGGCGGCCATGAGCCTCACGATAGAGTGCGTCGAGATTCATCGCCTACAGGCGGTAGGCGGGGTCCACCGGCCGCACTTCGACCGAGCCCCCGACGCGCAGTGGCGGAATGCGCCGGGCCAGCGCCAGTGCCTCGTCGAGGTCGCGACACTCCACCACATGGAAACCGCCCAACTGCTCGCGCGCCTCGGCAAAGGGCCCATCATGCGTCACCACCTGGCCATTCTGCTCGCGCAGCGTGGTGGCGCTCTCTACCGACTGCAGCCGAGCCCCGCCGCGGTAGGCGCCGCTGGTGACCATCTCCTGGATCAGCGCCTGGTAGTCGTGCATCACCGCATCGCGGGACGCTTCCGGCAGCCCTTCCCATAGCGCTTCATCGATACAGCACATCAGCATATATTGCATGACGGTTCTCCCGGTTGCCTGGCAGGGCGACGCGCCCTGATCACCCCTCTATCGTCACAGGTCGGCGTCTTTCGACATCGCCAGCTGGCGTCAGCGTTGCTTCATGGCCGCCACCGACAGCCCCGTGACTACGAAGGTCAGGCCGGCACCGACGTTGAGGCCGGCGACCACCCGCGGTCGCGCCTGCAGCCAGGCGGACAGTCGCGCCGCAAATACCCCCATCAGCGAGAAGCCCACCGCGGTCAGGGCGGCGAACCAGACACCGTAGACCAGCATCTGCGCCGTGACGGAACCCGCCGTCGGATCGACGAACTGCGGAATGAAGGCCAGCACGAAGAGCCCCGGCTTGGGGTTGAGGGCCGCAGAGAGAAAACCGATGGCGAAGATACGCGACAGCGGCTGGCGCCGGGCGGGAGCGAAGTGGATCAGGTTACGCGCCCTCAGTACCCGAATGCCGAGCCAGATCAGGTAGCCGGCACCGAGCGCCTTGACCACCCAGAAGGCCAGCTCCGAGGTCTGCAGCAGCAGGGTCAGGCCGAAGGTCGCCGCCAGGACATGCAAGAGGATCCCGGTACCGGAGGCCAGCCCCGAGGTCCAGGCCGCGCGCCACCCCTGGCTCAGGCCGCGTCCCACCGCCAGCAGGTTATCCGGCCCCGGAGCGAGCACCAGCAGAATGCAGGCTGCGGTATAGGCGACCCAAATCTCGAACGTAAACATTGGCCTCTCCTTGATCGACACCTCGTCCCGGTCACCGGAAAGGATAGAACGCCCTGGAAAAGGTGCCACTGTCGACGTATTTCGCCGTGGCGCCCCCAGTGGAGAGGTCGCTTATCGCGACAAGTGCATATCGTTCAGCTCGCGCCTGAGCCATTCGACCAGGCGAGCACTGCGCTCTTGATGGTCGCTGGGGGCAAGCCACAGACACAGCCGAGCGGGTGTCTCGACGCTCCCCCAGGGTGCGACGAGGCGCCCTGTCCGCAGGTCATCCTCGACCAGCAGTCGGGGCGCTATCGCCACACCCAGCCCCGCCACTGCCGCCTCCATCAGATAGTAGAGGTGGTCGAAGCCCTGCCCTTCGGTCAACGCCCGATCGAGGCGCATCGAGTCGAGTGCATGTGCGTGGGCCCACTGCGGCCAGGCCTGAGGCCGCGAGGCGGTATGCAGCAGCTTGGCGTCAAACAGCGTTGCCGGCCGCTGCGGATCGAACCGAGCGGCTAGCTGCGGACTCGCGACCGCGCAGATGTGCTCTGCCGACAACTCGATTACCTCCACGCCCGCCGGCCACGGCGGTTCAGAAAAGGTCAGCGTCGCGCTTACCTCGTCCCTTCCAGGGGTAGCGTCGCCCGCACTGGAGACGACATGCAGCTTGAGTTCTGGCAACTCACGATGCAGGTGATCGAGCCGCGGGATAAGCCAGCGTGCCAGGAGAGTGCCCGGACAGGCCAGGATGAACGGTGCCGCCTCGACATCGCGCTTCAACTGGGCACAGCCATCGCGCAAGCGGGCAAAGGCCTCGCCTACGCTGCGCTGTAGCCGCTCCCCGTGACTCGTGAGTTCCAGGCCTCGGCCTGCCTTGGCGAACAGTGCCACGCCGAAATGTTCCTCGAGGCTACGCAGCTGTCGGCTGACCGCACCGTGGGTCACGCTAAGTTCATTGGCTGCAGCCGTGACGCTGCCCAAGCGCGCGGTGGCCTCGAAAGCGCGCAAGGCGCTGAGGGAGGGCATGGTGTTTAGCATCGATCTGTGACTCAGGCTCACATAAAGCAGCCATCTTATCGATTTTTCACCCCGCCTGTCTGCGTTAGCTTCGCTGCATGACTTCCCACGATCCCTGCGAGGTGCCCCATGACCGACGACTCGATGCAGCCTGATGCCAATGGCATGTTCGGCCGCTTCGGCGGTCGCTTCGTCCCCGAGACGTTGATGCCACTGATTGCCGAGCTTCAGGCCGAATACGACGCGGCCCAGAGCGACCGCGAGTTCCAGTCCCGACTCGCCTACTTCCAGCGCGACTACGTCGGACGGCCCAGTCCTCTCTACTTCGCCGAGCGCCTGACCGAGCACTTCGGCGGAGCAAAGATCTACTTCAAACGCGAGGAGCTCAACCATACCGGCGCGCACAAGATCAACAACTGCATCGGCCAGATCCTGCTGGCCAAGCGCATGGGCAAGACACGCATCATCGCCGAGACGGGCGCCGGCATGCACGGCGTTGCCACGGCCACCGTGGCGGCACGCTTCGGCATGCCATGTATCGTCTACATGGGCACCACGGATATCGAGCGCCAGCAACCCAACGTGTTCCGCATGAAGCTGCTCGGCGCCGATGTCGTCCCGGTCACAACGGGTACCGGCACGCTCAAGGACGCGATGAACGAGGCCCTGCGCGACTGGGTGACCAACATCGACGACACCTTCTACATCATCGGCACCGTGGCGGGGCCGCACCCCTATCCCGCCATGGTGCGCGACTTCCAGGCGGTGATCGGACGCGAAACTCGCGCGCAGCTCCTCGAACAGGAGGGGCGTCTGCCCGACTCTCTCGTCGCCTGCATCGGCGGCGGCTCGAACGCCTTGGGCTTGTTCCACCCCTTCCTTGACGACGCGACGGTCGCAATGATCGGCGTAGAGGCCGGCGGCAAGGGCGTCGAGACCGGCATGCACGCAGCAAGCCTCACCGGCGGTGTGCCCGGTGTACTGCACGGCAATCGCACCTACCTGCTGCAGGATGGAGATGGGCAGATCGTCGATGCCCACTCGATATCTGCCGGGCTCGATTATCCGGGCATCGGTCCAGAGCACGCCTGGCTGCACGAACAGGGGCGAATCGACTACGTCTCGATCACCGATAACGAAGCCCTCGAGGCGTTCCAGAGCTGCTGCCGCCTGGAGGGCATCATCCCGGCGCTGGAGTCGGCCCATGCCCTGGCCGAGGTCGCCAAGCGCGCGCCGACACTACCCCGCGACCACCTCATGGTGGTCAACCTGAGCGGACGTGGCGACAAGGACATGATGAGCGTCGCCCATCACCTCGGTGAGGACTACCAATGAACGCTGCCAAGGAAACACCCATGCACGACGCCACTCGCCTCGACAAATGTTTCACCGCGCTCAAGGCGGCGCAAAGGCCAGCGCTGGTGACCTACATCACCGCCGGCGATCCCGACGTCGAGACCTCGCTTGATATCCTCAAGGGACTGCCGGCGGCTGGCGCCGATGTGATCGAGCTCGGCATGCCATTCAGCGATCCCATGGCCGACGGCCCGGTGATCCAGAAGGCCGCACAGCGCGCCCTCGAGAGTGGACAGAACATGGCCGGGACGCTCGAGATGGTGCATGCCTTCCGCCAGCAGGATACGCAAACGCCGCTGGTGCTGATGGGCTACTACAATCCCATCTACCGCTACGGCGTGGCGCAATTCCTGGAAGATGCCGCCCACGCCGGTGTCGACGGCTTGATCGTGATCGACCTGCCACCCGAGCATGACGCCGAGCTATGCCTGCCAGCCAGGGAGCACGGCATTGCCTTCATCCGCCTCGCCACGCCGACCACCGACAGCCAACGGCTCCCCCGGGTGCTGGAGAATGCCTCAGGCTTCCTGTATTGCGTCTCGGTGAATGGCATTACCGGTGGCCTCGCCCCGGCACTTCACGATGTCGAGCGCATGGTGGGCCATCTGCGCGAGCATAGCCACCTGCCGATAGCGGTCGGTTTCGGCATTCGCAGTGCCGAACAGGCAGCAGCGATTGGTCGGTTCAGCGACGCCGTGGTCGTCGGCTCGGCCCTGGTAGAGCGCATTGAAAGCGCCGAGCCCCGGCGCGGCGCCGTCGAGGCGGTTCATGGCCTAGTGCGCGAACTGGCCGAAGGCGTACGCCGAATTGCACCCTAGCAGACAGTTCTCGGACGCTGTCCAAGAGACGTGGCGCTGCACAGCATTCGGCTCCGGCGACTGCTCAGATCGGGCGCCTGGCCAGCAGCGCCCACACCCCCCGCGCCCGAAAGCAGCGAACCACCCGGTAGATTGAAGCCGCGCTGGGCACGCGGCGTGGACAGAAGCGGCCACGAAGGCCAGCCAGAGCTCGAGCACTCTCACCACTCCGTCCCCTTATTCGGCGCTTCTGCAAAAGCCCCTCGCAGCCACTCGGCCACCCGCTCAAGGGCAACATGGCCAGCGAAGCGGCTGTGCCGAATCAGTTGATAACGCAGCCCAGGAAGCCTTGGTCCGAAGGGGACCTGCAGCACGCCACGTTCAAGTTCATCTCTCACCAGCGTTTGGCTCAGCAGCGCCACGCCTTGGCCGGCAATGGCGGCCTGGATCGCATGGCTCTCGTCGGAGAAGGTCAGGCTCGCGCCCAGGTCGGCGATGCTGCCACCCGCCGCTTGGCACCAGTGCTGCCAAGACGGCAGGCCCAGCGTAGCGCAGTACCAGTCGAAGACGATGTGTCGGACCCTGTGCAGATCCTCATACCCGCTCAGCCCCAGCTGAGGGCTGGCCACCAGGGCAAAGCTGTCCTCCGCCAGCACCTCCGCCTCATACTCCGGGTAAGGCCCCATGCCGTAGCGAATCGCCAGCGCGGCATCGCGCGATAAATCCAGGGGCACTTCGCTGGCGTGAATGCGCAAGTCGATATCTGGGTGCCGTTCATGGAAGTAGGCCAGCCGCGGCAACAGCCAGTGGCTGGCAAAGGCTGGGGTGCAGGAGAGCGTGACGCTGGCCGGCGCCGTCTGCTCGCGCAGCGCCTCAAGGGCTTCACCGAAGGCGTTGAAGCCGTGGCACAACACCGGATACAGATGTTCCGCCGCCGCCGTCGGCACCACCTGGCGGACGCGCCGCTCGAACAGGGCCACATCAAGTAGCGCTTCCAGCTCCCTTACCTGCTGACTGATGGCCGCCGGGGTCACGCCCAGCTCCTCGGCGGCCTGCTTGAAACTGCGATGTCGCGCCGCCGCCTCGAAGGCGCGCAGCTGGGAAAGTGGCAACTGGCGTCGATTCATTGGAGGCTTACCCTGGAGGGCACTATAGGAAAGCTGAGTTTATTCATCTTCCAAGAATAGATCGTTTGTCAGCCCATTGTAATGGCATGGATCCTGTCACTTGCACATCACTATCGATGAACGCAGTTAACAGGAGATGACCCATGACCACCCTACTCCACCTTGATGCCAGCGCGCGCCCCGGACGCTCCGGGATCGATCCTCACGGCTCCCACTCGCGTCGTCTTAGCGCTCGTTTCGTCGAGCAATGGCAAAAGGCCCGTCCCGGTGACCGCATTCTCTATCGCGACCTGGGCCAGCATCCGCCTCATCCGGTCAGCGGAGAGTGGATCCATGCCGCCTTCACCAAGCCGGAGACGCGCGAATCCTGGATGCACGACGTTCTGGCCGAGAGCGACGCGCTGGTCGACGAGCTACTCGAAGCGGACCTGATCGTTGCTGGCGTACCGATGTACAACTTCGGCGTCCCGGCCGGCTTCAAGGCCTATATCGACAACATCGTGCGGGTCGGGCGCACCTTCGGCTTCGATCGCTCGCGCCAGGGGCTGCCCTACTGGCCTATGTTGACCGATATGCACAAGCGGCTGGTGGTGCTGAGCTCCCGGGGCGACTACGGCTACGCGCCAGGCGAGCGTATGGCCCATACCAACCACGTCGAGCCGCACATCCGCACCGTATTCGGCTACCTGGGCTTCGAGAACGTGCACGGTATCGCGGTGGAGTACGACGAGTTCGGCGACGAACGTCTGAAGGCCTCGCTGGCCCAGGCCGAGCAGGAGATCGACGCATTGGTCATGGCATGGGCGAAGAATCTCGAGGAGGACCTGGTCGACGCCTGATAGCCAACAGGCCACGCGCAGCGTGGCCTGTAACTGGTACCGAATGGGATCAAGCACTGGACATCGGCGGTCGATACGGCGATAAAAAAGCATCTTAAATATGCAAGCAACAATAACGACAATCAGGAAACATCAGATGGAACTGAAGCGACTGACTCATCTCGCCGCACTGCTGCTTGCCTGCTCGACGCCCGCCATTGCCGATATCGAAGGCTCCGCCGACCATCCACTACTCGGCCGATTCGGTGATGCCACCATCAGCGCCTACCAGGCCTCCAACTACGATGTCGCGACGCTGCCCAGTGGCCCGATCGCGAATGCCAGAGCAGTCGACAACCAACTCGAGCTCCAAGGCCGCGTGACCCGTATCGGCTACCGACTACCCGTCGCGCATAGCGCCCTCGAAGTCGCCCGAAATTATGAAGCCACCCTGGCCGAAGGAA
Organism: Franzmannia qiaohouensis; assembly: GCF_031451695.1. Classification (NCBI taxonomy): domain Bacteria; kingdom Pseudomonadati; phylum Pseudomonadota; class Gammaproteobacteria; order Oceanospirillales; family Halomonadaceae; genus Franzmannia; species Franzmannia qiaohouensis. The sequence continues at coordinate 152,284 of NZ_JARWAM010000006.1, forward strand.
ATTTCGACGTCCTCTTCAGCTGTGCCGGCTCCGACCAGTGCGGATTCGGGTTCAGCCGCTACGTACTCAACTTGGGTGTAGTCTTCCCACGGGGCTTCGATAGAGCCGCATTCAATGAGAGCTTCCGCGCGCTGCTGGCCAAGCGTGCCGACGCGCAAGGTACGGCCCACGTCTTCCTCTATTTTATGGAAGACCGTGCCAATAACAGGACACTGGTGCGGCAGATCGTGGTCGAGAGCGAGCCGCTGCAGCTCGGCCAGGTCAGCGTCAAGGATGCCAGCGCCCTACAGGCTGCCCTCGATACCGATGGTAGCGTGATCGTCGATGGCATCTTCTTCGCCGCCGACAGCGCCACCATCGAGGCGGAATCGGCCGAAGCCCTCGAACAGATGGCCGAGCTGCTGCGCAGCGCACCGGAACTGGCCGTCTATATCGTTGGCCACACCGACAACCAGGGCAGCCTCGACTACAACCTCGAACTCTCACAACGGCGCGCCAATGCCGTCGTCGAAGCCCTGAGCGCTCTCGACGGCATCGACGCCGCCCGGCTGGATGCCCGAGGAGTGGCATCGCTCGCCCCGATAGCCAGCAATGCCGGTGACGCCGGCCGCGCGCAAAACCGTCGAGTCGAGCTGGTCTTGCAATAAGCAGACTGCTTCGCGCGCTTGGCTAGATATTGGCACCGCCGTCGATGGTGAATTCTGCACCGGTCACCGAACGTCCTTCCGGCCCCGCCAGCCAGGCCACCAGGCCGGCCACGTCGTCGGCCTCGTTGTAGCGAGGTATGGCCATCAAGCTGCGCTGGAGATCGGAGAGCTCTCCATCGGCGGGGTTCATGTCGGTATCGGTGGAACCCGGATGCACGATATTGACGTTGATACCGCGCGGCCCGAGGTCCCGCGCCAGCCCCTTGGTCAGCCCCACAAGGCCCGCCTTGCTCATGGCGTACAGGCTGATGCCGGGCCAGGGCACCCGAACGGCGAGGTTGCTGCCGATGGTGATGATGCGCCCGCCCTCTGGCATATGCCCCACCGCCGCCATGGCAGCCACGACGGGCGCCCGCAGGTTGATCGCGATCGTACGATCCAGCTCTTTCAAAGTAACCTCTTCGATAGACCCGGTCGGGAAGATACCCGCATTGTTGACCAGAATATCCAGCCCACCTAACTTGGCCACCGTGCGCTCGACGGCCGCCTTGAGCGCTGCGTCGTCAAGGTTGTCGGCGCGAATCGCCATAGCACGGCCACCCGCCGAGACGATCTCGTCCACCACTGTCTGCGCCTGGGCTTCGCCGCTGACGTAGGTCACCGCCACACTTGCCCCTTCCGCCGCCAGCCGCCGGGCAATGGCGGCACCGATACCGCGGCTGCCACCGGTGATCAACGCGACTTTGCCATTCATTCGCTGCATGCCTTGCCTCCGTTCTCTTGATTTATGTAGTGGTCATTACATAAACAAAATGGCTAGACATGCGAGTCGCTGTCAAGATATTTTGTAGTTATCGATACAAAAAGGAGCAAGACATGCCCCAACGCGGTAGGCCCCGCGGCTTCGATAGGGAAGAAGCCCTGCGCAGTGCCATGGAGGTGTTCTGGTCCCAGGGCTACGACAACGCCTCGCTTGCCGACCTGACCCGAGCCATGGGCATTAACGCTCCCAGCCTCTACGCTACCTTCGGCGGTAAGGAGACACTCTTCCAGGAAGCGGTAAAGCTCTACGTACGCACGGAGGGTAGCGGCATCTGGGAGCAGGTCGAAACAGCGCCGACGGCACGCGCTGCCATCAAACATGTGCTGCATGCCACGGCCGAGGCCTTCACGCGCGGTGCGACGCCACGGGGCTGCATGATCGTGCTTGCCGCCCCGCAGATGCAGGGCGCCAACTCACAGGTCTGCGATGCCTTGAAGGCGCACCGGCAGGCCAACGGTTGCCTGCTGGAGCGCCGACTGAGGCGTGCTGTAGAGGAAGGCGAGTTGCCCGCTTCCAGCGATTGCACGGCAATCGCCAATTATTACGTCACTTTGCAGCACGGCATGTCGATTCAGGCCCGTGACGGCGCCTCAAGAGAAACACTGCAGGCCATTGCCGACTGCGCCATGGCGAGCTGGAACGCACTGACTAGTTGTTCGGCCTAGCAGAGCGAGCAGGGCTCGCCTTCTTCGTCCGATCGCTCCTGAGCTTCTCCGCCTATCGCCCCGACATGGCGCAAGCTGACGATGGAGACCATCGCCAGCGCCAGGATGGCGATGCCGCCCACGGTGGCGGTCACGTTCAGCCCGGCGGTGAAGGCCTGCTGGGCTTCCAGCAATACGCCAGCGGGGAGGCTCTCGCCAGCCGCAACGGTGGCCCATAGGCTCTCCTCCACGATGCCCGCCACCTCGGCAGCGCCATTATCGGCCATCATCGCGCTGACCTGGGCGCGATAGACGAAGGTGGCCAGACTGCCCAGCAGGGCCACGCCCAGCGCAACGCCCAACTCCTGCACCATCTCCGACATGGCCGAGGCCGAACCGGCCTTTTCCGCCGGCGCCGCGCCTACCACCAGGTCGGTGCCCAGCGCAGCGATGGTACCCAGGCCGAGATAGACCAGCGAGAACCCGGCGATCGCCATGCCCACTCCGCTGGAATTCACGTCGACACTGGCCAGCAACCAGTAGCCCAGCGTCGAGAGCGTAAGGGCGGCGCCCACCACATAGCCAGGACGAATACGTCGCGCGATCAGCGGTGCCACGATGCCCGCCAGTACCATCATCAGCGCCGGCGGCCCCATCCACAGCCCGGCCGCCAACGGCGTAAGCCCCGCCACCAACTGTAGATACTGAGTTACCAGCAGCATGACACCGGAAACGCCGACCAGGCCCACCAGCAGTACGATCAGTGCTGCGCTGAAGGTGCGACTCCCAAACAGCCGCATATCGAGCAGCGGATTGGCCAGGCGCTGCTGACGGCGCACGAAGGCGACCGCCATTACCCCACCCAGCGCTAACGTCAGAATCGAAATGGGCTCGAGCCCCGCCTTGGCGATCTCCTTCACGCCATACACGGCCGGCAGAATCGCCGCCAGCGAGAGCAGCACGCTGGTGAAGTCCAGCGGGCCACTGCGAGAAGCACGATACTCCGGCAGCAGCATCGGCGCCGCGATCAGCAGTACGACCACCACCGGCACCGCCACCAGAAAGGCCGAGCCCCACCAGAAGCGTTCCAGCAGTACGCCACCCACCACCGGCCCCAGCGCCATGCCCAGGGCGAACATGGTGGCCCATATACCGATGGCCAGGGCGCGCTGGCGTACATCGCCGAACATGTTGCTGATCAGCGCCAGGGTCGACGGCATCAGCGTCGCACCGGCCACACCGAGCACCGCGCGGGCGGCAATCAGCATGGCGGCGCTGGTGGAGTAGGCCGCGATCACCGAAGTGACGCCGAAGGCCACGGCACCGATCATCAGTAGCCGGCGACGGCCGATGCGGTCACCCAGGGTGCCCATGGTGATCAAGAAGCCGGCGATCATGAAGCCGTAGGCATCCATGATCCACAGCGCCTGGGTGCTGCTCGGCTGCAGATCCGCCGCCAGGGCGGGCAGCGCCAGATAAAGAATAGTGACATCGAGGCCGAGCAGTGCCGTGGGCAATGCCAACACCGCCAGGCCGGCCCACTCCTTGATACTCGCCCGCTGCCGGGATGAACGCGAACTCGAGTCCCGCTCTGTGATGGTAACCATGCCATGCTCCTGTTCCTTGGGGTTGGCATGGTAGTCTTGACCTGATCTTATAGGGGTACAATATAGCCACTTATCCTATTACCATGAGCAACACCACACAGGAGCAATGCCATGGTAGGCCGCAGCCTCGACAGGACACGTAGCGAACTCACCGATTTCCTGATCCATCACCGCAACAAGCTGACGCCGGCCGACGTCGGCCTGCCCAGCACCGGACGCCGCCGCACACCGGGGCTGCGTCGCGAAGAGGTGGCAACCCTCGCCGGCGTGGGACTGACTTGGTACACCTGGTTCGAACAGGGGCGTGACATCAACGTCTCGGAGAGCTTTGTGCTCAACGTTTCCAAGGCACTCAAGCTCGACGACGCCGAATGCTGCCACCTGTTCCTGCTCGCCCACCGCCGCCCGCCGCCGGTGGAGGCTTACCAATGGCAGGCAATCCCGCCACTGGTGCAGACGCTGATGGACGATATGGCAAGGCCTGCCTATGTGATGAACCTGCGCTGGGACGTGATCGCCTGGAACGCCGCCGCCGATGCCCTGCTTGACTTCAGCGCTAGGGACCCCGGCGAGCGCAACATGATGCGCCTGCTGTTCGCCGACCCCGCACTACGCAGAAAGCTGCCCGACTGGCATCAGGATGCCTCCCGCCTGCTGGCCCAGTTCCGCTGCGACCTGGCGGCCGCCCCCGAGGACCCGGCCATGCAGGAGCTGATCGACGCCCTCACCAAGCTCTCGCCGGATTTTCGCCGCTGGTGGGAACAACCCAACCTGGAGGCCTACCGCTACGGCATCGGCACGCTTCTCGATGCCGACTCCAATCCGAGGGAGTACCAGCACGCCACGCTGCTGGTCGACGAGCATCGGCATCTCAGGATGGTGGTTTACTTCGCCTCCACAGGCTCCTTGGGATAAAAACAAGTATCTCGGTAAATCGAGATCGCTTTCTGAACCACACGAAACACGGGCTTGACCGGTGTGTTCCCCTCTCACCGGTGGGCTAATATACATATCGCAATAAATGCTTTTAAAGAATAAAAAAGATTATTTTATATTCTAATAAAATTTTTTAGCAGGAGGCCTCCGCATGAACTTTCAGCAGCTGCGCATCGTGCGGGAAACCGTGCGCCACCACTTCAACCTCACGGAGGCGTCCAACGCGCTATTCACCTCACAATCAGGGGCCAGTAAGCATATCCGAGACCTGGAGGAGGAACTGGGCATCGAACTCTTCGAGCGTCGCGGCAAGCGCATCCTGGGGCTCACCCAGGCGGGCTCCTCCCTGATCGAGATTATCGAGCGGATCCTGCTGGATGCCGAAAACCTAAAGCGCTCGGCCCATCAGCTGACCCATGAGGACCGAGGCAGCCTGGCTATCGCCACTACCCATACCCAGGCCCGTTATGCGCTGCCGCCGATCATCGCTCGCTTCAAGCAGGTCTTCCCCAGGGTTCATCTGGAACTCCACCAGTGTGGGCCCGAGGAAATTGTCTCGCTGCTCAAGGCCGGCAAGGTGGACATCGGCATCGCCACCGAGGCGCTCCATGAGGAGAGCCAGCAATTTGCCTGCTTTCCATTCTATCACTGGTATCACGGGGTAATCGTGCCGGAGGGGCACCCCTTGGACGATGGCGTACCGTTAACGCTGGAGCATATCGCTAAGCACCCCATCGTGACCTATCACGAGGGCTTCACCGGACGGGCACGCATCGACCAGGCCTTCTCCGCAGCCGGTGTGATCCCCGATATCGTGCTGACGGCGCTAGATGCCGATGTGATCAAAACCTACGTAGAGCTAGGGTTAGGGGTGGGGCTGATCGCTTCGATGGCTTATCACGACCATCGCGACCAGGGCCTGACCCTGCTCGATGCTAGCGACCTGCTGCCACGCAATACCACTTACTTGGCGCTGCGACGCGGGCATTTCCTGCGCTCCTATGCCTACCGCTTTCTCGAGCTGTGCCGCGAAGATCTCGATGAAGCCACCGTGCAGCAGGTACTAGCTGGGAAGGCAGCGTAAGCTCATTTTGAGATAAACTATCCATTTTTTGTTCGTTAATGTGCTTAGTAGACGGCGTTAGCCTGATGTCATCACCTCATGACTCACGGAGTTAACGCCATGCCTCATTGGACCCTTCGCCCCCATTTCACTCTGCTTCCCCTTGCTGCCGCCGTGCTGGGCAGCACCCTGCTCAGCGGCCTCTCGAGCAGTGCCATCGCCCAGGAACGCGTGGATCTGCTCAACGTTTCTTACGACCCCACCCGCGAGTTCTATCGCGAGTACAACCAGGCCTTCGCCGAGCATTGGCTGGAAGAAGTTGGTCAGCAAGTCAACGTGCGCCAGTCCCATGGTGGCTCCGGCTCCCAGGCGCGAGCGGTGATCGATGGCCTGGACGCCGACGTGGTGACTCTGGCGCTGGCCTATGACATCGACGCTATCCACGACCGCGCAGAGTTGATTCCGGCGAACTGGCAGGCGCGCCTGCCCAACAACAGCTCCCCCTATACCTCGACCATCGTGCTGCTGGTGCGCGACGGCAACCCCAAGAACATCCAGGACTGGGACGACCTGGTGCGTGACGACGTCGAGGTGATCACCCCGAACCCCAAGACCTCCGGTGGGGCGCGCTGGAACTACCTGGCCGCCTGGGGCTATGCCCTTGAGAAGTACGACGGCGACGAGGAGCAGGCCTACGAGTTCGTGCGCCAGATCTACGACAACGTGCCGGTGCTCGACCCGGCCGCCCGGGGCGCCACCAATACCTTCGTCCAGCGCCGTATCGGCGACGTCTTCATCGCCTGGGAGAACGAGGCCTTCCTGTCGGTGGAGCAGCTCGGCCAGGGCGAGTACGAGATCATCGTGCCCTCGCTCAGCATCCTCGCCGAGCCGCCGGTGACCGTGATAGATGCAAACGTCGATCGCAAGGGCACCCGCGAGGTAGCCGAGGCCTACCTGGAATTCCTGTACACCGACGAGTCCCAGCACCTGGCCGCCAAGCACTACTACCGGCCCAGCAATGAATCGATCCTGGCCGAGTATGAGAAGCTCTTCCCAGAGCTGAACCTGTTCACCATCGACGACGTTTTCGACGGCTGGAAGAGCGCCCAGGAGACCCACTTCAACGACGGTGGCGTGTTCGACCGCATCCTTGAGGAAATCAACCCGGGCTGAGAACACCACCCATTCAAAGTGTAGGGGCGCTCGCCCAGGGCGCCTCGAGCCGTTGAGGAACCATCATGTCCATCACCCTGCCACGCCGCCGGGTCATCCCGGGTTTCGGGCTGACCATGGGATTCACGCTGCTCTACCTGGGGCTGGTCTTCCTGATCCCGGTGGGCGCCTTCCTGCTCTACACCACCACCATGAGCTGGGAGACCTTCTGGAACGCCGTGACCCAGCGCCAGGTCGTGGCCTCCTACAAGCTCTCCTTCGGCGGTTCGCTGATTGCCGCCACCATCAATCTGGTGTTCGGCGCCCTGGTCGCCTGGGTGCTGGTCCGCTACCGCTTCCCCGGCAAGCGTCTGGTGGATGCCCTGGTGGACCTGCCCTTCGCCCTGCCCACCGCGGTGGCCGGCATCGCCCTGGTCACCCTCTACGCCAGCAGCGGCTGGGTCGGGCAGTACCTCGACCTGTTCGGTATTCGCGTGGCCTACACCCAGTTGGGGGTAATCGTGGCGCTGACCTACATCGGTCTGCCTTTCGTGGTGCGCACCGTGCAGCCGGTGCTTGAGGATCTCGAGGCCGAGTGGGAAGAGGCCTCGGCGAGCCTCGGTGCCGACCGTTTCACCACCGTTCGTCGGGTGATTCTGCCTGCACTACTGCCGGCGCTACTGACGGGTTATGCGCTGGCCTTCGCCCGCGCCCTGGGGGAGTACGGCTCGGTGGTGTTCATCTCCGGCAACCTGCCTTTTCGCACCGAGATCACCCCGTTGCTGATCGTCGCCAAGGCCGAGCAGTACGACTACCACGGCGCCGCCGCCATCGGCACGGTCATGCTGCTCGCCGCCTTCATCATGCTGCTGGTGATCAACGGCCTGCAGTGGTGGACCAGTCGGCGACACGGATAACAGGAGCCCATCGTGACCACCTCGACAACCGTTCTGGAAACCAACGACACCCTCGCCACCCGCTGGCGACGCGCCACCGAGGAGCCCGCCTGGCTGCGCCTAACGCTGATCGGCGTGGCACTGACCTTCCTGGCGCTGTTCCTGGTACTGCCTCTCACCGTGGTGCTGTATGGCGCCTTCGAGCAGGGCCTCGACGTCTGGTACGCCGCCATCCGCGACCCCGACGCCATGGCGGCGATTCGCCTGACCCTGCTTATCGTGGCCATCGTGGTGCCGCTCAATACCCTGTTCGGCATCGCCGCCGCCTGGGCCATCGCCAAGTTCGAGTTCCGCGGCAAGCCGATCTTGATCTCGCTGATCGATATGCCCTTCGCCATCTCGCCGGTGGTGGTGGGCCTGATCTTCGTGATTTTGTTTGGCTCCCAGGGCTGGCTGGGCCCATGGTTGTCGAGTCATGACCTGCGCATCATCTTCGCCGTACCCGGCATCGTGATCGTGATCGCCTTCGGCACCCTGCCGTTCATCGCCCGCGAGCTGATTCCCTTGATGCAGCAGCAGGGCAAGGAGGAGGAGGAAGCCTCACTGACCCTGGGCGCCAGCGGCTGGAAGACCTTCTGGTACGTCACCCTGCCCAACATCAAGTGGGGACTGATCTACGGAATCATCCTTTGCAATGCCCGCGCCATGGGGGAATTTGGTGCCGTAGCGGTGGTCTCGGGCCGGATTCGCGGCGAGACCAACACCATGCCGCTGCATATCGAGGTGCTCTACAACGAGTACATGTTTACCGCCGCCTTCGCCGTGTCGTCGCTGCTCACCGGCCTGGCCCTGGTCACCATCGCTATCAAGAGCGTGGTCGAGTGGCACGACGAGCGCCGCCAGCGCCTCGCCGCCAACTGACTTTCCCGCTTAAGGAACCCTGCCATGAGCATCGAGATCGACCACGTCAACAAGCACTTCCGCGACTTTGTCGCCGTCGACAACGTCAGCCTCACCTTCCGCGAAGGTGAGCTGACCGCCCTGCTCGGCCCCTCGGGGTCGGGCAAGACCACGTTGCTGCGCATCGTCGCCGGCCTGGAGCAGCCCGATACCGGGCGCATCCGCTTCCACGGCGAGGACACCACCGACCTGCACGTCAGCCAACGCGGAGTGGGCTTCGTTTTCCAGCACTACGCACTGTTCAAGCACATGACGGTGTTCCAGAACGTCGCCTATGGGCTAACCGTGCGGCCGCGTCGCAACCGGCCCAGCAAGGCCGAAATCACTCGCAAGGTCATGGAGCTGCTGTCGCTGGTCCAGCTTGACTGGACCGCCCACCGCTACCCTCATCAGCTCTCCGGTGGCCAGCGCCAGCGCATTGCCCTGGCCCGGGCGCTGGCCGTGGAGCCCAAGGTGCTGCTGCTCGACGAGCCCTTCGGCGCCCTGGATGCCAAGGTGCGGGCCGAGCTACGGCGCTGGCTGCGCCGCCTGCACGATGAGATCCATGTCACCAGCATTTTCGTCACCCACGACCAGGAGGAGGCGCTGGAGGTTTCGGACCGGGTAGTGGTGATGAACCAGGGCCGCGTGGAGCAGGATAGTTCGCCGGAGGAGGTCTATGACCACCCGGCCAACCCCTTCGTCTACCGCTTCCTGGGTAACGTCAATCTGTTCCACGCCCGGGTGCATGACGGGGTGGCGCGCATCGGCGACGTGGCGCTGCCCGCGCCAGAGTTCGAGGGCTATCAGAACGAGCAGGGCCAGGCCTATGTGCGACCCCACGAGATCGAGGTCTTCGCTGACCGCAATCACCAAGGCGCCCTGCGCGCCAAGGTAGAGCTCGTCTCGGTGGTGGGCCCCACGGTGCGGCTCGAACTGCGCACCGACAACAGCGAGGACCTGGTCCACGCCGAACTGCCCAAGCACCGCTTCCGGGCGCTGGGCCTCACCCAGGGCGGCAACGCCTGGATACGCCCGATCCACAGCCGGGTGTTTCTGCCCGACTCACGGGTGGCCAATGGGTAGTTCAATGCTGTGGTTTTTCGCTACTGGAAGAGTGCCCTTCGATTTTGGTTGCCACGTCATAGTCGACGGGCATGCTAGAGATTAGCACCGCCGGCGATAGTGGATTATTTCACCTCCGCAGCCGCTTAGGGGTAGACCACAAAGGCCAATTTATTGCCGTCGCCATCACGCACATAGGCCGCATAGAACCCTTCGGCGTACTGCGGCCGGTAGCCTGGCGCGCCTTCGTCACTGCCGCCATTGCTGATGGCTATCTCATACAACTTGTCGACCTGTTCCGGTGTGGTGAACTGGAAAGCCGTCATAGTGCCGTTTCCCACACTGGCTGCCTGGCTATCGAAGGGATAGCCGACAAAGAACCTGGGGAAGTCGAGGTCGCTTTCTCTTCCATAGGAAACGCAGGAATCATCTTTCCAGCAGATATCCCAGCCCATTTCAGCAAAAAGCGGATCATAGAATGTCAGTGCTTTTTCAAGATTCTTGGTACCCACCATCGTGTAGGCAATCATGCTGTTACACCTCCTTTCCAACGTCATCATGTCTCCGAGCGACAGCGTAGCGCAGCCTGTTTTCTGCGCCACTGCCCCAGCGCCCAACCCAGTGCCGGCAGCACCAACATCGCCGAGGCCCAGGCGCAGGCGGCAAAGCCATAGTGTGTGAAGATCGGCCGGTAGAGCAGCGCGCCGGCAAACACACACAGGTAGGTGATAGCGCTGTATAGCCCCATGATGGCCCCGCGCTGCACCGGGTCGAGTTCGGCAAGCTGGCGCATGAGCAGGTTCAAGCCCAGGTGATTGCCCACCCCCCAGGCAAGACAGAGCGCCAGTAGTACCAGCGGAAGCTCAGCGGCCGCCATCAGCCCCAGGTAGACAAGCATCAGACCGGCGAAGGACACACAGGCGGCAGCGCTGGCGCCATGACGATCAACCAACCGGCCCAGCGGTGCCGCGACGCCGAAGCCCAGGCCATAAACGGCAATGGCCAGCCCCGCGAAGGACGCAGGCAATTGCAGAACCTCGCCCAGGTGCGGGCCGAGATAGGTGTACAGGCCGTAGAACGCCGTCATATAGGCAGCGACATTCAGCAGCACCGAGCGAATGCCGGGAATTCGCAAGGCCTTGAGGGAGGAGCTCCGGGTTTCACCACCTGCACTGATTCCCCAGTGGCGGCAGCGCGATATTCCCAGTGCCAATACCACGGCAACCAGGGCCAGTACGGTAAAGACGGCGCGCCAGTGCAGCAGGTCGGCCAACAGCGCCGCAAGACCGACCCCGACCACCAGGCTCAGCGTCCATCCCGTCAGCACGAAACTCAGGGTCTGGCTCTCGCGCCCCTTCGCCGCCACCTGAGCGGTGAGGGTATAGATCGAAGGCAACGCCACGCCCGCCGCCAGCCCAGCAAGCCCCTGGGCTGCGATCAATGTCCAGAGCGCCGGCGAGACTGCGCCTAGCCCCAACGACACCGACAGCACCAGCAAGGCTCGCATCAGCGCCCGCTCGGCCCCGATGCGATCGGCCAACGCAGCCAGCAGCAGTGCACTGCCCGCCGTGGCCAGGCCATAGACCGCTGCAGCCGTCATCACATCAGCGGCGCTGCGCCCGGGGAAGGATGCCGCTACCGCGGCGGCGATGGGACTCAGCGTCAGCGAATTGGCACCGATCACGGCAATGGCTGCAGTTAATAGAACCAGATGACGACTGATCACGGTTCGCTCCAGATACAATTCGACATTACTATTGAAGAAAGGAATCCCATTCGGAGCAATCGCGAAAATGCCGAACTCAGAAAAAACAGAAGCTATTCGGGACAAGGGCCAGGCGGCACGTCCCCTGGACGGCTTCGACCGAACAATATTAGGCGAACTGGCCGTGGATGCCGGGCTCAGCTATGCCGAGCTGGGCAGCCGCGCCGGGCTCTCGGCCCCTGCCGTGCATGAACGAGTCAAACGGCTGCGTGCTTCGGGGCGCATCCGCGGCACCGTAGCGGTGCTGGATGGCCCCTCCACCGGCAAGCCCTTTCTTGCCTTCGTACACGTCGACGCCACCGGCTGGGGCAAGACCAAGGAACTGCTCGCACTCTCGGAGCTGCCCGAAGTCGAGGAGATTCACTCCGTGGCCGGCGATGCCTGCATGCTGCTCAAGGTGCGCTGCGCCAGCAGCCGTGCACTGGAAGGTCTGCTCGCCCGGCTCTATGCCCTGCCGAGTGTTAAAGCCACGCGTAGCTATGTAGTGCTGTCGACCTTCCTCGAGCGCACCCCACAAGCGGGAATCACCGAAGCGCTGGAGGAGGATTTTCCCGAACCGCCCTTACCGGCTTCTCGCTGACGTTCACGCTCGATCAGCGCCCGCTTTCTCTCGACGCCCCAGCGGTAGCCCGAGAGCGCCCCGTCGCTACGCACCACCCGGTGGCAGGGAATGGCCAGCGCAATGGTATTGGAGGCACAGGCCCTGGCCACGGCGCGCACCGATTGGGGCGAGCCGATTCGCTCCGCCAGCTCCTTATAGCTAATGGTGTTCCCTACGGGAATCTCGGTCAGCGCTTGCCAGACCCGCTGTTGGAACGCAGTGCCACGGATATCCAGCGGCAGCGCCAGCCCGAGGCCAGGCGCCTCGACGAAGCCCACCACCCGGGCCACCCAAGCATCGAACGCCTCTCCCCCCGGGACCAGGTTGGCACTCGAGAAACGATCCTGGAATTCCTGTAGCAGTGCCTCAGGATCGTTTCCCAGAGAGATAGCGCAGATGCCCTTGTCGCTCGCGGCGACCAGGATGCTGCCCAAGGAACACTCGCCAAGGGCAAAACGAATCTCCATGCCCTCTCCTCCCGAACGGTAGCGCTGCGGCGTCATGCCGAGCATCTTGTTGGAGCCGGAATAGAAGCGCCCGCTGGAATTGAAGCCTGCGTCATAGATCGCTTCGGTGACCGTTTCCCGCCCCGCCAGTGCCTGGCGAGCACGTTCCGCCCGGCAAGCGACCGCATACGCCTTGGGCGTCAGCCCCGTGGCCGACTTGAAGACGCGATGGAAGTGAAAGCGGCTCAGCCCGGCGGCTTGTGCCATTTCGTCGAGCGAGGGCAGGTCCTCCGATGTTTCGATAAGGCGGCAGGCTCTCGCGACGCTCTGGGCGTGTCGCTGGATCAACGACGCCTGCTCGGGGCGACAGCGCTGGCACGGACGGTAGCCGGCCCGCTCGGCTGCGGCCGCATCGGCATGGAACTCGGCGTTCTCGCGGCGCGGCCGGCGCGATGGACAAGTGGGACGGCAATAGATCCCGGTGGTACGCACGGCATAGACGAAGGCGCCGTCCGCCGCGGCATCGCGCGCCAGTACCGCGGCCCATTTCGCTTCATCGGAATCGAAGATGGCAAGTGGCTCGGTGGTTATCTCCTTCATGGCGGGCCTCCACTGTGAATTCGGCGTTTTCCGTATGTTCAGGATGAGCCCTGGACCCGCCTGGCACACTCCGTCCCTTGCTTTCAAAGTGAACCCATCTCCTTCACAGCATTTCGCAACATTTGCAGCATAGCACCGTCGGACTCGGCAACTGATGGCTTCCTCTTCAGCCGCAGCATCTACTTCATGTGGTTCGCGAATCGGAGTTACGATGAGATCGCGAACTGACGTACACAACGACAACACAGGGTTCCCATGATCGCCGTTATCTTCGAAGTCATTCCCAAGTCCGACCGCCGCGACCAATACCTCGACATCGCCGCCAGCCTGCGCCCGCTACTCGATGAGATCGATGGTTTCATCTCCATAGAGCGCTTTGAGAGCCTCACCCAGCCGGGCAAGATCCTCTCGCTCTCCTTCTGGCGCGATGAGGAGGCCATCGCCCAATGGCGCCAGCTCGAACGCCACCGCAGCGCCCAGGCTCAGGGTCGTGAAGTAGTATTCGACGACTATCGCCTGCGCGTGGCCGGGGTATTGCGCGATTACGGCATGCATGAACGCGAACAGGCGCCGGCCGACAGCCGCGAGCGCCACGAACATCCTTGAGCTCCGGCTCAATAGCGCCCAGTAGCTTGTACCTAGCGGGTCGCTTCAATCACCTGATTGATATAGCCTCATTGTCGATTCCAATCCGCTTGGTACCTCCCCATGCTCAGCCTGCGCCATCTCACTTTTGCCCTGCTAATCAGCGTGTTGGGCGTGATGCCCGCTAGCACTCAGGCTAACGAGGCAACCTGGCAGGCGCTGCAGGAGGGCGGCCTGGTGATTCTGATGCGCCATTCGCTGGCGCCGGGTGTCGGTGATCCTCCTGGGTTCGAGCGTGGCCGCTGTGACACGCAGCGCAACCTTTCCGCCAACGGGCGTGCCCAGGCCGAGGCGGCTGGCCGGGCGTTACGCCAGCGAGAGATCCCCATTGCGGCGGTGTTCTCGTCGCAGTGGTGCCGGGCCTTGGATACTGCCGAGCTAATGGATGTCGGTGAGGTCGCAGCGGCGCCGTGGCTTGACTCCTTTTTCCGTGAACGTAGCGAACAAGCAGAGCGCACCGAGAGCGCCCGCGAGCGCATTCTAAGCTGGCAAGGCCCCGGGAACCTGCTGCTGATAGCACATCAGGTGAACATCTCGGCGCTGGTTGGCGGCGGTGTGGGATCTGGCGAAATGATCGTAGTGCGCCCAGATGGCGACGATATGCAGCGGGTGGGACGGCTAAGCATTCGCGCTGATTAAGCAAGTGCCAACGATTTCCTGTAATGAAGTAGGTGTCGAAATTCGCCAGGCTGGATCGACCCAAGGAGGTAACACCCACAACTACCTGCCTGGAGGCCCATCATGCAGCTTTCCACCTACCTGATCTTCGACGGCAACTGCCGCGAAGCCTTCGAGTTCTACCAGCGCTGCTTCGACGCCAAGCTCGAGGCCGTATCCACCTACGCGGAGATGCCCGCCAGCGAGGGCATGGACGTTCCCGTGGAAGCCAGCAACCTGGTCATGCACGCCCGACTGCGCATCGGTGACCAGCTGTTGATGGCCTCGGATAATGCCCCCTTCTGCCCGGCGCCCTACGAAGGTATCAAGGGCGCGAGCATTGCGATTGGCGTCGACTCGGTAGAGGCGGCCGAACGGCTCTTCAACGCGCTGGCCGACAACGGCACCGTGCAGATGCCGCTCGAGGAGACCTTCTGGGCACATCGCTTCGGCATGCTAACGGACCGATTCGGTGTCGCCTGGATGATCAACTACGACAAGGAGGAGCAGGCCGCCGCCTAGCGCAGTACCACTTTCCCCCTGAGCCGCTCGGAGAGCAGGCACAGCTGACGTTATGAATGGCGCTCGACCCATGAGCGGCAAGCCCTCTCTCTGGCCTGGGGGTCCAGTAATCCAACGATCCACTCGCGCACGGCAGCGATGGCCGGCTCCTCGAGCCGCTCCGGGGGATAGACGAGATGAAAGGGCGAGACCGTGATCTCGGGGCCGAATGGCTGCACCAGACGTCCACTCCGCAGCTCCTCCGCGATCAGGTGCCGGCTCATCAGGGCTATGCCTTGGCCATCTAGCGCGGCGGAAATGCCGTGGGTTTCGTCGGAGAACATCAGCCCGGCGCTGACGTCGAGCCCCGGGACCTGGACCTGGCGCTGCCAGGCCGCCCAGTCCAATGGCGCGGGGGAAGAGAAGTGAAGCAGCGTATGGCGCACCAGTTCGGAGGGCTCGCGCAGATTCAGCGCCGGGCTGCAGGCGGGGATAAAGACATTGTCGAACAGCTTCTCTGCCGCCAGCCCAGGCCAGTGGCCCTCACCATAGCGGATCGCCATATCGGCGACGATGCCGTCCAGATCGACCGCTTGATGGGAAACCTGAATGCTCAGGTCAATCTGCGGGTGGGCGTCGCGCAGCAGGCACACCCAAGGCAGTA
The DNA here is from genome assembly GCF_031451695.1 of Franzmannia qiaohouensis. Taxonomy (NCBI): domain Bacteria; kingdom Pseudomonadati; phylum Pseudomonadota; class Gammaproteobacteria; order Oceanospirillales; family Halomonadaceae; genus Franzmannia; species Franzmannia qiaohouensis. The sequence goes on from NZ_JARWAM010000006.1 coordinate 167,935, forward strand.
ACCAGCGCGCGGCCACGGCCGGCGTGGTCGAGAGCGTTACCGCCTGGCGCGCCGGCGGCCGGCGCAGCTTGGTCACCGTTTCGGCGATGGCGTCGAAGGAGTCGCTCAGCACCCCAAGCAGCGCCTGGCCCTGGGCCGTCAGTATCAACTGCCGCGGCCTACGCACGAACAATGCCACCCCTAGATTCTCCTCGAGCTGGCGGATCTGATGGCTGATCGCCGTCGGCGTCACCGAAAGCTCCTCGGCCGCTCGCTTGGCGCTGAGATGTCGCGCCGCCGCCTCGAAGGCGCGCAGGGCAGAGAGCGGAGGGAGTCGTCGCGGCATCATGGCTGAATTTTATTTTCCGTTATCGAAAAAGAATCGTCGTTTGTCGACTCATAAAGCTTCTGGCCTGATGGCATTAGCCGTCAAGAGACGGCTGAAAGAAATTCACCTGGGAAATGCTATCAGATAAAGGAGCCACCCATGACACGCTTACTTCACCTCGATGCCAGTCCACGTCCCGGTCGCGCCGGTAGCCATGATCACGGCTCACACACTCGACGCCTGACCCACCACTTCGTTTCGCGCTGGCGTGCCCTGGAGCCAGACGCCGAGATCGTCTATCGCGATATCGGCGCTACCCCACCCCAGTTGACCAGCGTCGAATGGATCGAAGCCGAATTCACGCCCGCCGAACAAAAAACGGAATCGATGCGAGCAGTGCTTGCCGAGAGCAATGCCCTGGTCGATGAGGTCGTAGGGGCCGACATCCTGGTACTCGGCGTGCCGATGTATAACTTCGGACCAACGGCTGCGTTCAAGGCCTGGATCGATAATATCGTTCGCATTGGCCGCACGGTCGACTTTGACCTTCAATACGGTGCACATCCCTACGTTCCGCTGGAGCATTATGTGCCGCTGTTGGCCGACCGCCCCCGCCACGCAGTGCTGCTCTCCTCACGCGGCGGCTTCGGCTTCGATCAACAGGGCCCTCTGGCCGCCTTCAATCATATGGAACCGAGCGCGCGCACCGCCCTGCAGTTCATCGGCATCGGCGGCTTCCACGACATCGCCATCGAGCACCAGGAAGTAGGTGGCGAGGCACTGGCGACCTCGACCGAAAGCGCCCTGGCGCGTGTCGACAGGCTAGTCGAGCACCTGCATGCCGAAATGACCACAACAGGTGTGCCGCAGACGGCCTGATGACGGCCCTTCGAGGAGGCTGAACACCGGGGCGCATGACGTCCCGGCCTCCTCACTGTAGCCTCGACAGGTAACGCTTGGTCGAAAGCGCACTGAGCGCTCCCAATGAATACGCCTCAGGAACACCATGCTCATAAAACCCGTACCCAATACCGAAGCACCTCTCGATCTCCTGCTGGAAGCAGACCCGTCGGCAGACAACATTAGACGCTACCTCAATCGCTCAACCTGCTGTATCGCGACAGTAGGCGAGGAAACCGTCGGCACCTATGTCATCCAGCCCACTGGCGACGGCGTTTATGAGCTGATGAACATCGCCGTCGCCCCGGCGCATCGAGGAAAAGGTATTGGCACGAAGCTGCTGGAGCACGCCGTAAACATGGCCCGTGAGCTGGGCGTGCGTCGCCTGGAGCTGGGCACCGGCACCTTCGGCTACCAGCTCACCTTCTATCAGCGCGCGGGATTTCGGGTCGTCGCCGTGGAGAGGGATCATTTCCTTACCTACTACGACGAACCAATCTTTGAGAACGGCATTCAGCACAAGGACAGGCTGCGGCTGGCCCTCGAGTATTGAGCCTGGAAGCTGCCTGCATCAGCGATCGATGGAAATATCCACATAGTTCACAATTACCCTTTCATCGTCGAACAGCAAAACTCCATATCCAGGGTCTTCATCACAACGTATCAGGCGACTGGCCTGCATATCGAAAGCAAACTGCGTATTGGTACTCTTCAGCGTCGCAAAGGGGTGGCCGCTCCATCGGCCCGATACGTTCCGGTGTACATGCCCGCAGAAGAGGTGCGTCGGGGCACGTCGTAATTGCAGCAAATCGCTCAGTCCTTCGCTCTCCAACAGCCTGAGCCTGTCGAGTGCGGGCACGCCGATTTCCATCGGCGGGTGGTGCAGGAAGATCAACACCGAACGAGCCGACGCCGCCACGAGCTGCTCTGCCAGCCAATCGAGCCGATAGGGGCAGAGTTCGCCATGGTGCCCCTCGCTTGCCAGGGTATCGAGATAGATCAGGCGCGTCTCACCGATATCGTCGCTTCCCTGAACAAAACCTCCGGCCATGGGAATATCGGGAAATGCCCCATGCAGCGCGGCGCGATCATCATGATTCCCCACCAGCAGCCGGTAAGGCATGGGTAGCCGTTCCAACTCCTCGCGTAGCAATCCATAGGCGCCTGGATTGCTTAGTTGAACGAGATCGCCGGTGAGCACGATCAGCTCCGCATCCGCGTGCTCGCGGCGTATTTCGTCGAGGCAGAGCCTGAATCGCTGCCAGGCCTCGGTAGGGGGCTGGGACGTTGTCTCGTCGAGCTCGATGAGGTGTGGGTCGGTCAGCCAGAGTACCTTGTGCATCGGCTCTACTCCGTCGTTTGCACAACCACTGCTTTGTCGGTCACTGGATCGGCCTTGGCGCCGGCCGCTTCACGGCGCTCCGAGTAGCGATCCACCAGCGTCTCACTATGGGGTCGCATCAGCAGGGTAAAACGCACCAGCTCCTCCATCACATCGACGATACGGTCGTAGAGCGGCGAGGGCCGCATGCGCCCGGCCTCGTCGAATTCCTGGTAGGCCTTGGGCACGCTGGACTGGTTGGGGATGGTGAACATGCGCATCCAGCGCCCCAGCAAGCGCAGGGTATTCACCGCGTTGAACGACTGCGAGCCGCCGCTGACCTGCATGACCGCCAGGGTACGCCCCTGGGTGGGGCGTACCGCCCCCATGCTCAGCGGCAGGTGGTCGATCTGCGTCTTCATCACGCCGGTGATCTGCCCGTGGCGCTCGGGGCTACACCACACCTGCCCTTCCGACCAGATGGCAAGCTCGCGAAGTTCGCGCACGGCAGGGTGATCATCGCCGGCCACCTGGTCCGGCAGCGGCAGGTCGGAAGGGTCGAAGATACGCGTCTCGGCGCCGAAGTGGCGCAGCAGCCGCGCCGCCTCCTCCACCGCTAGGCGCGAGAAGGAGCGCTCGCGTAGCGAACCGTAGAGCAGCAGGATGCGCGGCGGATGCCCCAGCGGATCGGGCAGGCCCTGGCCGGGCCGCTGGAGAGCAAAGCGCTCATCGAGTGCCGGGAGATGGTCGGGGTCGGACAGTGTGCGAAGCCTCATGTCGCCTCCTTCATGGCGTGGGTTTGCAGAACGAGCAGTGCCACCAGGGCGGCGAGCCCCAGGGCGGAGGAGAACAACAGCGCCTGGGTGCCGAAGCGCTCGATCAGCAGGGCGAATGTCAGCGGCGCCAGCGCCTGGCCGAAGCGTGCCGGCACCATCAGCACGCCCTGACGCAGGCCATAGCCGTGGGGGCCGAAGATGGCCAGCGGCAGCGTGCCCTTGGCGATGGTGAGAATGCCGTTGCCGGCGCCGTGCAGCAGCACGAACAGCGTGGCCAAGGGCGCCCCCAGCGTCATCACGCCGAGCGCTCCTATGGGGTGGGCGATCACCGCCAGCTTGGCCGAGAGCAGCGGATGGAAACGCTGCAGTAGCGAGAACTCGAGCAGACGCGCCGCCACCTGCGCCGGCCCCACCAGCGCCGCGGCGGCAATGGCACCAGCAGGCGACAGGCCTGCGATCTGCAGCAACCATGGCAGGTGCGCCGCCATGCCGGTACTGACGAACCAGGTCACGGCGAAGACGAAGGCCAGCAGCGCCATGGGCAGCCAGGTCGTCTCCCCTTCGGCCGCGGACGCCTCGGTTCGGGGAGCGGGCGGTTGGATGCCGAAGGGAATCAACAGGCGGTTAAGCGGCAGGCCCAGCAGCAGGTGCACCGCCGCCCAGGTGAAGCAGGCGTTCTGCCAGCCGAATTCGGCGTTGAGCCAGCCGGTAATCGGCCAGCATACCGTGCTGGCAAAGCCCGCCAGCAGGGTAATACCGGTAATCGGGCCACGCGCCTCGCGGCCATAGAGCCCGGCCAGGGTCGAGAAAGCCGACTCATAAAGCCCCATGCCCATGCCGACGCCGATCACCAGCCACCCCACCCACAGCATCATGGGCCCGCTAGCCAGCCCCAGCAGCACCAGCCCCAGGGCGAACACCAGGCTGGAAATCGTCAGTACGTCGCGCCCGCCGAAGCGGTCGATGCGCCGCCCCACCGCCGGGCCCAGAATCGCCGAGACCACCAGCGCCGAGGAGAACGCCGCGAATACCGTGCCGGTGGAAAGGCCGAGATCCTGCGCCATGGGCACGGCGAGGATCGCCGGCAGGTAATATGTCGAGCCCCAGGCCAGGGTCTGGGAGACACCCAGGGCAATGACCACACGGGTGCGGCTGTTCACCTTATACCTCGATCAACGAGGTATCGAGGCCTGAAAAAACGCCCTGCGCTCATCCTTCATGCTCCTCCCGCTTCATCGACCCGCTCGCCATGCGGCGGCTCTCGACGATGCAATCGGTGGCTTCCAGCCAGGCATCTACCGCTACCTGGAAGGCCTCCCGGCCCTTTTCCGTCAGCGCGTAGACCTTACGCGAGCGCCCCTGCACCACCTCGGCGGTGGAGCTCAGGTAACCGCCAGCCTCGAACTCGTTGAGCATCGGGTAGACCGTCCCCTCCGAGGGGCTGCAGCAGCCCTTGGTGCTCTTTTCCACCGCCTGCACCACCTCGTAGCCGTGCATCGGCTTGCGGTGCAGCACGCTGAGCACGAAGTACTTCGACAGCGACATCTTGATCGTGCCGTGCCAGTACGAAGGCTCACTGTAGTCGGGAATCTTGCGGCCGGTGGCCGCATGAGGCTTTGTCTTGGTCATAACGGAAATCTATACCTCGATGCTCGAGGCGTCAATATTCTCGCATGTCGTCAAACGCCCTCCTGTCGAATCCGACCCCACCAGGACGACTACCTCGTGCAAAGACAGCAACAGGAGAACTCCTCATGTCAGCGCACGATGCAATATCCCGTCCCGTCGTCTCCCGCGATGAATGGCTCGCCGCCCGCAAAGAGCTACTGACAAGGGAAAAGGAGCTCACCCGCCTGCGCGACGACCTGAACGCCAAGCGCCGCGCCTTGCCATGGGTAAAGGTCGATAAGGAGTATGCCTTCGATACGAACGAAGGCCGCAAGACGCTCGGCGAGCTGTTCGATGGGCGCAGCCAGTTGATCGTCCACCATTTCATGTTCGGCCCCGGCTGGGGGGCGGGATGTATCGGCTGCTCCTTCACGGCCGACCACATCGAAGGTACACGGGTGCATCTCGAGCATCATGACGTGAGCCTGGTTCGGGTCTCCCGCGCCCCGCTCGACGAGATCGAGGCTTACCGGCGGCGCATGGGCTGGCAGGTGACGTGGGTCTCCTCGCACGGCAGCGACTTCAACTACGACTACCAGGTCTCGTTCACTCCCGAAGCGATCGCCCAGGGAACGGTCACCTACAACTACGCCACGGCTAACGTCTCGATCGAGGACCTGTCCGGCCTCAGCGTGTTCTATCGAAACGCCGATGGGGAAATCTTCCATACCTACTCGACCTACGGGCGCGGCGACGAACTCGTCGACAGCACCTACATGCTGCTCGACATGACGCCCCACGGCCGCAACGAGACGGGGCCTCACCGCAACCTGATGGACTGGGTGAAGCGCCACGACGAGTACGAATCACCGGGATAAGCTGCCCCACCGCCCATCTTACTGCTGAGGTTCGCGACCATACCGCCGCCGCACATAATCAAGATAGCCACCCGGGGTGAAGCCGGTCACGGACTTGAAGTCGTGGATGAAGTGCGACTGGTCGAAATAGCCGGCGGTGAAGGCAGTAGCGGTCAAGGAAGTGGCACTCCCGCCCAGCTTGATCAGCTCGCGGCTATGGGCGACGCGCAGCAGCCGAGCGTAGCGCTTGGGCGAGAGCCCCACGTGGCGCTGGAACAGCCGCTCCAGACGGCGCTGCCCAAACGGCAATTCCTCCACTAGCGCAGCGATGCTGACCGGGCCTTGGTGTTGCTGCAACCAGCCAAGCGAGAACACCAGCCCCGGCGGCACCGGCGCTGCGTTACGCAGCCTGCCCAGCAGATATCCCTCCAGCAGTGCCAGGCGCCCGGCCAGGTCAGAGACCTGCCACAGCCGCTCATGTAGCGTTTCGAGTGCGAGTCGGCGCAGCGCATCACCCGGCGTCAGTTCCCCGCCAGCCAGGGCCGACAGCGCCTCGCCAACGAAGGGAAACGCCATGCCCGGCAGGAAGCGTACACCGAGCAGGTCCAGCGTTTCCCCCACCGCCAGCCGCGCCGTGCGCCGCTTGGGGCCATCGACCCAACAAGCGCCACCCACTCGCTCACCGTCGCGCTCGAGCATGCCACCGAAGTTGAACAGCAGGCCGGCGGCACCATCCGGATGTAGCAGCTCCACCCCCGCCGCTTCGCTACTCGCTTGCCCCCTGGCCTGCCAGAAACACTGCACGTAGGGACGCAGTGCCGCGCAAGGCTGGAACCGACGAAGCATCAGGCCTGCAGCAGAGCGACCAGCAGGTCGAAAACCTACAATGCCACCGCTGTCTGTCTGGCTAGAGTGGGACCCTACTTTCACTCAGGAGACCTCCCAATGCGCATGAACTACTTCTCGGCCAGCCCCGAAGGCCTCAAGGCGATGCTCGGCCTACAGCAGCATGTCGCCAGCTCGGCAAAACAGGAAGCGCTGGGTGACGGCCTGATGGAGCTGGTCTATACCCGCGTTTCACAGCTCAACGGCTGCGCCTACTGCATCGACATGCACACCAAGGACGCGCGCAAGGCCGGTGAAACCGAGCAGCGGCTCTACGCCCTCAGCGCCTGGCGCGAAACGCCCTTTTACACCGAACGCGAGCGCGCCGCTCTCGCCTGGGCCGAGGCCAATACCCTGATTGCCGGCAACGGCATCGACGAGGCCTTGTACGAAGCCACCCGCGAGCACTTCTCCGCGAAGAGCCTGACCGATCTAACCCTGGCGGTCTGCACCATCAATGCCTGGAACCGTCTGGCAATCAGCTTTGCCGCCGAGGCCGGCAGCTACCAGCCCACGTGACTATTGCGTCGCGCCTTACCCTGCGGCACCGGCCCAATGCTCCAGGCTCACCGCCTGGCCGGTGACGACGATGCCGCCAGTAAGCGGGACATCCACCTGCAGGCGGCTGGGCCGGCCCATGGCCTCGCCCTGCCGGATCGTCAGCTGGGCAGGCGCCTGTAGCAGGCCGGCATCGCGCAGGTAACCACCCAGCGCCGCGGCGGCCGCACCGGTGGCAGGGTCTTCCACCACACCGCCCACCGGGAACGGATCACGGGCGTGGAAGTGCCCTTCGCTCTCGCGCCATACCAGCTGCAGCGTGGTCAGCCCTTCACGCAGCATCAGCGCCTTGAGACGCTCGAAATCGTACTCGAGCCGTTCGAGGCGCTGCTGCGTCTTGCATGCCAGCACCAGGTGCCAGGCCCCGGCGTAGGCTCGCGCCGGCGGAATATCGAGATCGAGCTCGTCCCCCTGCCAGCCGAGCAGTTCGCACACCGACTCGACCAATTCAGACTCGGCGGGGCGAAACTCCGGCGTCACCGACACCAGCGAAGCCCGCCACTCCCCTTTCACCTGATTGACCGTGACGCTCACCTGGCCCACAGCCGTATCGAGCAGGTAGCTGCCCGCCCCGCTCAGCTGGCCCATCAGCACACCGCCGGCCACCGTGGCATGGCCGCAGAAGCTAACCTCCGCCTCGGGGCTGTAGTAGCGCACCGTGCGACGCTCACCCTTGGACGGGGCGATAAAGGCGGTTTCGGAATAACCCACCTCTGCAGCGATACGTTGCATCTCGGCCGGCTCGGGCAGCGCCTCACCCAACCACACCCCCGCAGGGTTGCCACCGCTCGGGGTATCAGTGAAGGCTGCAAGGCGATGGAGGGTGCCGCTCATGGGAGTCTCCTCAAGTCTAACGATTGTCCATCATTTATGTTGGCAGCAAAGGATATAATCCTGCATAGCTTGGCTATTACCTCAGGTCCCAAGTTGCTCCTCTTCAGTTGACATCGCGACTAGCGACTCGGCCCGCCTCAGCAGCACCGCCTCCTGTTGCGCTGCAAGCACCAAACCGAAGCGCTCGCGCAGTATCTGCGGCAGCGCCTCGGCATCGAGTCGCTGCAGTTCAGGCGCCTCGCCGGGACGGAAGATCTTCAGCTCCAGATCGGTCAACGCCAGGCGCTCCTCAGCGCCGTTGTGCTGGGCGACGATGCGGCGCACGAAGGGCGAGTCCGGATGATGGGAGACGAGATAGTTCTGCTCTTCAAAGTCGGCACGGTAGTAAGGCTCGTCGCTGAACTGGTAGAGACTGAACCAGCCGCCGTGGCGGTGATGGCGCAGCAGCCAGTACCCCAGCGATGAGCGCTCCAGCCGATACTCCCAGCGGCCGTGGCGCGCCTCGACGCCCTCGTCGAGACGGATCGGCTCGCGCGGCCCAACGTTGCCGACCCCCACATCGACCAGCCACTGATGCCCCGCCACGGTGACGTTAAGGATGGTGTGCCCGAGTGGCGTCACCTTGTCCGCATCGTCGCCCATCAGTATCCGCGCACTGCGCCCTTCGACGACGAAGCCGAGCCGATCAAGCACAGTGGCAAACAGGATATTCTGCTCGTGGCAGTAGCCACCCCGCCGCCGCCTCACCAGCTTGTCCTGCAGGCTCTCCAGATCGAGGCGGATCTTGCCGCCGGTGACGATCTCGAGATTTTCGAAGGGCACCGCCGCGAGATGCGCACGCTGCAGCTCGTGCAGCGTGCTCAACGTCGGGGTTAGTGGTCCGCGATAATCGATGCGCGCCAGGTAGGCGTCGAGGTCAAGCGGCGATGTTTCCCACCGAGCCGAATCGCGAAGAGCGGATCGAGGCAGCGTAGCGGTCATAAGTGAAGACTCCCTATCCCAGCGGCACACCACCGCTGATGGCCTTGCCATGCCGACACATAAGGGCCGGCCCACTCTTCGGAGCCTAATACCTAAAGTTCAGTTGAGATCAATGAAACCGCAGGCTATCGCCGTCATAGCGACTGCCAATGCTGACTTTCATCCTGTATCGCGGACTATCACACCGTCGAGGAGGCAGCGATTGCTTACCTGCCTCCTCAACGAATGAACGTCACTCAGCCAACGCGACCAGGTGCGTCGCCTACGGCTCATCCAGCGGCTCGAGTGGCTGCCAATCGGAGCGTTCGGCCAAAAACTCAGGTCTTGGCCGGTTGCCGCAGTACGGTTCATGGAGCGTGTTCTCGACACTGTTATAGACGAAGAACAGATTGCTCCTCGGCCAACATGACATATTGATATTCGAGCCGTGCAGGGTATTGCACTCGAAAATGATCAGCGACCCGGCAGGCCCTTTGGGTGCTTCGATGTCGTTCTCCAGCATCAGCTCACGCAGGCTGCTGGCGGGCGGCACCCCGACCTCCTGACTCTTGAGCGACTCCTTGTAGTTGTTCTCCGGCGTGCGCCCTACACAGGGCACGAAGTAGCGGTGCGAACCGGGAATCAGCATCAGCGGCCCGTTGAACTCACCGTTATCGGTCAACACGATGGAGCAGCTCAGCGCACGCATGCGGGGCATGCCGTCCTCGCTGTGCCAGGTCTCGAAATCGGAGTGCCAGTCGAAGCCCTTGCCCTTGAAGCCGGGCTTGTAGTTGATCCGTGACTGGTGGATGTAGACATCGCTGCCCAGCAGCTGCTTGACGATTGCCAGCAGGCGAGGGTCACGCGTCAGACGGTTGAAACGCTCGGACACCTGATGGATGCCGAACACGGTGCGAATTTCCTCACGACCGGGTTCGAGAATCGTGCCCTCGGAAAGCTTCAGATCGGCATCGTCTTCGTAGCCCCGCAGCTCGTCGATAAAGGCCTGCATATCGTCCGCATCGAAGAAACCGTCGAACGACAGGAACCCGTCGCGTTCGTACGCTTCGACCTGCGACTTGTCCAACGGGCCGTTGGCGAGCTGTGTTTCATCGCCGTATACCACCGGATCGATGCGCTCGAACATGCCCAGTTTGCGTTCCAGGCGGGTGGGAAAGAGATCTTGCGAGTCTCTCATGGCAAACTCCTCCGTTAGTCTGCATTTAGCCGGTGCGTCACTGCACCCATTCCTAACGTAGCCGCCATCCCGCTCCCCAGCAATGCCCGGCAGCCCACGCCGCGTGCGCTTTACCCAAATACTTGGTCGCTCGCCATGCCATGGGCAATGCATGTCGCACAAGATGGGGCCGTTAGTACCTTTATTATCCTTGGCGCTTTAGCCGAATCTCATAGCGATAGTGTTGAGCGGGCAGGATGCTGATAGCCACGATGAGGCTTTCTCCCTCCGCATCGAGGTAGTGGCGGGTGAGTTCCAGGGCATGATCACCCGCGGCCACCTCCAATTCGTCTGCCAGGTGCTCGGGCACGGGGACGGCGCTGACGGCTTGGCGGATTTCATGGACCAGCACCGGGTGGCGCTCTTCGAGCAGCGCATAAATCAGGCCGGAGTATTCGGGAATCTCGTCCACGATATCGGCATAACGCTCGCATAGGTAGACATCGGTCCACCCCACCGGAGCTTGCTGGCTTTCGACATGACGCGTCTGGCTGATACGGACCCAACGTCGTCCCGGCCGCTGGTCGAGCTGTTCAGCCAAGGCTTCATCGGCAACGATGTAAGTAGCACCATGCACCTTTCGCCATGAGGGGCCAGCGAACTGCAGCAGATCGCCACTGGCGGTCATAGCATGCACATAGGTCGGCGACGCTTCCGTTGCCTTGATCCGGGTGGCAGCACCCTGTTTGCGCTCCAGCAGACCCAGGCGCTGAAGCTGAGACAACGCGCTGCGAATGGTCGAACGACTCACCCCAAACTGAGCGCAGAGCTCTGCTTCGCTAGGCATGGGGTCGCCGACCTGAAAGCCACCGCTGCGGATGTCCTGCATGATGCGCTGCGCCACATTGGTGTATCGCTTTTTCATTCGCCCGCCATCCCGTTTTTTTCAGATGCCATCTTATCGCCAACTTGACAGATAACTCAGCCCACTGCTACATATTCGTACAAGACATCTTGTACGTACAAGTTAGAAGCAAAAATATAGCGGGGAGCGCCAGAGCGGAAAGTACAATGAACAACAATGAGAGAAGCGCACAAGAGCGAGCAGCGCTCGACGAGCTGTCTGAGCTGGACGCCGAGGGACATGACCGTACCCTTGCCCCTGGACTGATGATTGCCTTGGGCCTTTTTTCTGCGTGCTATGCACTATTTCACCTCGCCGTACTCAACTTCTGGTCGATCGACGAGTGGGTCTACCGTGTACTGCACGTCAACTTGGGTGCGGTGATCGCTTTCATCGGAGTCAAGGCATGGCGGGGTGAGCGAGGTACGCGTGTGCCCGTACCGGATTGGCTGCTCGTTGTGACAGCCATTGGCTGCAGCGCTTACATTATCGCCAATCTTGACCAGCTGATCATGCGAACTGGGGTGATCACCACTACCGGAGATTTCATCTGTGGTGCCCTGGGTACGCTGGTGGTACTCGAGTTTGCCAGGCGCGTGTCCGGCCTTGTGCTACCTATTATCGCCCTCGTCTTCGTATCCTATATCTTTATCGGTCCTTGGCTGCCGGGCATTCTGCGTCACTCCGGCTTTCAGGCGGACAATTTCTTCTCTTTCCTCTACAGCCAGGAAGCGATTTTCGGAATGACCGTGGCCGCTTCCTCTCGTTACCTCATTCTTTTCGTGGCGTTTGCGGTGTTTCTGAAGGCCTCCGGAGCTGGGCAGTATTTCATGCGCCTTGCGCTAGCACTGTTCGGTGCTACCCGTGGCGGCCCCGGCAAGGTATCGGTGTTCTCAGGATTGCTGTTCGGCTCCGTATCAGGCTCGGCGGTGGCCAACGTCGTAGCATCGGGCACCTTTACGATTCCCATGATGCGACGCGTCGGTTACCCCCGCGAGAGTGCGGGAGCCGTCGAGGCAGCATCTTCCTCGGGTGGGCAATTGGCACCACCGGTCATGGGTGCTGGTGCCTTTATCATGGCTGAGATCACCGGAATACCTTATTCCGAGATTATCCTTGCCGCCGCGCTGCCCTGCTTGCTGTTCTACATCGCTATCTTTCTGACGGTCGACCGCCAGGCACTGAGACTAGGCCTGCATGGTATTCCTCGTGCCGAGCTGCCCGGCTTCCGCGAGCTGGCTCGCGACATGTTCATGCTGCTGCCGCTGCTGGTACTCCTTTATCTGCTGATGTCAGGGTATTCGATCATTGCAGCGGGCACCTGGGGACTGGCATCAACGCTACTGGTGATGCTGTGTCGTGAACTCGAGTTTCGCTCCACAGTGTTGGCACTGCCACTCACGCTTTTCGTACTGCTCCCCTTGACCGGCCTGCAGGTGAACTTTGCCGGGGCCATTGCCACACTACTCAGCGCTGGAATGATCGTAATACTCACCGTTATTCGGGGGCGCATAAAGCAGCTCCCCAAGGCGCTGCGTTCCATGGCCGCCTTGATCTATTCGGGCATGGGAGAGTCATCCAGAAAGTCGCTGCAGCTGATCAGTGTTATGGCATGTGCCGGAATCGTGGTCGGTGTCTTGGGCCTGACCGGTTTGGGAGGTCGTTTCTCCTCGCTGCTGCTGACGGTGGCTGGCAATAGTCAGGAGCTCGCCTTCTTACTGGCCATGATCATTTCCATCGTGCTTGGAATGGGGATGCCGACCACCGCCGCCTATGCCATTGCTGCAGCAGTAGTGGCCCCTGCGCTGCAACAGATGGGGGTTTCGGCACTGGCCGCACATATGTTCGTTTTCTATTGCGCGGTAATTTCCGCCATTACTCCGCCAGTCGCAATCGCGGCCTTTGCCGGCGCAGCGATTGCCGGTGGCAAGCCCTGGCCTACTTCGCTGCGCGCCATGCGCTTCGGTATTGCCGCGTTCGTGCTGCCCTTCATGTTCTATACCAGCCCCGAGATTCTGCTGCTGGGTCATTGGCTGGATACGCTGCATGTCTTTGGCACTGCCCTCGTAGCTATTTATTTCATCGCTGTTGCGGGAGAGGGCCAACTAAACGGCAACGCCCATATCCTTGAACGCTGTCTTGCGGCTTTGGCCGCAATCCTTCTGCTCTGGTCGAGCCTTTACACCGATATTGCCGGGCTCGGCCTCGCAGCGGGGCTAATAGCGTGGAGCAGGCGTAGAGTCGCGCCCCCGCTAAAGGCCACCTAGTGAAGGTCTACGCAAGTCGACATTAACCAGGCCACAACAACAAGGAGTACACGCTTATGTCTCACACTCGAGTACCATTCCGCTTATATGCCATCGCGGCCGTCGCGGCCTGTCTCAGCGTGCCGGCAATGGCACAGGATCGCCCCTCCTCCATGACGCTAGCGACCGCCTCGCCTGGCGGGGTATACGCCATCTATGGTGAAGGCGTTGCACAGGTAATAAGTAATATCGTCGAGGTTCCCACCTCAACGCGTCAGACCCAAGGCCCAGCCCAGAATCTGGTGCTATTGCAGAGTGGACAGACGGAACTTGCCATGGTGACATCAGGCCCCGCCTTTGAAGCCATGAACGGCGAACTCGAGCTTCTCGCTGGTCAGGAATATGGTGAACTCCGTGCGCTGTTTGCCATGTACCCCACCCCCTTCCAGATGATCGCCCCGGCAGATGCCGAGGTTTCCTCTCTGGAAGACTTTGATGGTAAACGCATAGGCGCTGGTCCTAGGGCAGGTACCGGCGGAGAATACTGGACACGTTGGCTTAGGGAAATGGGGATCGATGCCAGCCTGCAATATGGCGGCATTGGTGATCAGGCGAGTCAGCTCGCCGATGGTCGGCTCGACGGCATCGTCACAGCAGGCGGCATACCTCACCCGTCGCTCTCTGAACTCGAGAGCACGCAAGACGTGGTTATCTTCGGCATGTCTGACGGCACCCTTGGCGAGATTCTTGAACAGAACCCCTATGCGGTTGAATTCACCATTCCTCACGGCACCTACGACTCACCTGAAGGAGACCTCCAGACGGTCGCCATGTGGAACTTCATGGTGGCAGACGACAGCATGTCGGAGGAGATGGCCTACGAGATTACCAAGGCCGTGCTGGAAAACAATGAACGGATGACCTCCACACATTCCGCCGCCAAGGACACCTTGGCAGAGAATATCGTCAACAACACCTTTATTCCGCTCCACCCCGGTGCCATGCGCTACTACGAGGAGATAGGCGTAGAGATTCCTGAAGAGATTCAACCCTAGGAATGGAGGGAGTAGAAGCAGATGAGTCTCGCATCGACAGCCCCCGGTCTTCTAGCCGATAAGGCAGGCTATCGCCGCACGGGTGATATCTTCGGAGAGGAGGGAACGATCGACGCCTACTTGGCTTTCGAACGTTCTCTGGCAGAGGTCCAGGGGGCACTTGGCGTGATTCCTCGGGAGGCTGTGGCCCCCATCCTGAAAGCGTGTCAGCGGGACAACCTGGAGAGGGAGGCGCTGCGGCGCGATGCTGCACAGGTGGGTTACCCGGTCGTGGCGCTGGTGGAGCAGCTCGCTTCTCGGGCCGGCCCGCCTGGCCAGTGGGTACACTACGGTGCCACCACACAAGATGTCATGGACACCGCACTGGCCCTGCAGATTCGACAGGTAGCTGATGCAACCCTCGATGAGTTGGCCAGCGTCGAGACACTGCTCGCCGAACTGGCCATTCGTCATCGTCATACGCTGATGATTGGCCGCTCCAAGCTGCAGCACGCCGTGCCCATCACTTTCGGCTATAAGGTAGCAGTATGGTTGGATCAACTGATACGTCGACGCAAGGTGCTGGCACGAGCCGTCCAGGAAGCGGCGGTGGTTCAATTCGGCGGTGCCACCGGCACCCTGGCGTCACTGAACGGACAAGGGGTTGCGGTACGTGCAGCGCTGGCCAGGCAGTTAGGGCTCGGTGAGCCCGATATCAGCTGGCACGTCACACGCGACCGGGTTGTCGATGTCATCTATGCGGAAGCTTCCCTGGCGGCAGCACTGGGGAAGATCGCCACCGACATCGCGTTGATGATGTCGACGGAGGTGGGAGAACTCCGCGAGCCTGCTGCCGAAGGCAGGGGAAGCTCCTCCACCATGCCGCAGAAGCGCAACCCGGTGCTGTGCGAGGCCATTATAGAGGCAGCCCGGGACGTGCGTGGCACCACCGCCCGCGCGCTGGATGCCATGCTCCAGGATCATGAGCGTGGCATCGGCCATGGCTATGGAGAGCGCCGCGCACTGGCCGCGGCCATGATGGAGACGGCTGGTGCCGTATCTCTGACTCTGGAATTGCTTCAAGGGCTGGAGGTAAACGCAGCGGCAATGGTTCGCAACGTCAAGCTCTCCCGCGGCCTCGTCTACGCAGAAGCCGCCATGCTCGAGCTGGCCGACGAGCTTGGCCGAGTCGAGGCGCATCACCTGATACGCAAGATTTGTCAGGACGTTGAACAGAGCGAACTAACCCTCCCACAGGCGCTAGCGGAAGCGGGGCTCAACGTACCGGAAAGCACCTTTCATACCGAAACCCAGGTGGGTGCACTGTCGACCATGATCGATCGAGTCGTGATGAAAGCCCGCTCCAGAGGGTAGAGAAACGATAGACTAAGCCCTGCATCAGCAGCATTGTTCACGGCAGGCACACTATCGTATGAAAGTGTAATGGTCGTCAGCTAGTCTCGCCAAAGGCACCCACCACATGCCCTGCCAAGGCGTCGCCGGCTTCGCTGAGGTCACTGCGCTTGACCAGCGCGATCTGGTAATCGCCCAGCGGCGGCAGCTGATCCTGCTCGATACGCCGCAGCGGTGCACGAATCAGGCTGCGTGGAAAGGGCGCCACGGCAAGGTCGGCGAGCATCGCCGCCTCCTGACCCGCGGAGTGCTCACAGGTATAGGCGACGCGGTAGCCAATGCCGGCACTGTCGAGAGCATCCAGTGCCATTTTTCGCCAGGCACAGCCCTGGTGGGCCAGCGCCACCGGCAATGGTGAACGCTGCACGGCCACGCCCCCCTCGCGGCCCACCCATACCAGCGGCTCGCTATGCACGATCTCACCGCGCGGCTCTTGGCCCGGGTTGCCCGCGGTGATGAGTATCAAGTCCAGCTCGCCGGCATCCAGGCGCTGCAGCATGCTGGCGCTACTGCCCACCACCACATCGACATGCACCGCCGGATGCGAGCGGGCGAACTGGGCCAATACGCCAGGCAGGATGCGCGTGCCGACATCGTCGGTGGTGCCGAACCCCACCCGCCCCTCGAGCGCGGGCGCCAGAAACTGCGTCACCGCCTCCTCGTTGAGCTTGAGCAGCCGCCGGCCGTAACCCAGCAGCATCTCGCCCTCGGGTGTGAGCCTTACCTGGCGGGCTTCGCGCACGAACAGCGGCTGGCCCAGGGTCTCCTCGAGGCGCTTGATCTGCATGCTGAGCGCCGACGGCGTACGGAAGACCTGCTGAGCGGCGCGCGTGAAGCTGCCGCTCTCGGCAATCGTCACGAAGGTCCGCAGCACATCGCTATCCAGCAGAGGCAAGGCACGATGGCCGGAGAGTGAGGGCATCTGTGTCATGGTCACACCTTTCAGTTTTCCTTAACTGAGACTGTAGACCTTTTCGTTTGTTTGATCAAAGAGCTCAAGCCATGCTGTTACCCAGAGGTCGCGACCCTCCATTCACAACCAGAGAGACATCGCAGCCGCCGCTAACGGCTGCCTGTATGGAGGTGCGAGATGACCCAGTATCAGCCCATTCATCGTCCAACGCCGACTGACGACAAAGCGCCCACACCGCCGCCCCGACTGGCGCTATATATGCCGGCCACGCCACCGCTCGGACTCATCTATGCTCTTGAGCTCTGGTGGTGGCGATACCGCCGGCGCCGCCAGTTCCGGCAGCGCTTCCTGCCACTGCTGGCGCATGACGACCATATCCTCGAGGACATGGGGCATCAGCGTGACGACATCCAGTGGGCTTCGCGCCTGCCGCTGAAAGAGGATGCGCACAAGGCCCTCACGGAGCGCCGAGCGCGGCACAAGCGCTAGCGGTTTGATCAGCAGCGTGTTCGAGGATCCCTATCATGCCAGCGCCGAGCAACGCACAAAGGGGGGGGACCGTCCCCCTTTGTGCCTTCTGACACCGTATCCCGGCAGATCTCATGTCACTCAGGGACTCTCTTCACGTGACAGTTGCTGCAACGGTAACGGGCCTGCCTGCTTAACGGTCTGGATGGCAAAGTTGCTGCGGATATCACTCACCCAGGGCAGTCTTAGCAATGTCTCGGTCAGGAATGACTCATAGGCAGCCAGGTCAGGCACCACGACCTGGAGCAGGAAGTCGGCCTCCCCTGATACCAGGTGGGCGGAGATCACCTCTGGCAGCGCCTGAACCGCTTTCCGAAAAGCACTCGCCTGCTCCTCATGATGCCTCTCCACCTTGATACCAACGAAAACGGTGAGACCAAATCCTGTCTCGCTGCGCCCCAACTCTGCATGGTAACCACGAATGACACCTGCAGCCTCCAACCTGCGCACTCGACGCAGACAGGGCGAAGGCGACAACCCAACCTCTTCGGCAAGCTGAACATTGGTCAGGCGGGCATCGCGCTGCAGCGCGGCAAGAATCCGCCGATCCAAGTTGTCTAGCGCACGTTTTAGCATGATTCACACATTCCGGGAGATAGAGGGGCACAGTGTGCCAATATTTATCTTTATAACGGCAAACTACGCAAGGACATGCCTGGAGGACGCCCCATAAACTGACGCAGGTATCAGCCAACCTTGGAGACTGCGTCGTGGAACTCTGGGTATTTACTAGCACACTGGTCATAGTCTATCTGTTGCCGGGACCGGACATGATCCTGGTACTACAAACTGGCGTCGCCAACGGGCGCCTCCCTGCATTGGCCACTGCGGCGGGACTCGCCGTGGCACGAGGCGCCCACGTCTTGCTCGCGGCCACCGGGCTTGCCGCCCTCTTCGCTGCAAGCCCCTGGACCCTGGATGTCATCCGACTGGTGGGTGCCTGCTACCTGATGTGGCTGGGTATCCAGATACTGCTATCGGGCCCAGGCCTCGCAGTTGTCGACGCGATCCGGCCCCCCACTCCCTCGATGGAACTGAAAGCGGCTTGCAAGCGCGGACTGCTCACCAACCTGCTGAACCCCAAGTCGTTGCTCTTCTGTTCCGTCCTGTTGCCCCAGTTCCTGAACGCCGAGCGAAGCGACATTCTGCTGCAATTTCTGCTCCTCGGTTTACTCGTGGTTGGCGTTGGGATCCTATTCGACACGCTCTATGCCATGGCCGCTTCGCTGCTCAGAGAGTGGCTGACCAGCCATCCAATGATGCAACGTCTGCAGCGCGGGGTTTTCTCTGCTTTGCTCATCGGCTTCGGCGCACAGCTGATGGCTTCCTGAGCGAAGAACTCATGCACGGCATCACTGGTTAGAGCACTCAACCGCGGTTATCGACAAGAATCGCGGCAAGAACCAGCCGTGGCAGGCGGCGTAGTCTTTCGAGGGCCATATCACCTCGCCAGCAGGGCCGATCCCGGCGTAGCGTTAGGGCCCACCAGACAAGCCGTGCCAGCGATGAACGACACGACCTCAAGCTTAGTTTAGGCATCCCTACTTGTCGTACGACTCTCCCTCCAGCCCATCCAGCAGCTTGCCGAGCAGCTGGCCGAGCGCTGCCTGCTCTTCACGGCTCAACGCCGCCAGCATGTTCGCCTCGTTCGCCACATGCAGCGGGACGAGCCGGTTAATCAGCGCCAGTCCATCGTCCGTCAACGACACCAGGGTGCCACGACGGTCGTCGGGATTGGGATTACGCCTGATCAGCCCCGCCCGCTCCAGGCGATCCAGCCGGTTGGTCATGCCCCCGGACGAGACCATCAGCGCGCCGAACAGCTGGGTCGGCGTCAGTGCATAGGGCGCCCCGGCGCGGCGCAGGGTCGCCAGCACGTCGAACTCTCCCGGCTGCAGGTCATGCGCCTTGAAGAAAGCCTCGAGCCGGTTGCGGGTATGCAACTGGCTGGTCTTCAGGTAGCCGACCACCTCCATCGGGAGCAGGTCAAGGTCAGGCATCTCGCGCTGCCACTGGGTGATCGCCGATTTCACTCTGTTCATTGCCAACCACCTATCTTGGTACTAAGATATTTTATCTCGACGACAAGATACTTTTTGAAGAGATACTTTATGTCGAGATTTAGGAGGAATGATGTCGAATGCACGACTGCCGCGCAAGGGTGCGGACCGACACGGGCTCTACGCCCTGGGCTGCCTGCTGCTGGTGGGTACTTTCCTGGCGCTGTCGCTGGTAGTGGCCAAGCTGGCCGACGGTGCAGGAGCACCGCGGCTGACCTTCCTGATGGCCGCCATGACGAGGGCCGGCCTGGTGCTGAGCGCGATCGGAGCGATACAGCGTCAGACGATGAGGATCAATCTGCGCAGCCTGGAGTATGCCGCCGTGGCGGGCGCCTTGTTCGCCGTACCCAACGCCTTGGCCTTCCTGGCGATACGCCACGTCGGGGCCGGGTTCATCTCGCTCAGCTTCGCCTTCCCGATCCTGATCACCTGGGTGCTGGCCGTTTGGCTGAGCCTGGAGCGCTTGCGCGCCCTACGCCTGCTGGGCGTGCTATTAGGGCTCTCCGGCGGGCTGGTGCTGGCCACGGCCAAGGCCGGTGGCGCAGGCGATGCCCAGGGCTGGGTGCTGCTGGTATTGGCCATGCCGCTACTGATCGCGCTGGGCAACATCTACCGCACCCTGCGTTGGCCGACAGGCACCTCGCCGGTGTTCCTGGCAGCCCTGATGATGTTCGGCGGCGCCACGACGCTGCTGCCCTTCGTGCTGCTGTTCGAGCCCGGCGAGTACCAGGCACTGCTGACAAGCGGGGCCGCGATGCGTCTGCTGCTGGTGGAAATCGCCGTATTCTCGGTGCTCTACCTCTTCTATTTCGTGCTGCAGAAACTCGCCGGCCCTGTCTACCTGAGCCAGATCGGCACGGTAGCGGCGCTGGTCGGCACGCTGATCGCGGTACTGGCGCTCGGCGAGGCGCCGCCCCCCAACCTGGGCCTGGCCGCGCTGCTGGTGGCGCTGGGCACCCTGCTCTTCCATCGCGGCGCCCGCGCCGCATCCATGTCGAGGGACGCAACGCCCACATGATGGCGTCACCCTCGCAATTCCCTACACGGAGTAAACCATGAACCTCATCGATGCCTTGAACTGGCGCTATGCCACCAAACGCATGAACGGCAAACAGGTGCCCCAGGCACAGCTCGACAGGATCCTCGAGGCAGTGCGCCTGGCGCCCTCCTCCTACGGCCTGCAGCCCTATTCCGTGCTGGTGATCGAGGACCAGGCGCTGCGCGAGCGGATCAGCCCGGTGGCCTTCGGCCAACCACAGATCACTGAGTCCTCGCACCTGCTGGTCTTCGCCGCCTGGGAGCCCGTGGAGGAGGCCCACGTCGACGACTTGATCGAGCTCACCGCCGAGACGCGTGACCTCCCCGCCGAGGCGCTGACAGCGTACGCAGGCGCCATCAAGGAGACCGTTAACGGCTTTGCCTCTGACCAGGACAAGTTTCAGTGGGCCGCCAAGCAAGCCTATCTCGCCCTGGGCACGGCCCTGGCCGCAGCCGCCATGGAAGGTATAGACGCCTCGCCCATGGAGGGCTTCGACCCGGCGGCGCTGGATGATCTGCTGGGGCTCAGGGAACGTAACCTGCGCAGCGTCGCACTGATGGCGCTAGGCTATCGTGACAGCGAAGCCGACCGCTACGCCGATCTTGCCAAGGTGCGCTGGCCGCGCGAGAAGCTGTTCATCCAGATACCGCCAGCATGACGGCTGCTCATCGCAACGTTCTATTGAAAGCACAGTGCTGGCCTCAGTATGCAGGAGCATCACCGCAATGCCTCAACACGACTACCACGTACAAGTCACCTGGACCGGCAACCTCGGCAGCGGCACCCGTGACTACCGCGCTTATTCACGGGACCATGACATCGAGATCGCCGGCAAGGCCACACTTCAGGGTTCGGCGGACCCCGCCTTCCTCGGCGATGCCGGGCGCCACAATCCCGAGGACATGCTGGTCGCCTCACTCTCCGCCTGCCATATGCTGTGGTACCTACACCTGTGCGCCGAGGCCAGGATCGTCGTCGAGGACTATACCGACCAGGCTCAGGGCAGCATGGCCTTAACCAGCAGCGGCGGCGGTCATTTTACCCAGGTGACCTTGCGCCCGCGGGTCACTGTCAGCGGCGACAGCGATGCACGACTCGCCGAGCGGCTGCATGAGCGCGCCCATGCACTCTGCTTTATCGCCAACTCGGTCAACTTCCCGGTGACCTGTGAACCGAGCATCGTCCAGTCATGAAAGGCGACTGATGCCGGCGTGTCGGAATGCTAAGCTTTGGTCTTCTCGAAACCCTTAGCAAGGAAGTTCGCATGAAATATCTCGGTGCCCACGTCAGTGCCGCCGGCGGACCGGATCAAGCCGTGCTGCGTGCGGTGGAGATCGGCGCCGATGCCTTCGCACTGTTCACCAAGAACCAGCGCCAGTGGAAGGCCAAGCCGCTCACCGACGAAGCCATCGAGGCGTTCCGCAGCGCCTGCCGCGAACACGGCTTCGGACCACAGCAGATCCTCCCCCACGACAGCTACCTGATCAACCTCGGCCACCCGGATGCCGCCGGGCTCGACAAGTCCCGCGCCGCCTTCCTCGACGAGTTCCAGCGCTGCGAGCAGCTCGGCCTCTCGCTGCTCAACTTCCACCCCGGCAGCCACCTGAAGAAGATCAGCGAAAGCGAGTGCCTGACCCGCATCGCCGACTCCATCAACCATGTGCTGGCCGAGACCCGGGGCGTCACCGCCGTGATCGAGAACACCGCCGGCCAGGGCACCAACCTGGGCTGGCGCTTCGAGCACCTCGCCGAGATCATCGACCAGGTCGACGACAAGTCGCGGGTCGGGGTGTGCATCGATACCTGCCACGCGTTTGCTGCCGGCTACGACCTGCGCACGTCGGAGGCCTGCGCCGCTACCCTCGATGAGCTCGGCAAGGTGGTCGGCTTCGAGTACCTGCGCGGCATGCACTTGAACGACGCCAAGAGCGCCTTCGCCAGCCGCGTCGACCGCCACCACAGCCTGGGCCAGGGCAACATCGGCCTCGATGCCTTCACCACCATCATGCGCGACCCGCGCATCGACGGTATCCCCCTGGTGCTGGAGACCATCGAGCCGGCGATCTGGGCCGAGGAGATCGCCTGGCTGCGCGCCCAGCAGCACTGATCGCCATGAAACTGATCCTAAGCCGCAAGGGCTTCGACTCCTCTGCCGGCGGCGTACCCAGCGCCATTCTCGCGAATGGCCAGCTGCTTGAAATTCACCATCCAAAAATATACGATTCATATATTAATCGTATAATGGTGATCCAATGGGAATCGTAAAAATCAGCGATGAGCTGCATGATCAGATCCGCAAGGCCAGCACTCCCATGCTCCGCTCCATCAATGCTCAGGCTGAGTATTGGATAAAGGTTGGCATGCTCGCCGAAACCCATCCCGAGATGACATTCCACGACATCATGCAAGAACAGTTGCGGATGGCCTCGGTAGATACGCAGCGGGTCATCCATGAGTGACGTCGTGATCAAAGGACCCGATGAGCTAGACCTGATGCGCCACTCGGGTCGATTACTCGCCTCGGTATTCGCCTACCTCGATGCCCATATCGAGGCAGGCGTGTCGACCATGCAGATCAACGACCTAGCGGAAAAGTACATCACGCATACCCTACAGGCACGCCCCGCCAGCAAGGGGCAGTACGGCTTCCCCTTCGTACTCAATACCTCCTTGAATCATGTCGTCTGCCATGGCATGCCATCGGCGACGAAACACCTCAAATCCGGCGATATCGTCAATGTCGACATCACTCTCGAAAAGGGTGGTTTCATCGTCGATTCCAGCAAGATGTATATGATCGGTACCATTTCACCGGCCGCGAAGCGTCTGGTGGATAGCACCTACGAGTCCATGTGGCAGGGCATCAGGGCCGTGAAGCCCGGGGCGACTCTCGGCGATGTCGGGCATGCGATCCAGCAGCATGCCACCGCAAACGGATATTCCGTAGTCCGAGATTACTGTGGCCACGGCATTGGCAGAGAGATGCATGAGGAGCCACAGGTTCTGCATTATGGTCAGCCCGGAAAAGGCTTGGTGCTTCAGAAGGGTATGACCTTCACCATCGAGCCGATGATCAATCAAGGCAAAGCCAAGGTGAAATCGAAGCGCGACGGCTGGACCGTGGTCACCAGCGACAAGATGCTATCCGCCCAGTGGGAGCATACGATAGCAGTAACAGCGGATGGCTATGAAGTCTTGACGCTACGTGAGAGTGAACGCCCCCCTCGCATTCAATAACGTCCCCATAGCGCCTTTATTCCCGGCATAGGAGAGAAGGTGAAACTGATCCTAAGCCGCAAGGGCTTCGACTCCTCGGCCGGCGGCGTGCCCAGCCCCATCTTGCCGGATGGCCGGCTGCTCGCACTGCCGATCCCGGATGCTGCCTCGACGATTCACTATGCGGATATCAACTTCGACGGCGCGCCGCTAAGCCGGCTGGTCGAGCCGCTCACCCGCGGCAAGATCACGGCAGAACATGGCGCCCACCTCGACCCCGACCTGATCCCCGAGATGCTGCCGCGGGCGCCCGGCTGGCGACCGCTCTTCGGTCAGAGCGGCCAGGCCCAGGGGCATCTGCGCAACCACGGCGTCGGCCCGGGGGACCTGTTTCTCTTTTTCGGCCTGTTTCGGCGCGTCGAACGTCATGCCAGTGGCTGGCGTTGGGTGCCTGGTTCGAGGCCCCGGCATGTGATCTGGGGCTGGCTGCAGGTCGCTTCAGTGGTGTCGGTAAGCGCGGCCCGCACAGATGATTATCGCTGGGCAGCCTATCATCCCCATTTTCAGCGCCAGGACGCCCCCAACAACGTGCTCTATCTGGCCCGCGCCCAACCGGCCAGCGGAGGCCAGGAAGATGGCGTATCCCGCGCCGGGGTATTCTCCCATTTTGCGACTCAGCGACAGCTGACCGCAGCGCAGGCAACGCGGGTCTCCCAGTGGCGGCTGCCCCTGTGGTGCTACCCACACGCTGGCCGTACGCCCCTGACCTATCACGCCAACCACCAGCGCTGGCGCCAGCACGCCAACCACACCGAGCTCAACGCCGCGGCGCGCGGACAGGAGTTCATCCTGGATTGCGACGAGTATCCCGAGGCCCTTCCATGGGCAGGTGCACTGATGCAAGGCGGCCGGCCTGTCTAGATCAACGCCCGCGTATCTGCCTGTCCCCACGACGCTTGACCTCAAGTGAAGTCCAGGAACTAGCCTCACTGACGAACGAGCCGACAACCGGCTCGCCGATATGCGAGGAGACAGCAGATGCGAATCATGATCGTGGGTGCGAGCCAGGGGCTGGGTCGAGCCTTCATCGAAGGGCTGGGCGACAGCGGCGATAGTCTGATCGGCGTATCGCGCAGCGTGCCGACGAGGCTGATCGAGCGCGCCGGCATCGACATCGAGTGGATTGCCGCCGACCTGGCCTCGCCCGAGCCGGCGGCCGCCAAGGTGGCCAAGGCGATGGCAGGGGGCAAGCTGGATGTGCTGATCTATAACCTGGGGCTGTGGGAAAGCCGGGCCTTCGAGCCGGACTACCACTTCCTGGCAGACAGCCCCGCAGAGATCCAGCGCATGGTCACGGTCAACGTCAGCGGGGCCATCCTGCTGATCCAGGCGCTGCTTCCCGCGCTGCTGAGCTCCGCCGCCCCACGCATCATCCTCACCGGCTCGACCTCCGCGCTACCAGGCCACGGCAGGCCGGAGGTCACCTTCAGCGCCACCAAGTTCGCCCTGCGCGGCATCGCCGAGGCGCTGCGCGAGGGCTTTCGTGACCAGGGCCTGGCGGTCACCTGCTTGCAGCTCGGCTATCTCAATACCGAAGACGACCTTGCCGTGCCCCTCGAGCGCGCAGCCCAACGCGACGAGGGCGCGTCCATTCCGCTTCACGACGTGGTCCATTTGGTTCGCACTTTGCTGGCGCTGTCGCCGAACACCTACGTCAGGGAAGTGGTGATGCCGGCCATTGGCGATACGCGCTTCTAGAAATATTCAACCATGTGGTTGACAAGGTATCGACAACCCGCTATCTAAACCATATGGTTGAATCTAATGAAACGCATCTGGACCGGGTCTTCCACGCCCTGGCCGACCCCACCCGCCGCCTGCTGCTCGAGCGGCTGGCAGCCGGTGAGCGCAAGGTCGGCGAACTGGCCGAGCCGTTCCCCATGTCACTGGCTGCCGTTTCCAAGCACGTGCGCGTGCTGGAGCAGGCAGGGCTGGTGGAGCGGCGCATCGAAGGACGCGCCCACTTCTGCCGACTGCAACCGCAGCCGCTGGCGGCCGCGGAAGAGTGGCTAAGCGTCTACGAAGGCTTCTGGAGCCAGCGCCTGAACGCATTGGAAGCGGCGATGAAGGCCGAGCCCCATGACAAATTGTCGGATGAGGGGGAGGGACAATGAGTAACACCGGCTACGGAGAGAAGATTGCCGAGGACAGCATCCGCTTCGAGCGCCTGCTGCCGGGGCCCATCGAACGAGTCTGGGCCTTCCTCACCGAATCCGACAAGCGTGGCCAGTGGCTCGCCCCCGGCACCATGGAAACGCGAGCAGGTAGCGCCTTCGCACTGCACTTCCACAATAGCCAACTGACGCCCGACAAGACGCCGCCCACGGAGCGCTTTCGCCCGTACGACGGCGGCTTCACGACGCAGCACCAGGTGCTGCGTTGCGAACCACCCCACGTGCTTGCCTGGACCTGGGGCGGGGGCAACGAAGCCCCATCGGAGGTGACCTTCGAACTCAGCGAGATCGGCGATCAGGTACGCCTGGCGGTGACCCATCGTCGTCTCGCCGACGACGACACCATGGTCAACGTGGCCGGCGGCTGGCATACCCATCTCACCGTTCTGGAAGGCGTGCTGGAGGGCCGCCGCCCCGCCCCTTTCTGGCCCACCTTCGAGCGCCTGGAGGAGGAGTACCGATGCCTCATCATGTCACCCCGCAGCTGATGTTCGACGGCAACGCCGAGCAGGCCATCAGGTTCTATGTCTCGCTGTTCGAGGAGGCCGAGATCGTCCGGCTCGAGCGCTATGGCCCGGGCGAGCCAGGGTCGGAAGGCAGCGTCAAGCAGGCCGAATTCACCCTCGCAGGCAGGCGCTACACCTGCATCGACAGCCCGGTAAAGCACGACTTCACGTTTACGCCTTCGATATCGCTGTTCGTCGAGTGCGAAAGCGCCGGAGAGTTCGAGCGCCTCCGTGAGCAGCTCGGGGCGGATGGCGAGACGCTGATGCCACCCGACGACTACGGCTTCAGCACTCGTTTTACCTGGCTCAGCGACCGCTTCGGCGTGTCGTGGCAACTCAACCTGGCCTGAGAGGAAGAACATCATGGCACCCCTGGCCCTGCCCCCCATCGTCTCCGAAGAAGAATGGCGCAGCGCTCTGGACGAACAGATCGCCCACGAGAAGGCTCACACGAGGGAACGCGACAGGCTCAATGCCGCCCGCCGCCGCCTGCCGATGGTCGAGGTGAGCGCCGACTACGTGTTCGATGGGCCACAGGGTAACACCACCCTGATCGACCTGTTCGAGGGACGCCGCCAGCTGATCGTCTACCATTTCATGTTCGGCCCCGACTGGGAGGCCGGCTGCGACGGCTGCTCCTGGGTGGTGGACGCCATGACTCACCCCGCCCACCTGCACGCCCGCGACACCAGCATGGTGCTGGTCTCCCGTGCACCGAGGGAAAAGCTTCTACGCTATCAGGCACGCATGGGCTGGCAGCACCCGACGTGGTACTCGTCGCTCGGCAGCGACTTCAACCAGGACATGGGGGTGACGAGCTGCAATTGTCATGCTCCCGACACCGATCGTGGCGAGCGGCATGGCATCAGCGTCTTTGTGCGCGACGACGAGCGTATCTATCGGACCTACTTCAGCGGCAAACGCGGCGTGGAGTACCTCGGCAGCCTGTGGTCCTACCTGGATCTGACGCCCTACGGTCGCCAGGAGAGCTGGGAGGACTCACCGGCGGGCTGGCCGCAGACACCGCCCTACGTGTGGAACCGCCGCCACGACGAGTACGAAACCTGAGCAAGCGGCCCAGCGAGTTAGCAGCTAAGGCCATTCACGCCGAGGAAGCAGTCAAATGGGCACTCGGCGATTAAGGAGTCCCATGAACGACGCCCAGTCGCTGCAGCAGGCCATTGACGAGCCAGTGCAGTTGGTGGAGTACGATTCCACCTGGCCGGCCCGCTACGCCGCCGAACACGACCGCTTGCTGCAGCGATTCCACGCCGATTTGCTCGACGTGCAGCATATCGGCAGTACCGCCGTGCCCGGCATGCCGGCCAAGCCCATCATCGACGTCATGGCCGGGGTCGCTTCCATGGCCATGGCCGACGCCCTGTTCGAACCCATTCTCGATTACGGCTACGTGACCTCGATTGAGTTCAACGCCGGCCTGAGCGACCGTCGCTGGTTCATGCGCCACGCCAACGGCCGGCGTACCCACCACCTGCATGTAGTGGTGCACGACGGCGAACTATGGCAACAACGACTCGCCTTCCGAGACGCTCTGCGCCGAGACCCGGTGCTGGCCACTCGCTACGCCGCGCTCAAGCGCGAGCTCGCCGCCAGCCACCATGAAGATCGCGAAGCCTATACCCAGGCCAAGGGGGAGTTCATCTCCTCGGTGCTGGCAAGCTCCAGATAACCGTACCCTTGCCGCCAGGCTAGAAAGACAGGCAGATCTTGCCGAAGTGGCGACCCGCCTCTTCGTGACGGAAGGCATCGGCGATCTTTTCCAGCTCGAAGGTGCTGTCGATGATCGGGCGCACGCCGATGGCCTCGATACCGCGCACCATCTCCTGTTGCTGGGCGCGGCTGCCGACGATCAGCCCTTGCAAGCGTGCCTGCTTGGCCATCAGCTTGATGGTCGGCACCTCGCCACCGCGGCCGGTCAGGATACCGATCAGCGCAATATGGCCGCCGATGCACACCGCATCGATGGACTGCGGCAGAGTGCCGGGTCCGCCGACCTCGATGACGTGATCCACACCCCGCCCGTTGGTCAGTGCCTGTACCGTCTTGCCCCACTCCGGGTCGGTCTTGTAGTTGATGGTGTGGTCGGCACCGAGCTCCTTGAGTTTCTCGATCTTCTCATCGGAAGAGGAGGTAGAGATCACCCGCGCGCCCATCGCCTTGGCGAACTGCAGGGCGAAGATCGAAACGCCACCGGTACCCAGGGTGAGCACGGTATCGCCGGCCTTGAGGTTGCCGTCCACCACCAGCGCGCGCCAGGCGGTGAGGCCCGCCGTCGTCAGGGTGGCGGCCTCGGCGTGGCTATAGCCCTTGGGCGCGTGGGTAAAGCAGGTGGCCGGGCGGATCACCTGCTGGCGGGCGTAACCGTCGACGCCGTCGCCGGGGGTGGTCTTGAAATCCGCCACCCGCGCAGGGCCGTCGAGCCAGTAGGGGAAGAAGGTGGAGACCACCGCATCGCCCACCGCGAACTCCTCGACGCCTTCGCCCACCGCCTCGACCACGCCCGCCCCGTCGGACATGGGGATGCGGCCATCGTCGGTGGGGATCATGCCGGCGACCACGGCATAGTCGTGGAAGTTGAGGGAGCTTGCCTTCACCGCCACGCGGATCTCGCCCGGGCCCGGCTCGCCGGGCGCATCGCGCTCGACGACTTGCAGCTGGTCCAGCCCACCAGGGCTGCGCAGTGTCACGACTTTCATGGCGTACTCCTTCTTGAACCTAAAAATGAGCGTGCTAAGAGACTAGCCCAACATGCCTGCGGCAGGTCAAGCAATGGTTCGCTGCATATAACCCGCCAGCGCTTTCACCTGCGACATGCGCGGCGCCCAGTCGTCCCCGCCCCCTTCGAGATAGGCGCGTCGCGCCAACGCCAGTGCGTCGCGATGCTCCAGGGGCAGGCGCTCAAGCGCCCAGGCGGCGGCCTCGTCCTTGGGGGCGATCTGCCCCGTTTCCAGGGTCATCCACATTCGCGCCAGGGTCAGCAGCACGTTGCGCTCATCGCCCTCGAGGCCATCTATCAGGCCAGGCAGCGAATCGATGATTGCGCGTCGCAGGTCAGCCTCGGGAATCGGCGCGATCAGCTCTGCCAACTTGGGCCCGCACAGAGCCAGGCTTTGCTGCCTGGCAGTGGTCAGCACCACCGCCAGGTCGGGGTCGGCTGCCGCCGGCGGAATGCGGCCCTGCGCGAACGCCTCCCGCAGCCATTCGCCATAGACCAGCTCGCTGCGCGGCGGGTAGCGCCAGGGCACCACTGCCTGCCGGCACAGCAGCGTCACCTCCAGCGGCCTGGGCGTACCGTCGTCGTAAGGGGCGCCGGACACCGCCTTCAGCGACTCGACAATGCGCCGACGCACCCGTTCATCAGGCGGCCGGCCGATGATCGCCAGCACGTCAACGTCGCTACTGGGGCGCAGCCCACCAGCAAGCGCCGAGCCGAACAGATAGACACCGACGACGCTATCGCCCAGCTCGCGCTTCACGATGTCGAAGGCGGCCTGGGCCTCGTCGGGCAGCGGAGTCACGGCATCCTATCCTTCAGCGGCTGCAGTGCCACGCTACGCGGCTCGCCGTCGAAATCGTCGCTGACCAGCACCTCGGCGCGCTGGCGCAGGTAGTGTCCTGCACCCTCTACCTCGGCGATGCGCTGCATCTCGGCCAGGGCCTCGATCATCTGCGGCGTCAGGCGGTCGAGCACCGGGCGTACTTCTCCACCGAGGTCAGGCGGATCGGCGAATGGCGGGCGCCCCTCCTCGGTCCACTGCAGGTGGAGCCGCCGTTGAATCTGCTTGCTGGCCTCGAACTGCTGCTGAAAGAAGTCGCGGGCGAAGCTCTCATCGATGCCTGCCGCAACCGCCTCCTCGGCCACCGACTCGAGGATCTGCGCTTCGCGCTCCGGCGCCTCGATGGCTGCCCCTGAGTTCCACTTCGACTGCGCCACCAGCGGCGCCACCTCGAGGCGCTCATCAACCAGTTGCAGCATGACATCGATGGCCGCCTGGTCCTGCTCCGGCGGTGCCGGCGGCTGTGTCTGACACCCGGCGAGCAGCAACAAGACAACGAGGCCGGCAAGATGGCAACGCCATGTAGCTCGATAGCCAAACGACATGGTAACGACTCCTTTCGTGATTGAACGACACTCAGTTTGGCAGCACGCTCGGTGTGCGGCCACCGGACTATACTTCGTTTACCCGCGACGTCTCCCGGCGTCCACGCTCTGAGAATCCTCCCATGCGCCAACCACCCGTGACCGCCCTGCTTGCCGCGTTCGTGTTCACGTCGCTACTCGCCACGGCCACGGCAGTCGTCGCTTCGCCCTCGCCCAAGGCACAGGCCGCCCTCGACAAGGCCGAGGTGCTGGAGCAGGTCATCGCCCCGGACGTCGAGGCCACACCACCCGAGGCCCCCATCACGCCAGGCGAAGCCCAGGCCGTGGATCCCGCCGGCCAAGCGGCGCTGGAAGACCCGCTGACCTGCCTTGCCCGCGCCCTCTACTGGGAGGCCAAGGGCAACCCCGAGGCGGAGAAAGCCGGCGTTGCCCACGTGGTCCTGAACCGGCTGGCGCATCCAGGATTCCCCAATACGGTGTGCGAAGTGATTACCGACGGCTCTGAGCAGGGACCTTGCCAATTCTCGTGGTGGTGTGACGGCCGCGCAGATGAAGTGGTGGAGGACGACGCCTACGAGATCGCCAAGGAGATCGCCCGCCAGGCCCTCAACCAAACGCTTCCCGACCAAACCGGCGGGGCACTGTATTTCCACGACCGCAGTGTGCAGCCGGACTGGGCCGCAGCGTTTCCACTGACCGCCGAGACCGACATCTTCCTGTTCTATCGCCCCAGCAGCGGGGCAGCGCGTTAATCGCCATGCTTGCCAGCCAGCTGTGAAGTTCGCTCCACTAGCGCCTCGGCCATAAATGCCATGAACGCCCTGACACGCGCCACCCGCCGCAGGTCGGGATGGGTCAGCAGCCACAGGTCGGTGGCAAGCTCGGGGAGCGGCTCACCGATGCGTGTCAGCCCCGGGTCGCCATCGGCAAGATAACAGGGCAGCACGGCCCTCCCTACCCCCTCGCGCACCGCGGCGTACATCCCCAGCATGGTGTCGACGCGATAGCGGCAGCGCTGGTTGGCGCCGCTATCGGCCATCCAGGTGTCGAGTGCGGTATAGCCCAGGTGGCGGTCCGGCCCGACCCAGGTATCTGGCGCCGTTTCGCCACGCGCATAGACCGCCTGGGCAATACGCCCCGCCGGGCGGCCAACCAGGTGTTCCGGCGGCGCAGCCGCGGGCCGCACCGCCACATCGGCATCGCGCTGGGAGAGATTGAACAGCTGGTTGGACACTGCCACCTCGAGGGTGATCTCGGGATGCTCGCGCCGGAAGTCGGCAAAGATCGGCGACAGCAGCCCCATCAGCAGCGTATCGGTGGTGGTGACACGCATAGTACCGGAGAGGCGCAGGTCGCGCCCCACCACCCGCCGCTCGGCCCCCAGCACCTCGCTCTCGACCCGCGCCGCGACGGCGGCCAGGTCTTCCCCGGCCGCCGTAGGCGCATAGCCAGTGCGAGAGCGCTCGAACAGCCTGACCCCAAGTCGTGCCTCGATGGCATTGAGGCGCCGAAATAGCGTGGCATGGCTTGCCTCCATGCGGCGCGCCGCCCCCGCCAGCGAGCCTGCGCCGGCAATCGCCAGGATCACCCTGAGATCATCCCACTGCAGCCCCTGTTCATTCATGCAAAGTCACTTCTCATGGAAAGGGAATGTTCGATCATAAATGAACAGCATAGCCTCGAACCTACACACTCCTTCAAAGGTTTCCGCCATGAACGTGCTGATCGTGTTCTGCCATCCCGAACCCCGCTCCTTCAACGGCGCCCTCAAGGAGGTCGCCGTGGAAACCCTGCAGCGCCAGGGCCATGATGTCGAGGTCTCGGATCTCTACGCCGAAGGCTTCGATCCGGTGGAGCGCCCGGCGCACTATGCCGCACGGGTCGATCCCGACACCTTCCTGCCGCTCACCGAACAGCGACACGCTTTCAAGGAGCAGGCCCTGCCAGGCGACGTGCAGCGCGAAATCGCGCGGCTCGAGCGTGCGGATCTGATCATCCTGCAGTTTCCGCTGTGGTGGCACGGGCTGCCGGCGATGCTCAAGGGCTGGTTCGACCGGGTGATGGTCTACGGCGGACTCTACTCCGGCAGCATGCGCTACGACCGTGGCCGCCTGGCGGGCAAGCGGGCGATCTGCTCGGTGACCACCGGCTCGCCGGCGGCGGCCTTTAGCCGCCATGGGCGCGGCGGCGACATGGCAACGCTGATGTGGCCGACACACTGCTCGCTCTACTACCTGGGCCTGGAGGTGCTGGCACCGCAGGTCGTCTATGGTGTGCAGGGCGGCGGGCTCAGCTACCAGGCCGAGGGTGAATTCCGCGAGCACCTCGAGAGCGCTAAAGCGAGCTGGGCCCAGCGGCTGCCCAGCCTCGAGGATGCTGCGACGATTCCCTTCAGCGGCTGGCGGGACTGGGACGAGCACGGCGTGCTGAAGGCGCAGCATCCGCTGAGCTGGAGGCCTTAAGCACGCTGCGGCCAGCCGCCCGCCAGCGCGCGATAGAGCCCCACCAGCGCCGTGGCCGAACGCGTGTGACTGCGCGCCAGGCTATCCTCGGCTTCCAGCAGCGAGCGCTCGGCATCGATGACCTCCAGGAAGTCGATGACGCCCACCTCGAAGCGTTCGCGGGCCTGGCGCGCCGCCTCGGCGCTGGCCTCGGCGGCTTCAACCAGATGCTCGCGCTCGCGCAGCGCCTGGGCATAGCGGGCCAGCGCCGTCTCCGCCTCTTCCAGCGCTTGCAACACGGTCTGCTCGTAGCGGGCCAGGTTGGCCTCGGCGTCGGCATCGGCGGCGGCCATACGCGCACGTACCCGGCCGCTGTCGAGAAACGACCAGTCGACCCCCAGCGCCAGCAGCCGCGTCTCGCTGTCGCGACCGAACAGATCGCCGGTGCTGGCGGACTGGGTGCCGAGCAGGCCACTGAGGGTGAAGCGCGGGTAGAGATCGGCGGTAGCCACGCCGATGCTGGCGGTGGCGGCGTGCAGACGCCGCTCCGCCGCAGCGATGTCCGGGCGGCGGCGCAACAGCTCGCCGGACAGGCCGATCGCCACCTTCTCATGCAGCGCCGGCAGCGCTGCCGGCGCCTCCAACCGCGCAATCAGCGCGCCCGGCTCGCGACCGGTCAGCACCGCCAGGCGATGGACGATGGCGGCGATCTCGCCTTCCAGTGCTGGAATCCTCGACAGTGTGCTCTGCAGCTGGGCCCGGGCCCGCACGCTGTCGAACTCGGTGCCGCGCCCCGCCTCGAGGCGCGACTCCACCAGCGTCAGCGACTCACGCTGGTTGTCGGCGTTGGCCTGGGCGACCCGTAGCTGCTCCTGCAGCCCGCGCAGGCGCACGTACTGGTCGACCAGCTCACCGACCACCACCACCTGCATGGCGCGCACATCTGCCGCAGAGGCCTCCGCCTCCGCCTGCTGCGCCTCCACGCTGCGCCGCACGCGGCCGAAGAAGTCGAGCTCCCACAGCGCGGCGGCGCCGGCGTCATAGCTCTCGACATCACGCTGCGAACGCGTCGCCTGGGGCATCTGGTCGGCGCTGGCGCGCTGATGGGCGGCGCCGGCCTGGCCGGTGACGCTGGGCGCCAGGTCGCGACGCGACTGGCGCAATAGGGCCAGGCTGCGGTCGTGGCGGGCCAGGGCAATGCGCAGGTCGTGGTTGGAGTCGAAGGCTTCCTCGACCAGCTCGCTCAACAGCGCATCGTCGAAGCTGCGCCAGAAGTCGCGCTCAACCGCCTCGGGGGTCACCAGCCCAGCCTCGGCACGCACCAGGGCAGCGGCCTCGGGCAGCGCCGGTGCACGGTAGTCCGGCCCCACCGCGCAGGCGGCCAGCGCCAGGGTCAGTGGCAACAGCATCAGGTGTCGCATGGCTCTCATGGGTTTGGCCAGATCAGGCATGGTAGGCGCCCTCCACAGGCTGCGCGTCGCGTGGGTCGGGTTGGCCACGCGTGACCAGCTTGCGCAGCGCGACGTAGAACACCGGGGTCAGGAACAGGCCGAACAGGGTCACGCCAAGCATGCCGGCGAACACCGCCGTGCCCAGCGCCTGGCGCACCTCGGCGCCGGCGCCACCGGCCAGCATCAGCGGCACCACCGCCGCGGTGAAGGTGATCGAGGTCATGATGATCGGCCGCAGGCGCAGGCGGCAGGCCTCCAGCGCCGCCTCGACGATGCCGCGGCCCTGCATCTCCAGCTCGCGGGCGAACTCGACGATCAGGATGGCGTTCTTGCACGCCAGGCCAATCAATACCACCAGCCCCACCTGGACGAAGATATTGTTGTCACCGCCGGTGAACTTCACGCCGATCAGCGCCGAGAGCATGCACATCGGCACGATCAGGATCACCGCCAGCGGCAGGGTCCAGCTCTCGTAGAGCGCCGCCAGCGCCAGGAACACCAGCAGGATCGCCAGCGGGAAGACCACCAGGGCGGCACCGCCCTGGTTGACCTGCTGAAAGCTCAAGTCGCTCCACTCAAAGGTCATACCGGCGGGTAGCACCGCCGGCGCCAGGCCCTCGACCAGCGCCAGCGCCTGGCTCGACGACAGCATCCGGGGGTCGGATTCGCCCATCAGGTCGGCGGCCGGATAGCCGTTGTAGCGGATCACCGGATCCGGCCCGAAGGTCTCGTTGATACGGATCATGCTGCCGATCGGCACCAGCTCGCCAAAGGCGTTGCGGGTACGCAGCCGATCGATGTTCTCGACGTCCAGGCGGAAGCCGCCATCGGCCTGGGCGATCACCTGCCAGGTGCGGCCGAAGCGGTTGAAGTCGTTGACGTAGGCCGAGCCAAGATAGACCTGCAGGGTCTCGAACAGGTCGCTGAGCGGCACCCCCTGCGACTTGGCCTTGACCCGATCCACGTGCAGGTCGAGCTGCGGCACGTTGGCCTGGTAGGAGGTGATGGGATAGCCCATCCCCGGGGTCTGTGCCAGCGCCCCGCTGAGGCCGTCGACGGCGTTCTGCAACTCGCCGTAGCCGAGGTTGGCGCGATCCTGCACGAACAGCGAGAAGCCCGAGCCGGAACCGAGCCCCAGGATCGCCGGCGGCATGAAGGCGAAACTGAAGGCCTCCTGCAGGGCGGCGAACTTGCCGTTGAGCTCGGCGGTGATCTCCTCGGCACTGCGCTGGCGGTCGCCGAACGCCTCCAGGCCGAAGAACACCGTGCCGGAGTTGGGCGTGTTGGTGAACTGCAGCGGATTGAGGCCGGGGAACGCCACTGCCGCCTCGACCCCCTCGGTCTCCAGGGCGATCTCGGTCATGCGCCGGACCACCTCCTCGGTGCGATCCAGTGAAGCCCCCTCGGGCAGCTTGGTGCCGCCGATCAGGTACATCTTGTCCTGGGTGGGGATGAACCCGCCCGGCACCGCCTGGAACATTAGCCCGGTAGCGGCCAGCAGCAGCACATAGATGCCGAACACTACGCCACGCCGGCGCAGGCTGCGCCCCACGCCACGTTGATAGCGCTCGGAGCTGGCGCCGAATAAGCGGTTGAAGGGGCGGAACAGCCAGCCGAACAGCAAGTCGATGAGCCGCGACAGGCGGTCCTTGGGCGCATCGTGGGGCTTGAGCAGCAGCGCGGCCAGCGCCGGCGACAGCGACAGCGAGTTGATCGCCGAGATCACCGTGGAGATGGCGATGGTCACTGCAAACTGGCGATAGAACTGGCCGGTGACGCCCTCCAGGAAGGCCATCGGCACGAACACCGCGCACAGCACCACCGAGATCGCAATGATCGGCCCGCTCACTTCACGCATGGCCTGGTGGGCCGCCGCCAGCGGCGCCAGTCCCTCCTCGATATTGCGCTCGACGTTCTCCACCACCACGATGGCGTCGTCGACCACGATACCGATCGCCAGTACCAGCCCGAACAGGGTCAGGGTATTGATCGAGAACCCCAGCAGGTAGAGCACCGCAAAGGTACCCACGATCGACACCGGCACCGCCAGCAGCGGGATGATCGAGGCCCGCCAGGTCTGCAGGAACAGCGTCACCACCAGCACCACCAGCAGTACCGCCTCGAGCAGCGTCTTGATCACCGACTTGATGGAGTCGCGCACGAACACCGTCGGATCGTAGACGATCTCGTGCTCCACGCCCTCGGGAAAGCGCTCGGCCAGCTCGACCATCTTCTCGCGTACCGCATCGGACAGCGCAATGGCGTTGGAGCCCGGCGCCTGGAAGATGCCAATCGCCACCGCCTGCTGGTTGTCGAGCAGTGAGCGCAGCGAGTACTCGGCGGCGCCAAGCTCGAGCCGCGCCACATCGGAGAGGTAGGTGATCTGGCCGTCGCTGCCGGCCCGCACGATGATGTCGCCGAACTCCTCCTCGCTGGCCAAGCGCCCCTGGGCATTGATCGAGATCAGGAAGTCCGAGGCCTGCGGCGTCGGCGGTGCGCCGAGCTGGCCCGCCGAGACCTGCACGTTCTGCTCGCGGATCGCGGCCAGTATATCGCCGGCGGTCAGCCCCCTGGCGGCGGCGCGGTCGGGATCGATCCACACCCGCATGGCGTAGTCGCCAGCGCCAAACAGCATCGCCTGGCCGACGCCGGGCAGGCGTGCCAGCTCGTCGCGAACGTGTAGCGCCGCGTAGTTGCGCAGGTAGG
Source organism: Franzmannia qiaohouensis (assembly GCF_031451695.1). Lineage (NCBI taxonomy): Bacteria > Pseudomonadati > Pseudomonadota > Gammaproteobacteria > Oceanospirillales > Halomonadaceae > Franzmannia > Franzmannia qiaohouensis. Next base: position 204,932 of record NZ_JARWAM010000006.1, read on the forward strand.
TGCTGTCGTAGCGCCCGTCCGGCGAGATCAGCTGCGGCACCATGGTCAGGTCGGGCGACTGCTTGTCGGTGGTCACGCCCTGGCGGCGCACCGCCTCCGGCAGCCGCGCCAGCGCCTGGCTGACCCGGTTCTGTACCTGCACCTGGGCCGCATCCGGGTCGGTACCGGGGCGAAAGGTCAGGGTCATCGCCAGCACCCCGTCGGAGCCGGCCACCGACTTCATGTACATCAGGTCCTCGACCCCGGTGATCGCCTCCTCCAGCGGCGTGGCCACCGTCTCGGCGATCTCCTTGGGGTTGGCGCCGGGATACACCGCCCGCACCTGCACGGTAGGCGGCACCACGTCCGGGTACTCGCTGATTGGCAGCAGCGGGATACTGATCGCCCCGGCAATAAAGATCAGGATCGACAGCACCGCGGCGAAGATCGGCCGGTCGACGAAGAATTTCGCAAAATCCATGGCAAGGCTCCCGCCTCGGGGCAGACGCAGAGCGTCAGCCCTGGGGGCATCGTTCAGGGGTTAGGGTTGGCACTGGAGTGGTAACGCTCAGCGAGTGGCGGCGAGCTCCGTGCCGCCGGCGGTTGGCCCACGCATGTCGACGCTTTCGGCTGCCACTTCCATACCCGGGAAGAAGATCCGCTGGGCGCCGCGCACCACCACCCGGTCGCCGGACTCGAGACCGGACGCGACGACCCTCAGCCCCTCGGCCATGCGACCCAGCTGCACGTCTCGGCGCTGCGCAATCCCCTCGTCGTCGACCACATAGACATACTTGCGGTCCTGGTCGGTGAGCACTGCCTTGTCGTCGATGAGGATGGCCTGCTGCGAGCCGCTGCCGAGCAGCTGTACCCGAGCAAACATGCCCGGCGCGAAGCGCCCCTCGCTGTTGTCGAGCACGGCCCGCATCAGGATGGTGCCCGCGGCGGCGTCCAGCCGGTTGTCGACGAAGTCCACCTCGCCCGGGTACGGATAGCTCTCATCGCTGGCCAGCCCAACGCGGACCGGCGTGCGCTCATCGCGGGAACTCGCGCGCTCGCCGCTGCGGGCCATGGCGTCGTAGTTCAGGTAGGCCCGCTCGTCGCTGTAGAAGTGCACATGGACCTGGTCCAGCGAGACGATGCTGGTCAGCGGCGTGGCCTCGGAGACCAGGTTGCCGACGGTCACCAGGGCCCGGCCGGTGCGCCCGGAAATCGGCGCGCGGACCTCGGTAAACGCCATGTCCAGGCTCGCCGTGTCGAGCGCCGCCTGCGCCGCAAGGACCTCGGCATTGGCCTGGGCCGCTGCCGCCCGACGCTGGTCCAGCTCCTCGCGGGAGATGGCCCGGCTCTGCGCCAGGGTCTCCGCCCTGGCGACCTCGCTGCGGGCAAGCTCGGCGCGGGCACGCGCCCGCTCCAGGTCGGCCTCTGCCAGCGCCAGTGCAGCCTGGTAGGGACGCTGGTCGATCACGAACAGCACCTCCCCCGCCTCGACACTCTGGCCCTCGGTGTAGTGAATGCTGTCGATATATCCGGTCACCCGCGGGCGTAGCTCTACCGTCTCCACCGCCTCGATACGGCCGGTGAATTCGTCCCAGAAGCGCACGCTCTCAACCACCACATCGGCCACGCTAACCTGGGGCGGCGGCGGCGCCTGCTGCGCACTGTCGGCCTGGCTGTCACAGCCGGCCAGGAACAGGAGTCCCACCGCCATGGCGGTAACCATAAGGCGTCTGGGGAGACCCGTGGGTTGGAACATCTCGTGGACGTTCATAAGTGACCTCTATCGACTCGGAATGGCGAAATCCACCGACGACTCTCGTCGGGCCTGGCAGTTGAATTGCCGTGGACGCTAACCAGTCGATTGATGTGACGGGGAATCGACACGCGGCAACCTGACGCAATGCGCCACCATAAAGCCCTATTGACAACTTGATTAGTCAGGCAACCAGGGAAATACTGTCCCATTGACGGGACAGTTAACGTGCGGCATCTCCCAAGCACGGCACAGGACAGCGACAATGTTGCAGGATCTCAACGACGCCTTGATCTTCGCCAAGGTGGTAGAACAAGGCAGTTTTATCGCCGCGGCCAAGCAGCTGCATCTTTCCAAGACAACGGTGAGCCGCAAGGTACAGGGGCTCGAGGAGCGCCTGGGCGCGCGACTGCTGCACCGCACGACACGCAACCTGAGCCTTACCGAGGCAGGCGCCGTTTACTTCGACTACTGCAATCGTATCGCCCAGGATCTCGACCAGGCAGAGAACGCCGTGCAAAGCCTGGAAGATAGTCCGCGTGGCTGGCTGCGGGTCACGGCGCCCTTTACCCTCTGCACCGAGTTCACCTCGGACCTGATACGCGAGTTTCACGAGCGCTATCCCCAGGTGCGTATCGAGATGGTGCTATCCAACGATCGTCTCGACCTGGTGACCAATCAGATCGACGTTGCACTGCGCGTCGGGCCCCTGCCGGATTCGACCTTGATAGCCCGTCCCTTGGCACGCTACCGCTCCTTCGTCTATGCCAGCGACCGCTATATCGCCATGCACGGCGAGCCAAGCGAACCGGCGGAACTGGCCCGCCACCCCGCCCTGGCCAAGTGCACCGACCAACGCGGCCAGCGCTACCTGTGGCAGTTACATAATGGAACGCGTCAGGTGGAAGTAGAGATCGACCCAATTGCCATCGCCAACGATCCCTTTGTGCTGCGCGGGCTGCTGGTCGAGGGGCAAGGCATAATGCTGGCCAGCGAGATCGTCGCCTGCCTGGGGCCGGAGGAGCAGCGGCTGCGGCGGGTGCTGGATGGCTGGGAGGGACCCGAGGTTGAACTGAATGCGGTCTTCCCTGGAGGGCGCCTGATCTCTCCCAAGGTGCGCACCTTCGTCGACTTCGTCGTCGAACGTATGCGGATCGAGAACTTACCCACTGCCGAGCCGTGGCATCCCCAGCTTCAGCCTGCCGCCGAGATGGCAGAGAACGCCGCAGTCACTGCCTGATACGGCAGGAACCCTTTGGGCCCGGGAGGGTCGTATAGGTGCTTGTTTTGATAAGGAGATCACATGCCAGAGCACCACAACGACCCCACCCTGCCAAGCCCGCACTTTCCCGGTAGTCATATCGTGATGGACGACCGCTACGCCTTCGTCTCCGGCCTGACCGCCGCGGATATCCACGGCACCGAGGGCGATATCGGCGATATCAAGGAGGAGACGCATCGCGTCATGCGCGAGCTCCAGCGCATGCTGGAGATGGTCAACGTGCACATGAGCGACGTGGTGAGAGTCGATGTCCACCTCGCCGACCTCGACGAGATTCACGACATGGACAGCATCTACGCGGAATTCTTCGAGGGACCGAACTATCCGGCGCGCACCTGCACCCAGTCCCCCAAACTGTTCGGGGGCTGCCGCGTCGAGATCACGTTGATGGCGCGCCGGCCGGACTGAGCGCCCTCTCACCGTCGAGATCCACGCCCAGAAAGCCCCCTGACTGGCGCCGCCACAGCGCGGCATAGAGGCCATCCTCGGCCAGCAGTTCGCGGTGGGTACCGGTCTCGACGATACGCCCCTCGTCGATCACCACCAGCCGGTCGAGCATGGCGATGGTCGAGAGGCGATGGGCGATGGCGATCACCGTCTTGCCCTGCATCAGGGTGTAGAGCTGCTCCTGAATCGCCGCCTCGACCTCGGAGTCCAGCGCCGAAGTGGCTTCATCGAGCACCAGGATCGGTGCATTCTTGAGCAGCACCCGGGCGATCGCGATGCGCTGGCGCTGGCCGCCGGAGAGCTTGACCCCGCGCTCGCCAACATGGGCATCCAATCCGCGCCGGCCCTGCACGTCGACCAGGTCATCGATGAAGCTGTCAGCATGGGCGCGGCGCACTGCCTCCAGCACCTGGGCCTCGCTGGCATGCGGGCTGCCGTAGCGAATGTTGTCGCGCAGCGAGCGATGCAGCAGCGAGGTGTCCTGGGTCACCATGCCGATCTGCTGGCGCAGCGATGACTGGGTGACCGCGCCAATATCCTGGTCGTCGATCAGGATGCGGCCCCCCTCCAGGTCGTAGAAGCGCAGCAGCAGGTTGGCCAGGGTCGACTTGCCGGCGCCGGAGCGGCCAATCACCCCGACCTTCTCCCCCGGCGCGATGGTCAGGCTCATGCCGTCGAAAACCCGCTGGGCCTCGCCGTCCGGCCGCGCATAGCCGAAGCGCAGCGCATCGAAGCGAATCTCGCCCTGCGACACCTCGAGCGGTCGGGCCCCCGGCGCGTCCTTGACCTCGGGTTCACGGGCAATGGTATTGATGCCGTCCTGCACCGTGCCGATATTCTCGAACAGTCCTGCCACCTCCCACAGGATCCAGTTGGACATGAAGCGGATGCGCATCACCAGCGCGATGGCCACCGCAATCACCCCCAGCGATACCGCCTCCAGGTACCAGGCGCCGATGGCGATGGTCGCGACCCCGGCCAGCAGCAGCGAGTTGAGTAGCGTCAGGCTCACCGTCAGCTTGGTGGCCAGGCGCATCTGACGGTGCACCGTGGCCATGAAGCCCTCCATGGCATCGCGGGCGTAGTGCTGCTCGCGCTGGGTATCGGCAAACAGCTTGATGGTCTGGATATTGCTGTAGCTGTCGACGATGCGCCCGGTCATCCGTGCGCGGGCGTCGGCCTGCTCCATGGAGACCTGGCGCAGGCGCGGCACGAACACCCTCATGATCGCGATATAGCCGACCAGCCAGGCCACCAGCGGCAGCATCAGCCACGGCTCGGCGTTGCCCATCAGCAGCATGGCGCCGATGAAGTAGACGATCACATAGACCAGCAGGTCCATCAGCTTCATCACCGTCTCGCGAATCGCCAGCGCCGTCTGCATCACCTTCTGCGAGACCCGACCGGCGAACTCGTCCTGATAGAAGGCCATGCTCTGGCCGAGCATATGGCGGTGCGCCAGCCAGCGGCCGATCATCGGATAGTTGCCGAAGATGCTCTGATGGGTGATCAGCGACTGCAGCAGCGTCAGCAGCGGCAGGCCGACCACCACCAGCGCCGCCATGCCGGCCAGGCGCCAGCCATATTCGGCGAAGAAGCCCTCGCGCTCGGCGGCCGCCAGCCAATCGACCAGGTCGCCCATATAGCTGAAGAACAGCACCTCGACCGCCGACACCAGCGCGGTGAGCAGCGACATCACGATCAGCAGCGGCAGCACCGGCCGCGAGAAGTGCAGGATGAAGGCACCCAGCCCGCGGGGCGGCGTCTCGGGCACGCCAGGCGGATAGGGGTTCACCAGATTTTCGAAGAATCGGAACATGTCATCACCTTGTGTTGAGGCGACCAGCAGGGTAAAACCTCAAGTAAACTACAGGTCAAGGAAAATCGCATGTCCCGTAGCATCCCACGTGAACTCAGTGTCGGCGAGGTCGCCGCGCGCAGCGGCGTGGCCGTCTCCGCCATTCACTTCTACGAAGCCAAGGGGCTGATCGCCAGCCGCCGCAACGCCGGCAACCAGCGCCGCTTCACCCGCGACGTGCTGCGCCGGGTAGCGATCATCAAGGTCGCCCAGCGCACCGGCATCTCACTTGCCGAGGTGGGTGAGGCCTTCGCCACCCTGCCCGACCACCGTGCCCCCAGCGCCGCCGACTGGCAGCGCCTCTCGGCCAACTGGCGGGAAACTCTCGATGAACGCATTCGCTGTCTGACCCAGCTGCGCGACCAGCTCGACCACTGCATCGGCTGCGGCTGCCTGTCGATGGACGACTGCCCGCTGCGCAACCCGCGCGACACCCTTGCCGAGCAGGGCTGCGGGGCGCGCCTGCTGGAACCGGGCTGAAACCTCACAGCAGGCTGTCGAATCGACAAGGCCAGGTTCGACACACGGGGGTACCCACCAGCGAGGAGAGATCGCATGCGTTTCATGATCATCGTCAAGGCCAGCCAGGAGAGCGAGGCCGGCGCCATGCCGGAGGACAGCATGGTTGCCGCCATGGCCGAGTTCCACGAGCAGCTGGCCAATGCCGGCGCCCTGCTCGACGCCTCGGGCCTGCAGCCCAGCGCCAAGGGTTGGCGCATCGAGTACCGCGACGGCGAGCAGCTGCTCACCGACGGCCCCTTCAGCGAGGCCAAGGAGCTGATTGCCGGCTACACCCTGATCAAGGTCGCCTCACGCGAGGAGGCGCTGGCGTGGACGCAGCGCTTCCCCAACCCCGGCGGCCCAGGGGGCAACGCCGAGATCGAGGTGCGCCAGCTGTTCGAATTGGAGGATTTCGCGCCCGGCGAAGGGATTCAGCGCTTCCGGGCGCTGGGCACGGTTTAGCCTGCCACCTCACCTGGTACCCGTACCCACCCCTCCATCAACACCCGGGCGCTGCGGCTCATGGTGACCTGCTCGACCCGCCAGTCGTCTCCCGCCCGGCTCGCCTTGGCGCCGACCCGCAGCGTGCCCGAGGGGTGGCCGAAGCACACCGAGTCGCGCTCGCTGCCGCCGGCCGCCAGGTTGACCAGGGTGCCGGGGATCGCCGCGGCGGCGGCGATGGCCACCGCCGCGGTGCCCATCATGGCGTGGTGCAGCTTGCCCATGGAGAGCGCCCGCACCAGCAGGTCGATCTCCTCGGCCGCCACCTGCCGGCCGCTGGAGGCGGTATAGCCTGACGGCGGTGCCACGAAGGCCACCTTGGGCGTGTGCTGGCGGCTACCCGCCTCGCTGACGTCCTTGATCAGCCCCATGCGCAGCGCACCGTGGGCGCGCAGCGTCTCGAAGCGCAACAGTGCCGCCGGGTCGCCGTTGATCGCCTCCTGCAGTTCGGTGCCGGTATAGCCGAGATCGGCGGCGTTGACGAAGATGGTCGGAATGCCGGCGTTGATCAGGGTCGCCTCGAGGCGCCCGCCCGCCACCACCTCGGACGGCACCTCCAGCTCATCGACCCGGTTGCCGGTGGGGAACAGCGCGCCCTCGCCGTCGGCGGGGTTCATGAAGGCCACCGGCACTTCCGCCGCCGGGAAGGTCACCCCGTCGAGCTCGAAGTCGCCAGTCTCCTGCACCTGGCCGTTGGTGACCGGCACCCGCGAGACGATGGTCTTCTCGATATTGGCCTGCCAGATGCGCACCTCGACCACCCCGTCGGCGGGAATCCGCGCCGGGTCGACCAGGCCGTTGGCGATGGCGAACGGCCCCACCGCGGCGGAGAGGTTGCCGCAGTTGCCGCTCCAGTCGACGAAGGGCGTGTCGATGGAGACCTGGCCGAACAGGTAGTCGACGTCGTGGTCGGGGCTCTCGCTCGGCGACAGGATCACCGCCTTGCTGGTGCTGGAGGTCGCCCCGCCCATGCCATCGACCTGCTTTTGATACGGGTCGGGGCTGCCCAGCACCCGCAGCAGCAGCGCATCGCGGGCCGGCCCGGGCGCCTGGGCCGCGGCCGGCAGATCGGCGAGGCGGAAGAACACCCCCTTGCTGGTGCCGCCGCGCATGTAGGTCGCGGCAATGCGGATCTGCGGCGTATGGCTCATGCGTTGGCCCCCTCGCTGGATTCGAGGAAGTCCTGGGCGAAGCGCTGCAGCACGCCGCCGGCGGTGTAGATGGTCAGCTCCTCCTCGGTATCCAGGCGGCAGATCACCGGCACCCGCTGGGTCTCGCCGCTGGAGCGGTGGATCACCAGGGTCAGCGTCGCCTGCGGCGCCGCCGCGCCCTCGACGTCATACACCTCGGTGCCGTCGAGCGCGAGGGTGTGGCGGGTGGTGCCCGGCTCGAACTGCAGCGGCATCACGCCCATGCCGACCAGGTTGGTGCGGTGGATGCGCTCGAAGCCCTCGGCCACGATCGCCTCCACGCCGGCCAGCGCCACGCCCTTGGCCGCCCAGTCCCGCGACGAGCCCTGGCCGTAGTCGGCGCCGGCGATGATGATCAAGGGCTGGCTGCGCGCCATGTAGGTCTCGATGGCCTCCCACATGCGCGTTATCTTGCCCTCCGGCTCGATCCGCGCCAACGAGCCCTGGCGCACCTTGCCCGCGTCGTCGCGAACCATCTCGTTGAACAGCTTGGGGTTGGCCAGGGTGGCGCGCTGGGCGGTGAGGTGGTCGCCGCGGTGGGTGGCGTAGGAATTGAAGTCCTCCTCCGGCACGCCCATCTTGTCCAGGTACTCCCCCGCCGCGCTGTCGAGCTGGATGGCATTCGACGGCGACAGATGGTCGGTGGTGATGTTGTCGGGCAGGATCGCCAGTGGCCGCATGCCCTTGAGGCTGCGCTCGGCGGACATCTTGCCCTCCCAGTAGGGCGGACGGCGGATGTAGGTGCTCTGCGGGCGCCAGGCATAGAGCGGCTCGGTCCTGGCCGCCGCGCTCTTGTCCAGGTCGAACATCGGGATATAGGTCTGGCGGAACTGCTCCGGCTTCACCGCCCGCTTGACGATGGCGTCGATCTCGGCGTCGTCGGGCCAGATATCCTTGAGCGTCACCGGATTGCCGTCGGCGTCGACGCCCAGGGCGTCCTTCTCGATATCGAAGCGGATAGTGCCGGCGATGGCGTAGGCCACCACCAGCGGCGGCGAGGCCAGGAAGGCCTGCTTGGCATAGGGGTGGATGCGGCCGTCGAAGTTGCGATTGCCCGACAGCACCGCCACCGAGTAGAGGTCGCGGTCAATGATCTCCTGCTGAATGACCGGATCCAGCGCGCCGGACATGCCGTTGCAGGTGGTGCAGGCATAGCCCACCACGCCGAACCCCAGCGACTCCAGCTCGCCCATCAGGTCGGCCTCTTCGAGGTACATCTTGACCGTCTTGGAGCCCGGCGCCAGCGACGACTTCACCCACGGCTTGCGGATCAGGCCGAGGCGGTTGGCGTTGCGGGCGATCAGCCCCGCCGCCACCATGTTGCGCGGGTTGGAGGTATTGGTGCAGCTGGTGATGGCGGCGATGATCACCGCGCCATCCGGCAGCTTGCCGGCCTGCTCCTCGGCGCGGGCGGCGTCGAGCCCCACCGCCACACCGCGCTTGGCGAGCTCGCTGGTAGGCAGGTGGGCGTGGGGGTTGGAGGGCCCGGCCAGGGTGCGGGTCACGCTGGAGAGATCGAAGCGCAGCACCCGCTCGTACTCGACCTCGGCGAGGCTATCGGCCCACAGCCCGGTGTGCCTGGCGTAGGCCTCGACCAGCGCCACCTGCTCGTCGTCGCGGCCGGTAAGGGTCAGGTAGTCGATGGTCTGGGCGTCGATGTAGAACATCGCCGCGGTGGCGCCATACTCCGGCGTCATGTTGGAGATGGTGGCGCGGTCGCCGATGCTCAGCGCCTCGGCACCCTCGCCGTAGAACTCCAGGTAGGCCCCCACCACCCGCTCGCGGCGCAGGAACTCGGTAATCGCCAGCACCATGTCGGTACCGGTCACGCCGGGCTGCAGCTTGCCGCTCAGCTCCACGCCGACGATGTCCGGCAGGCGCATCATCGAGGCGCGGCCGAGCATCACGCTCTCCGCCTCGAGGCCGCCGACGCCCACCGAGATCACCCCCAGGGCATCGGTCATCGGCGTGTGGCTGTCGGTACCCACGCAGGTATCCGGAAAGGCGACCTTCCGGCCGCTGGCATCGGGCTGGACCTGCACCACCGGCGACATCTTCTCCAGGTTGATCTGGTGCATGATGCCGTTGCCGGGCGGGATCACGTCGACGTTCTCGAACGCGGTCTTGGTCCAGTTGATGAAGTGGAAGCGGTCGTCGTTGCGGCGGTCCTCCACCTGGCGGTTCTTGTCGAAGGCGTCCGCCTCGAAACCGGCATGCTCCACCGCCAGCGAGTGGTCGACGATCAGCTGGGTGGGCACCACCGGGTTGACCTTGGCCGGGTCGCCGCCCTGCTCGGCAATGGCGTCGCGCAGGCCGGCCAGGTCGACCAGCGCGGTCTGGCCGAGGATGTCATGGCACACCACCCGCGCCGGGTACCAGGGGAAGTCGAGGTCGCGCTTGCGCTCGATCAGCTGGCGCAGCGCATCGCTGAGCAGCGCCGGGTCGCAGCGTCGTACCAGCTGCTCGGCCAGCACCCGCGAGGTGTAGGGCAGCCCGGCGTAGGCGCCGGGGGCGAGGTCCTCGACCGCGGCACGTGCATCGAAGTAGTCGAGCTCGGTGCCGGGAAGCGGCTTGCGGTAGTCGGTGTTCATGATGTCACCCCGTGGTCGGTGGGCACTGGCGCGCGGTTCAGTCGCGCTGCTCGATAGGCAGCCAGTCGCGGGCGTCCGGTCCCACATAGTCGGCGCTTGGGCGGATAATGCGGTTGTTGTCGCGCTGCTCGAAAACGTGGGCGCACCAGCCGGTGACCCGCGAGCAGACGAAGATCGGCGTGAACAGCTTGGTCGGAATGCCCATGAAGTGATAGGCGCTGGCGTGGAAGAAGTCGGCGTTGCAGAACAGCTTCTTCTCGCGCCACATCACCGCCTCGACCCGCTCGGAAACCGGGTAGAGCACGCTGTCGCCGACGTCCTCCGCCAGCCGCTTGGACCATTTCTTGATGATCGCGTTGCGCGGATCGGACTCGCGGTAGATGGCGTGGCCGAAGCCCATGATCTTCTCTTTACGCTCGAGCATGCCGAGGATCTCGCGCTCGGCTTCGTCGGCGGAGGTCCAGTTCTCGATCATCGCCATCGCCGCCTCGTTGGCGCCGCCGTGCAGCGGGCCGCGCAGCGAGCCGATGGCGCCGGTCACGCAGGAGTGCATGTCGGAGAGCGTCGAGGCGCACACCCGGGCGGTGAAGGTCGAGGCGTTGAACTCGTGCTCGGCGTAGAGGATCAGCGACACGCTCATCACCTGGGCGTGCAGCTCGCTGGGCGCTTCGTCGCGCAGCAGGTGCAGGAAGTGGCCGCCCACCGAATCGTCGTCGGTCTCGGTATCGATGCGCACGCCGTCGTGGGAGTAGCGGTACCAGTAGCAGATGATCGACGGCAGCACCGCCAGCAGGCGGTCGGCGGCGTCCTGCTGCTCATCGAAGTGCTCCTCGGTCTCGAGGTTGCCGAGCATCGAGGCGCCGGTGCGCATTACGTCCATCGGGTGGGCATCGGCGGGGATCTGCTCGAGCACCGCCTTGAGCGGCGCCGGCAGCCCGCGCAGGCGTTTGATCCTGGTGATGTAGGCGTCGAGCTCGGCCTGGGTGGGCAGCTTGCCCTTGAGCAGCAGGTAGGCGACCTCTTCGAAGCGCGCCTTGTCGGCCAGTTCGGCGATGTCGTAGCCGCGGTAGGTCAGCCCCGAACCGCTCTGGCCCACGGTGCACAGCGCCGTGCTACCGGCGCTCTGGCCACGCAGGCCGGCGCCCGCAAGGGGTTTATCTGTCATGACGTTCTCCTTCTCCCAAACCTTCCGGCCGGTGAATATTGGATATTGTTATGGGGTATGCGTTGGCGTGACATGCTGCGCAAACTAGGCGTTGTTCTCCTGCACGAACAGCGCGTCGAGCTTGCGCTCAAAGTCGTGATAGTTGAGGAAGTCGTAGAGCTCGTCGCGGGTCTGCATCAGCTCGACCACGTCGCGCTGGTGGCCGTTAGTGTGGATGCTCTGGTAGACCTTGAGCGCCGCGGCGTTCATGGCGCGGAACGCCGAGAGCGGATACAGCACCATCTGGCAGCCCACCTCGGAGAGCTCCTGCTGGGTGAACAGCGGCGTGGCGCCGAACTCGGTGATATTGGCCAGGATCGGCGCATCGACCCGGTCGCAGAACGCCTGGTAGTCGTCGAGGCTGTGCACCGCCTCGGCGAAGATCGCATCGGCGCCGGCCTCGACGCAGGCATTGGCGCGCTCGATGGCGGCATCCAGCCCCTCCATCTGGAAGGCGTCGGTGCGCGCGATGAGGAAGAATTCCGGGTCGATGCGCGCGTCGGCGGCGGCTTTGATGCGATCGACCATCTCCGCCTGGCTGACGATCGCCTTGTTGGGGCGATGCCCGCAGCGCTTCTGGGCCACCTGGTCCTCGAGGTGCACGGCGGCCACCCCGGCGCGCTGCATCTCCTTGACCGTGCGTGAGATATTGAAGGCGCCGCCCCAGCCGGTGTCGATATCCACCAGCAACGGCACGTCAGTGGCGCCGGTGATGCGGTGGGCGTCCTGGACCACGTCGTTCATGGTGGTCATGCCCAGGTCGGGCAGGCCGAAGGAGGCGTTGGCCACCCCGCCGCCGGAGAGATAGATCGCCTGGTGCCCGACCCGCTCGGCCATCAGTGCGGTATAGGCGTTGATGGTGCCGACGATGGGCAGCGGCTGATTGGCGTTGAGCGCGGCGCGAAAGCGGGCACCGGGAGTGGCATGGCTCATGGGGCTCTCCTTGTAGGGGGCGGAATAATGACGTGGTTACGACGCCGGCTGGCCGGCTTCCTGCTCGAGCACCGCGGCATAGCGCTCGGCGACATTGGCCCGCGAGGCGCTGACGTGGCGGCGCATCAGCAGCTCGGCGAGCTCGGCGTCGCCGCTCTCGATGGCGTCGACGATGCGGTGGTGCTCGACGAAGGCGCGCTGCGGCCGCGAGCCGCTGGCACTGAACTGGGTGCGGTAGAGGCGCACCAGGTAGTAGAGGTCGTCGCAGAGGATCGTCATCAGCATGCGATTGTGGCTGCCCTGGACGATGCGATAGTGAAAGTCCAGGTCGCCCTCGCGCTGGAAATAGGCCTCGCCGCGCTTGAGGTCGGCCTGGCGTTCGTGCAGCGCCAGCACCTCGCGCAGCCCGGCGATCTCCTCGGCGGTCATGTGCTCGGCGGCAAGCCTGGCGGCCATGCTCTCCAGCGCCTCGCGCACGTCGAATAGCTCGAGCAGCTCCTTCATCGACAGCTTGACCACCCGCGCGCCGACGTGGGGCACCCGCTCGATCAGGCGATGCACCTCGAGGCGGCGCATCGCCTCGCGCAGCGGCCCGCGGGAGATACCGTAGGTCTTGGACAGGCCCGGCTCGGTGATCTTGGCGCCCGGCGCCAGGTCACCGCGCACGATGGCCTCCTGCAGCTGGTTGAAGACCCGCTCGGCAAGGGTGCGGACTTCTGGCGTATTCAGTTCTGGCGTGGCTTGATTCATGATTAATTGTCGACAATTGGGTTCTAAAGGCACTCTACCCAGCCGTCGTCGAGGAATCAAGCACCGGCTACGCTGCGCGGCCTACGCCTTTGGGCGTAGAGCCCGACCGTTGCGCTGCCCGCCCACCGAGACATTGTCAACAATAATGCTATTTTAGCATAAGGCGTTGATAGGCCGTCGCCTACGCCTTGACGGCAGGTGAGACAAACGCCCGAACGACGCCTAGAATGAGGCGCTCGTTGAGGAAAGTGCCGCATGACATCACCACTCGAGATCACCGCCCTGCCCTATCAGCCCGACCCGTTGGGCTATTTTGCCGCCCTGCGCCAGCAGCCTGGCGCGGTGCTGCTCGACAGCGGCCGCCCCCACGGCCCCGGCGGCCGCTACGACATCCTCAGCGCGCGGCCCCTCGAGACCCTCGAGATCGACACCCGCGGCCAGGCCCGCGACGCCCAGGGCAAGCCCCTGCCGGGCACGCCCATCGAGGCGCAGAAGGCGCTGCTGGCCAGCTTAAGGTGCGATCCGCCCGACAGCGAGCTGCCGTTCCTCGGCGGGCTGATCGGCTTCTGGAGCTACGACTTCGGCCGCTGCCTGGAACCGCTCGACGGCGCCGCCCGCAGCGCCACCGCCCTGCCCTGGAGCCGCGTCGGCCTCTACGACTGGGCGCTGATCCAGGACCACCAGGCTCAGCAGAGCTGGCTGGTGGCCAGCGCCGCGCGCCGCGCCGAGGTCGAGCAGTGGCTGGCCGCAGCGGCGCCCGAGGGCGCGCCGTTCAAGATCACCGCGCCGTTTACCGCCGAGCTCGACCGCGACGGCTACGGCCAGCGCTTCCGCCGCGTGCAGGCCTATATCCAGGCCGGCGACTGCTACCAGATCAACCTCGCCCAGCGCTTCAGCGCGCCCTACCACGGCGACCTGTGGCAGGCCTACCTGCGCCTGCGCCGGGCCACCCCCACGCCCTTCGCCGGCTACCTGGCGTGGGACGACAAGGCGGTGCTGTCGCTGTCGCCGGAGCGCTTCCTTCAGGCCCACGATGGCCAGGTCGAGGCGCGACCGATCAAGGGCACCCGCCCGCGCGGCGCCACGCCAGAGGAGGACCGCCGCCTGGCCGAGGCGCTGCTGGCCAGCGAAAAGGACCGCGCCGAGAACGTGATGATCGTCGACCTGCTGCGCAACGACCTGGGCCGGGTGTGCCGCCCCGGCAGCGTACGGGTACCGCAGCTATGTGGCCTGGAGAGCTACGCCAACGTCCACCACCTGGTCAGCAGCGTGCGCGGCGAGCTGGCCACGCGACGCTCGACCCTCGACCTGCTGGCGGCCTCCTTTCCCGGCGGCTCGATCACCGGCGCGCCCAAGGTGCGCGCCATGCAGATCATCGACGAGCTGGAGCCCAGCCGGCGCAGCGCCTACTGCGGCAGCCTCGGCTACGTCGACCAGCGCGGCCACATGGATACCTCGATTGCCATCCGTACCGCGGTGGCCGACGCCGGCCAGCTGCACCTGTGGGGCGGCGGTGGCCTGGTCGCCGACTCCGACGAAGAGGCCGAGTACCACGAGACCCTGGACAAGATCCGCCACCTGCTGGGTGCCCTGGACCACGACAGCGCCACGCCTTGACCTCAGCGGCGCGCCTTATCACGTTATGCGCTAACGAGGCACCATCAAACTCGCTTTTCGCTATATAACGACCTAACCAAACGATATTGGGGCGCTACCCGCCGCCTTTGGTAATCTGGCGCCATACACCAGAGCGGCGGTTCTCCGCCTTCAGGAGCTTTTGATGGAACTCGATATCGACAGCATCAACCAGCAGCACGGCCACGACCCCGAGGCCCTCACCCGCTGGGCGCTGAGCCTCGGCAAGCGCGCCATCTGCACCACCAACTTTCGCCCCTTCGAAGCGGTGATCCTGCACATGGTCACCCAGGTGCAGCCCGACATCCCGGTGGTGTGGATGGACAGCGGCTACAATACCCCCGCGACCTATCGCTTCGTCGACGAGGTCGTCAAGCGCCTCGGCCTCAACCTGATCACCTACCATCCGCAGCGCTCCCGCGCCCATCGTGAAGCCCTGGAAGGCGACTTTCCCGGCATCGACGACCCGCGCCACGCTGCCTTCACCGAAGAGGTCAAGCTCGAGCCCTTCCAGCGCGCCCTGCGCGAGATGGCCCCCGAGGTGTGGTTCACCGCGCTGCGCGCCGAAGACACCGCCGAGCGCGCTCGCATGCAGCCGGTCTCGCGCAACGCCGACGGCCTGATCAAGGTCGCCCCGGTGCTGCACTGGACCGCCAAGGAGATGTACCAGTACCTGCAGCAGCACGACCTGCCCAACAACTTCGACTACTTCGACCCCACCAAGGTGGAGGAGAAGCGGGAGTGCGGTTTGCACCTCCAGCACTGAGCCCATCCCCCCAGAACCAGAAGGCCCTACCGGTCGCACGACCGGTAGGGCCTCGTTGATTTATAACGCGGCGATTCAGGCTCGCCTAGCGCATGGGTAGTTCGATGCCCTCGAATAGCTCCTGCTCATGCCGCGGGCCGGCGGCCAGGGCGGCATCCACGCGGTTGCGGTCGAGGTGGGCGGCGAAGCCCTGCACGAAGTCGTACATATAGCCGCGCATGAAGGTGCCGCGGCGAATGGCGATCTTGGTGGTGGAGCTGGCGAACAGGTGGCTGGCGTCCAGCGCCACCAGGTCGCTGTCGGCCTCGGGGTCCACCGCCATGTGCGCGACGATACCGACCCCCATCTTGAGCCGCACGTAGGTCTTGATCACGTCGGCGTCGGCGGCGGTGAGGACCACATTGGGGGTCAGGCCGCGGGCCTTGAAGGCGTCGTCGAGCTGCGAGCGGCCGGTGAAGCCGAACACATAGGTCACCAGCGGGTACTCGGCCAGCGCCTCCAGGGTCAGCGTCTCGACATCCGCCAGCGGATGCCCCTGGGGCACCAGCACGCAGCGGTTCCAGCGGTAGCACGGCAGCAGCACCAGGTCGTTGAACAGCTCCAGCGCCTCGGTGCAGATGGCGAAGTCTGCGTGCCCCTCGCTGACCATCTGGGCGATCTGCTTGGGGGTGCCCTGCTGCATGTGCAGCGCCACGTCGGGGTACTTGTGGGTGAAGTCGCGAATCACCGGCGGCAGCGCATAGCGCGCCTGGGTGTGGGTGGTGGCGATGGAGAGGCTGCCGCGGCGCTCGTCGCTGTGCTCCTGGGCCACCTGCTTGATGTTCTCGGCGGTGCGCAGCACCTGGCCGGCCAGCTCGATGATCGCCTCCCCGGCCGGGGTCACCCGGGTCAGATGCTTGCCGCTGCGGGCAAAGATCTCCACCCCCAGCTCGTCCTCGAGCAGGCGGATCTGCTTGGAAATCCCCGGCTGCGAGGTGTAAAGGCTCTGGGCGGTGGCGGATACGTTGAGGTTGTGGCGCGTGACTTCCCAGATGTAGCGCAGCTGCTGCAGTTTCATCCCCGAAACCTCTTGCTGGTGGGCGGGCCGCAAGAATCGGCCGCCTAATACGACAAGGCAATAAGCCTGAATTTATAAATTACTTTATAGCATATAAAGCCAGGTGCCGTAACGGCGCGGGATCCGCCTCGCTGGCACCTTCCGATAGCTCCCCGCTATCATCAGCATTGGCTAGGCGATATTTGCCAGCAACGCGGGCTGCCGCTAACATCGGTCAGCTAACCTTGCGAAAGCACGCTCGACAAAGCGCAAAGCAACTGGAGATTTACATGGCTAATAACGTCGATGTCACCACTGCCAACTTCGAGCAGGAGGTCCTCAAGGCCGACAAGCCTGTCCTGCTGAAGTTCTGGGCACCCTGGTGCGGCCCCTGCAAGATGATGGCGCCCGTGGTCGATGAAGTCGCCGATGAGCGCGCAGATAACCTCAAGGTCGTCAGCGTCAACGTCGACGATGCCCCGGAAATCGCCGCCGAGCACGGCGTGCGTGGCGTGCCCACCGTGATGCTGTTCAAGTCCGGCGCCAAGGTCGCCTCACTGGTCGGTGCACAGTCCAAGTCTCAGCTCGCGCAGTTCATCGAGCAGAACGCCTGATCGCAGCGACACCACGTCGCTATTCGGCGCCCTGATGATCCTCATCATCGGGGCGCCGTCGTTTTAGGCGCACCCGCCCCGGCAATATCTCGTCTCCCGCCGCCTTTTTCTCCGCTCCTGGCCCCAGCAGCCGCGCGATCCAGCGCGTGTCCGGGTGGCTATCGAGGGCGATCTTGAGGGTCATGGTCAGCAGCACCGAGAGCAGCATGCCCACCGTGCCGAGTATCCAGCCCCACACCACCAATGATAGAAACGCCACGAAGGTCGACAACCCCAGCGCACGGCCCATCACCCGCGGCTCGACCAGGTTGCCCATCACGAAGTTGATCGCCAGATAGCAGAGTGCCAGCACCACCGCCGATCCCCAGCCGGCGTCCGGCGACACCAGCAGCAGCAGCACCGGCGGAATCGCCGCCAGCGCCGAGCCGATATTGGGAATGAAGTTGAGGCCGAAGGCCAGGGTCGCCCACAGCAGCGGAAAGCCCACGCCGACCGCCACGCAGGCGATCCATACCAGCACCCCGGTGACCAGGCTGATTACCGTCTTCACCGCCAGGTAGCGCTTGAGGGTCAGGCTGAACTCGCTGAGCCGGCGCAGGCTCGGCGCCGGGTCGAGCAGCGCCTGGGTCACCTTGTCACGAAAATTGAGCGTCTCGAACAGCATGAACACCACCAGCAGCCCGACGATCACGCTCTGCAGCAGCAGATTGCCCAGGTGGCCGAGGAAGGTCGGCACCATCTGGGTGACGTTGACATCCTCGAACCACTGGGCGAACTGCTCGGGCCGCACCGACATGCCGCGGCTGGCCAGCCAGTTGAGCAGATCATAGTAGTAGGTATAGGCCTGCTCCTCGATATCCGGCAGGGCGGCGATGAAGGTACTAAAGGTATTGGCCAGCAGCAGCATCAGCAGCAGCAGGAAAGAGCCGATCACCAGCAGGGTCACGCAGACCGACTTGCGCAGGCTCAGGCCAAGGCGGTTGAGCCACTGCACCGGTGCGGTACACACCACGGCGATGAACAGCGACAGCAGCAGCGGCACCAGCAGGTCGGCGCCGGCCTTCATGCCACCGATGATCACCACCAGCGCGGCCAGCGCCAGAGTCAGGTTGAGCGGGATGGTTCGGGACTGCTGATTCGAATCGGGATCCATGAGCCTTCCTGGCGTTATGATTGCTTTCATGATGGGCGCAGTTGCTCGCCGAGACAAATCCGCTTCACCGCGGCCCCAAAGATTAGGGAAACACGGTGCAGACGCGTACCACCCGGGAACCGCCCCCATCCAGCGCGCTCGAAGCAGCACACACTACACCTGCAAGGAGGCCACTCAATGATACTCTCCCGTTCCATGCGTCGTCCGTTCGCTCTGCCACTGGCGCTGCTGCTGGCTACCAGCCTCGCGGCCCCGCTGGCGATGGCCGACATGCCCCGCCCCCAGGAGTCACGCCTCAGCGTGCAGGCCCAATCCAGCGTCGAGGTAACCCCCGACAAGGCCAGCCTCAGCGCACGACTATGGGAGCGCACCCCGGCAGTGGCTGCCGGTGACGACCAGCAGACCGACCCCGACGCCCTGCGCGAGGCCCGCGAGCGCCTCGAGGAGCGCACCGGCGAGCTGATCCGCACCCTGGAAGAGGCCGGCCTGGAGCGCGACGCCATCAGCGCCGGCTCGCTCAACGTGCGGCCCGACCATGTCAATGCGCCGCGCCAGCAGGATGGCGAGCGCGAGACCCTGGTGCGCACCCAGCTCGAGCGGCCGATCACCCTGACCATCGACGATCTCGAGCAGCTGCCGGTGATTCTCGATGCCCTCACCGAGGCCGGCGTCAACGCGCTGGACGGCGTGCAGTACGACCTCCACGACCGCGACGCCGCCACCGACCGCGCCCTGACCCAGGCGCTGGAGAAGGCCCGCCACAAGGCGCAGCTGATGGCCGACACCCTGGAAGTGAGCCTGGGCAGCGTGACCAGCGTGAGTGAGGTGCAGTCGCCGGTGTTCATGCCGCGCATGATGGCGATGCGCGCCGACACCATGGAGAGCCAGGGCGCCGGCGCCGAGTACCGCCCCGGCACCATCGCCATCGACGCCGAGGTTAGCGTGAGCTGGGAAATTCAGGACTGAAGAAGAAAGAGCGAAGAAGGAAGAGGGAAGAAACAGAAACCCCACCATCGGTGGGGTTTCCGCGTATGGAACGTCTTACGCGTTGATCACTTCGACGCCGCCCATATAAGGCCGCAGCGCGGCGGGGATGGTGATCGAGCCGTCGGCCTGCTGGTGGTTCTCCATCACCGCCAGCAGGCAGCGGCCTACCGCCAGGCCGGAGCCGTTGAGGGTATGCAGCAGCTGCGGCTTCTTCTGCTCCGGATGACGGAAACGCGCCTGCATGCGCCGCGCCTGGAAGTCCTCGCAGTTGGAGACCGAGGAGATCTCGCGGTAGGTCTCCTGGCTGGGCAGCCACACTTCCAGGTCGTAGGTCTTGGCCGCGCCGAAGCCCATGTCGCCGGTGCACAGCGTCACCACCCGGTAGGGCAGCTCGAGCTTCTGCAGGATCGCCTCGGCGTGGCCGCGCATCTCCTCCAGGGCGTCGTAGCTGGTGGCCGGGTCGACCAGCTGCACCATCTCCACCTTGTCGAACTGGTGCTGGCGGATCATCCCGCGGGTATCGCGCCCGTGGGAGCCCGCCTCGCTGCGGAAGCACGGCGTATGCGCGGTAAGCTTCATCGGCAGCGCCTTGGCGTCGAGGATCTCGTCGCGGGCGAAGTTGGTCAGCGGCACCTCGGCGGTGGGGATCAGGTGGAAGCCGCGCTCGTCGTCGAGCTTGAACAGATCCTCGCCGAACTTGGGCAGCTGGCCGGTGCCGGTCAGCGACGCCTCGTTGACCATGTAGGGCACGTAGCACTCTTCATAGCCGTGCTCGAGGGTCTGGGTATCGAGCATGAACTGGGTCAGCGCGCGGTGCAGGCGCGCGATCTCACCGCGCATCACCGCGAAGCGCGAGCCGGTCAGCTTGACCGCCAGCTCGAAGTCGAGGTTGGCGCACTTGGCACCCAGGTCGACGTGATCGAGCACCTCGAAGTCGAAGGTCCGCGGGGTGCCCCAGCGATGCAGCTCGACGTTCTCCTCTTCGCTGTCGCCCTGGGGCACGCTCTCGTGGGGCAGGTTGGGCAGGCCCACGACCACCGCATCCCACTCGGCCTGCACCTCGGCCAGGCGCGCCTTGGCGGCGTCCAGGCGGTCGCCCAGGTCGCTCACCTCGTCGAGCAGCGGCTGGATGTCTTCGCCGGCCGCCTTGGCCTTGCCGATCGCCTTGGAGCGCGTGTTGCGCTCGTTCTGCAGGGTCTCGGTCTCGGTCTGGATCTCGCGACGCCGGGATTCCAGCGCCTCGAGTCGCGCGGTGTCGAGAGTAAAGCCACGCGTGGCCAGTCGTTGGGCAACCTGTTCGAGGTCACCACGCAGCAGTTTCGGATCGAGCATGGAATCCTGTCCGTCGCAATTCGGTGGTGGGGGAAACGCCAATCAGCCGCTTATTGTAGGGAAAAGCCCGCCCTTTCACCACGCCACCCGCCGCGCATCAAGATGCGCGGTGCATCCGCCTCGGGTAGAGTAGTGGCACGACTCCAACAGCCCGCGCGGCTTGCCAAAGCCGACGCCCGCGACCGATGGCTTGAAACGACCGATGATCGCACGACTGGATACTGACTCTCCCGCTGCCCTGCCCGACCTCGACCATCACTACCTGCGTTTTATCGAGGCGCTCAAGGCGGCCGGTTTCGAGGGCGAGATCGCCCCGGACTTCGCCAACCGCACGGTGTTGGCCACCGACAACTCGATCTACCAGCGCCTGCCCCAGGCGGTGCTCACCCCCAAGGGCGCGGATGACCTGCAGCGCATCGCCCATCTCGCCGGCCAGGTCGAGCATCGCCGGGTGGTGCTCACCCCGCGCGGCGGCGGCACCGGCACCAACGGCCAGTCGCTCACCGACGGCCTGGTGGTGGATGTCTCCAAGCACATGAACCGGATTCTCGACATCGACGTCGAGAACCGCCGGGTGCGGGTCCAGGCCGGGGTGGTCAAGGACCAGCTCAACGCCGCCCTCAAGCCCCACGGGCTGTTCTTCGCCCCGGAGCTCTCGACCTCCAACCGCGCCACCATCGGCGGCATGATCTCCACCGACGCCAGCGGCCAGGGCAGCTGCACCTACGGCAAGACCCGCGACCACGTGCTCGAGCTCGACACCCTGCTGCTCGGCGGCGAGCGCCTGACCAGCCGCCCGGTGGACGACGCCGAGCTGGAAGCGCTGTGCGCCCGCGACGATGCCACCGGCCGCGCCTACCGCACCGCCCGCGAGATCATCGACACCCAGCGCGAGCTGATCGACGCCAAGTTCCCGCCGCTCAACCGCTGCCTGACCGGCTACGACCTGGCGCATCTCAGGGACGCGGAAGGACGTCTCGACATCAACAGCCTGCTGTGCGGCTCGGAGGGCTCGCTGGGCCTGCTCAACGAGGCGGTGCTCAACGTGCTGCCGATCCCACAGCACGCCACCCTGGTCAACGTGCGCTACGCCGACTACATGCATGCGCTGCGCGACGCCAAGGCGCTGATGGGCGACGGCGACGATGCCCAGGCGCGCCCCACCTCCATCGAGACCGTCGACGACAGCGTGCTGCTGCTGGCCATGGACGACTTCGTGTGGGACAGCGTGGCGGAGTTCTTCCCCGCCGGCGACACCCCGGTGCGCGGCATCAACCTGGTGGAGTTCAACGACGACGACCCCGAGCGCCTGGCGGCGCGGGTCGAGGCGTTCTGCCAGCACCTGCAGGAGGACACCAGCGTCGAGCGGCTCGGCCACACCCAGGCCGTCGGCCGCGAGGCGATCAAGCGCGTCTACGCCATGCGCAAGCGCGCCGTGGGCCTGCTCGGCAACGCCAAGGGCGAGAAGCGTCCGATCCCCTTCATCGAGGACGCCGCGGTACCCCCGGAGCACCTCGCCGACTTCATCGCCGAGCTGCGCGCCGCGCTCAGCGGGCGCGGCCTCGACTACGGTATGTTCGGCCACGTCGACGCCGGGGTGCTGCACGTGCGCCCGGCCATCGACATGAAGGACCCCGAGCAAGCGACGCTGATCCGCGAGCTCTCCGACGAGGTCGCCGAACTGGCCCACAAGTACCACGGCCTGCTGTGGGGCGAGCACGGCAAGGGCGTACGTTCGGAGTACGCGCCCAAGTTCTTCGGCGAGCTCTACCCTAGCCTGCAGCGGGTCAAGGCGGCCTTCGACCCGCACAACCAGTTGAACCCGGGCAAGATTGCGACTCCCTCCGAGTCGCTTGAAGAACAACCCGTGCGCCTACTCGACCCCGGCCTGCTCACCGTCGATGGCGTCACCACCCGCGGCGAGCTCGACCGTACCATCGACGAGCGGGTGTGGCAGGCCTACGCCGCCGCGGTGTACTGCAACGGCAACGGCGCCTGCTACAACTACGACCCCGACGACGCCATGTGCCCGTCGTGGAAGGCGACCCGAGAGCGGGTGCACTCGCCCAAGGGCCGCGCCAGCCTGATCCGCGAATGGCTACGCCAGCAGGACGCCGCCGGCATCGACCTGGTCGAGGAGGCGCGCAAGAAGAAGGCCGAGGGCGCCTGGGGCTTTATCAAGGACCTGCCCAAGCGCAGCCTCAACAGCCTGCGCCGCAAGCGCGAGGCGGACGCCTCCCACGAGGTCTACGACGCCATGGCCGGCTGCCTGGCGTGCAAGTCCTGCGCCGGCCAGTGCCCGGTGAAGGTCAATATCCCCCAGGTGCGCTCGCAGTTCCTCGAGGTCTACCACGGCCGCTACCTGCGCCCGCTGCGCGACTACCTGATCGGCGGGCTGGAGTTCATGGTGCCGACCCTGGCCCGGGTGGCACCGCTCTACAACGGCCTGCTCGAGACCCGCCTGGTCGACCGGCTGCTGGCCGGGCCCATCGGCATGGTCGACAGCCCGCGGCTGTCCCGCGCCAGCCTCAAGAAGCAGCTGGCCGCCTGGGGCGTGGCGGAGGCCACCCCCACCTCGCTGGGGCTACTCACCGAGGCGCAGAAAGCCAGAAGCGTGGTGATCGTGCAGGACGCCTTCACCAGCTACTTCGAAGCCAAGCTGGTGATGGACATCGTCGAGCTGCTCAGCCGGCTCGACGTCAAGGTGTTCGTGGCGCCCTACTCGCCCAACGGCAAGCCGCTCAACGTACAGGGCTTCCTCGGCGCCTTCGAGCGCACCGCCGCCAAGCAGGCCAAGCGCCTGCGCAGCCTGGCCGAGCACGGCGTGGCGCTGGTCGGCATCGACCCGGCGATGACGCTCACCTACCGCCAGGAGTATGTCAAAGCGCTGGGCGCCGAGGCCGTGCCCGAGGTGCTGATGCTGCAGGAGTGGCTGGTCACCAATGCCCGCCGCCTGGCGCCCAGCGGCGTGACGCTCGACGACCCCGGCTACCGGCTGCTCAGCCACTGCACCGAGGCCACCAATGCCCCGGGCAGCCCCAAGGCGTGGCAGCAGGTGTTCGCCGCCTTCGGCCTGGAGCTTTCGCTGATCAATACCGGCTGCTGCGGCATGTCCGGCACCTACGGCCACGAGGCGCGCAACCTCGAAACCTCCAAGGCGATCTACGCGCTCTCGTGGCAAGCCCAGGTGGAGGACCCGGCCAACGCCGGCAAGCTGCTGGCCACCGGCTACTCCTGCCGCAGCCAGGCCAAGCGGCTCTCCGACCAGGCCCTGGCGCACCCGCTGCAGGCACTGCTCGGCCTGCTGCGCCAGCAGCACTGACAAACGCGACGGCAGATCACCGGAGTTCGATGGCCCATGTTTCAACGCCGCCTGGGAATTGCGCTGTTCACCCTCACGCTGCTGGCGTTGATCCAGGGCGGCATCGCCGTGTGGGCCATTGATGGCGCCCGGCAGAAAGTCGAGCTCGGCCGCCTCTCCAGCGACCTGCATAGCGGTTTCCTGGCGCTCTCCGACAGCAAGCACCGGCTGCAGACCTGGCTGTCTCGCGCCCAACACGACGCCAACCCCGACCTCGAGCAGCGCCAGGCGCTGCTCGAGGAGATGCGTGCGCACCTGGCGCGGCTTCACCAGCTCAGCGAAACCCTGGCCGACCATGCCCTGGTGGAGATGGAGCAGCCCGCCAGCCTGGTCGAGGAACGCCAGACGGCGTTGAACGTCTTCGATCAGTTCCTCGACACCCTGGAGAGCCAGGAGAGCGTCCCCCCGTTCGACCTCGAGGCCAGCGACCTCAACCAGTTCGAGGGCCGCGACCTGCGCCTGATGATGGCCGACACCCTGTCCCGGGAGCGCACGCTGCTCGCCAAGCAGCGCAACGAAGCCGACCGCTCCCTCCAGCAGCTGGTGCGCACGGTGATCCTCACCACGCTGACCCTGAGCGCCATCATCCTGCTGGTGTTCTGGCACTTCGCCCGTGCCCTGCGTCGCCCCATCGGCGAGCTGATGCGCGGCGCCCAGGCCCTGCAGCGCGGTGAGCTCAGCCACCGCCTGGACGACAGCCTGCAGGACGAATTCGGCCGCATCGCCGCGCATATCAACCACATGGCCAGCGAACTGGATCAGCATCGGCATACCGAGCGCGACCGCCAGCAGCGCCTGGAAGACCTGGTGGAAACACGCACCCGGGAGCTCGAACAGGCCCTGGAACGGCTCCGGCAGCTCTCCCAGCAGCGCCAGCAGTTGCTCGAGGACATCAGCCACGAGCTACGCACCCCGGCCACCTCGATACGCGGCGAGGCGGAGATCGCCCTGCGCGGCCAGCCGCGCAGCGAGAGCGAGTACCGCCAGGCACTGCAGCGCATCGCCGGCGATGCCGTTCACCTGAGCGGCGTCATCAGCGATCTACTGACCATGGCGCGCAGCGATATCGCCGAGTGGCAGATCCAGCACCAGCCCCTCGACCCGCTTGGCCCACTGCGCGATGCCATTGGCCAGGCCTCCACCCTGGGCCGGCTGCGCGGCATCAGCGTGACCACTGGCCAGCTGCAGACGGCCACGCTGCTCGGCGATGCCCAGCGCCTCCAGCAGGTCTTCGGCATCCTGCTCGACAATGCCGTCCAGTATTCGCATCCCGGCGGCCAGGTCAGGGTCGAAGCGCAGGTGATCGAGCACCAGGCCGGCAGCGTCTGGGAGCTGCGCATCCGCGACCACGGCATCGGATTGGCGGCCCAGGAGGCATCACGCGTCTTCGAGCGCGGCTACCGCAGTGCCGAGGCGCGTCGCCACCGCCCCGACGGGCAGGGAGTCGGGCTGGCCATCGCCATGCTGCTGATGCGCCTGCACGGCGGCCAGCTGCAACTCGAGAGCATGGACGATGGCGGATGCCTGGCCCTGCTGCGCCTGCCGGTGCATATGCCCGCGGCCGCCGCCATCGAAAGCCCCGCCCCTCCCCCTTCGTCGGCCTGATCTCGGAGCCCATCACCATGCATATCGTCATCGTCGAAGACGATCCCCGGATTCGTGACTTCCTGCAGCGCGGGCTGGCCGCCGAGGGCCACCAGGTACAGAGCTTCAGCGAGGGGCAACCGGCACTGCTACATCTCGTCCAGGCGGCACGCGACGGCGTGACCGCCTCGCCGCCTGTCGTCATCCTGGACCGCCTGCTGCCGGATATCGGCGGACTGGAAGTATGCCGCAACCTGCGCACCGCCGGGGTGACCTTCCCGATCCTGATGCTGACCGCCCTCGACAGCGTCGAGGACCGCGTCTCAGGGCTCGAGGCCGGTGCCGACGACTACCTGGTCAAGCCGTTTGCCTTCGAGGAGTTGCTGGCCCGGCTCGGCGCCATTTCGCGACGCCACGCGGGGCACGCCAGCGCCGAGCAGCGCATCGTCAGCGTTGGCGACCTGGTGCTCGATCGCGACCAGCGGCGTGTCACCCGCGGCGGCCGGCGGATCGATCTCACCCCGAAGGAACTCGCCATCCTCGAGCTGTTGATGTCCGCGCCCGGCAAGCTGTTCAGCCGCGAACGGATCCTGGCCAGCGTATGGGGCGCCCACGAAGATCCGCTGACCAATGTCGTCAATGTCTATATCCGGCGCCTGCGCCGCAAGCTGGACGACGGAGACACCGAAGAGTCGCTGATCACCACCCAACGCGGCTTCGGCTACCGGCTGGAGGCCTGAGCGTTCACCTTGTGTTAATCCTGGCGGCATTGCTTATTCACCCCGCGTCGATCGGAACGCAGTGCAGCCTGCGTTACGCTGGTCGGGCTTTTCCATTAGCCCTAACCCGCTTAGCGACAGGAGTTGAACGATGAATATCAAGACACTGGTTACCGCGACCGCCCTCAGCCTCAGCCTGGGCACCGCCGGCCTGGCAAGTGCCGCGCCGGTCACGCATCTGGGCGGAGACATCAGCGAAGAGCAGGTGCTGGAGGCACAGCGGGCCTGGGGCGACGCGCTGGTCGCGATCTCCAACGCCTACGAGGCAGAAGGCATCGACGCCGCCCGCGAGCTGGCCCGGGAGGTGATCGACAGCGCCTACGGCTACGACATGGGCGAGGTGCTCTTCAAGCCGACCCTGGCCGCCGCTCCGCAAACCTTCCGCACCACCCCGGAAGGCGCGCTGGCGTACTTCGTTGGCCATAGCGACGAATACAGCGACGACAGCGGTTTCGCCCTGAATGGCTGGCAGGAAGTCAGCATCGACAATGCCGCCATCCTGATCAGCGGCGATGTCGCCATGACCATGGGCAACGTCTCGATCCTCGATGCCGACGGCAACACCACCACCGTGGACAAGTCCTGGGGCTACCACCTGGACGACGAAGGCCAACTGCGGATCGTGCTGCACCACTCATCACTGCCCTTCAGTGAAGACGAGTAAGCGCTAGCTCTCCTAGTCTCAGGCGACCGGCGGGAACTCCCCGCCGGCCGCTTGCGGTCAAAACGTCGGCGCCACAGCAACGCACAGGAGGCCGCATGTCGCGCACCCTGATCCTTATCGGCCTGATCATCGTCGCCATCGGCATCCTCTGGCCGTGGCTCTCCAAGCTGCCCTTCGGCCAGCTGCCCGGCGACATCGCCGTGCGCCGTGAGGGTTTCTCGTTCTTCTTCCCCATCACCACCATGATCCTGGTCAGCGTAGTGCTCTCGCTGATCATGTGGCTAACGGGGCGATAAGTGAGCGGCCACACACCCAACAGCCCACTAGTCGGTTGCGCTGCTGGCATCGAGTAGACAGACCCAACCTGCATAGTGTATATACACATTATGGACGACGAGATTTCAAATGAAGCACTGGATCTGGTGGCCGGCGAGTGTATCTGCCGGCGCGCCAGGATGGTGGCACGCACGGTCACCCGCGTCTTCGACGACGCGCTGCGGCCCTGTGGACTGCGCATTACCCAGTTCACCCTGCTAGTGGCAATCGGCAAGGGGGCGCCCGACTCCATTTCTCTCCTGGCGGAGTGGTTGGCCATGGAGCGTACCACCCTGGTGCGCAACCTCCAGCTTCTGGAAAAGGAGGGCCTGATCGAGCGTGGCCCCGAAGGAGGGCGTCGCGCCAAAGCCACCCGACTGACCCAGGCGGGCCGCCAGCGGTTGGCTGAAGCCTTCCCCTATTGGGAACAGGCCCAGAAGACGATGCATCAGCGCCTCGGAGACGAGTGGCAATTGACCCAGAGCACGCTGGATAAGCTGGTGCGCAGCGGGTGATATTTTTTTACTTATTGTCGTGTAGTTACACATGTGGAGGCGATGAATATGCGTACACAGCAAACACGCTGGTGGCCCATGGCGCTTGCCTGCTGCCCAACGGCTTCGCGGCACAACAGCGTGAGGTGATCCATGTCCATGCAACGGCGTCTTCGCTTACTGACCGTGCGCGGCCTCTCCTGCCTGCTTCCGGGCTACTTCGGCACGCTGGGCGCTCGCGCCTTCATGCGCCCCCGCCTCTCCAGGCGCCACCACCGCTGGAACAGTGCCTTCGCGGCAAGCACGCCGGTCATGGTCGACATCGATGAGGTACGGGTGCCGGTATGGCGCTTGGGAAGCGGCTCGCCTGTGCTGCTGGTGCACGGCTGGGAGCAGGATCACGATGCGCTGGGCGGCTTCGTGCAACCGCTGCTGGATGCCGGCTACTCGGTGGTGGCCTTCGACCTGCCGGCACACGGCGCCGCCACCGGCAAGCAGGCCCCGCTTCCGCTCATGGCGCGAGCCATCGCCGCGGTTGTCGAGTCAGTCGGCCCCTTGCATGGCGTGGTCGCCCATTCGGTCGGCGGAGCGATGACGGTGCTCGCCGCGCGAGATTTCGGCCTGCAGACGGGCAAGGCGGTCTTGATCGGCGCGCCGAGTGGAGCCCGCGCCTATGCGCTGGCCCAGGGGCGGCGTCAGGGGCTGTCGCGGCGGGCGCTAGCGAGGATGGAAGCGCGTATCTCCGCGGCACTGGATGAACCGCTGGCGCATTACCGGGTGGACCTCAGCCTTCAGGAACTGAAGCTGAACGCCCTCTTGATCCACGCCAGGAACGATTCCGTGGTGCCGTTTGCTGACGCCAGGGCCAACGCCACGGCCGGCAACACAGCGTCCCTATGGCGGGAGGACGGTGGCCACAACCGCCTGCTCGGGGACACCACGGTGATCCGTGAGGCCGTGGATTTTCTGGGCCAGGCGTAACGGCTGGGACTACGCCAGCGCCAGCTCATCGATTAGTGCCGCCAGGCGCTGCCGCGCCTCGCCGTCCACCGCCTTGAGCGGCCGCGGCAGACACGGCGACTCGACCAGCCCCTGCAGCTCGGCCGCGGCCGCGGTCACGCGCAGGCTGCCGCCGGTTTCGCTAAACAGCTGCCACAAAGGCCGCAACCGCTCGACCAGCCGGGTCGCCTCCTCGGCATCGCCGGCCTGGGCGGCGCGGGTGATCACCAGCATGGTTTTGGGGAAGGTTCCACCAATCGCCGAGTACCACACCTCGCAGCCGGCATTCAGCCCCAGCGCGGCGAAGGCATCGCCACTGACGCCAATCGTCACATCGGAGGGAATCAGCGCCCGCAGCCGCGCCACGCGGGCCTTGGCCTCGGCAGGGTCGTTCGGCACGCCAGGGATCTTGATCGACGCAACGTTGGGCAGATGCGCGATCTCCCCATGCAGCTCATCGCTGAAGGTGAAGTGCGTGGTGCCGGGATTGTCGTAGACGCACAGCGGCACCGACAGCGCCCGCGTCACGTCCTCGAACAGCCCGTACACCTCCTCGGGCGACAGCCGCTGGTACGACACCGGCGCCAACATCACCGCGCTGGCCCCGGCCTGCTGGGCCTCTTCCGCCAGCGTGAGGACATCGCGTGTGCGCACGGCACCGATACCCACCATCACCGGGGTATCGCCGGCGTGCTGCACCGCCAGCTGGGCGACACGCGCACGCTCCGCCACCGACAGATAGGCATAGTTACCGGTGGAGCCCAGCGCCCCAATCGAATCGACCCCAGCCGCCACCAGGCGCTCGACCAGCCGAACGAAAGCCGCCTCGTCGATACCGCTGGCATTCAGAGGGGTCAGGGGAAAGGCGCTCAAGCACTTTTTTGCATCAAAAGCCCAAAAACAGCATGTCCAACGCCGCGGAGATTTCATCTTGCTGCTCAGCAAGACTACCAACGCAGGAACGCAATTCGCCATCGGGCACAGCAGCCATGAACTGAGTGACCATGACTAGCTCCTGCCCCTCAATGCTAAATACAGGATTCAGCCGCTGGGCTGGGAATGGTGCGGAGGAACTGGGTAACAGTGGCACGACAACCCGGGTGTTCAAGCCACTAAGAATATCTGACTGAACATCCAGCAGATAACCGGACCCAGCCCCATTTT
This sequence comes from Franzmannia qiaohouensis, assembly GCF_031451695.1. NCBI lineage: Bacteria > Pseudomonadati > Pseudomonadota > Gammaproteobacteria > Oceanospirillales > Halomonadaceae > Franzmannia > Franzmannia qiaohouensis. Next base: position 234,804 of record NZ_JARWAM010000006.1, read on the forward strand.
CGAAGATGTCGAAACGGGCCATCAGAACTGACGGTGCCGTGCGAGCGGCAAACCGTTAGCTTCAACGTAGGCGTTCGAGCTTGCCAGTGCTTTGGCATTTTCTTTCAGCCACTTCTCCTGCTTGTGCAGCTTCACAGCCTCCCCGATCCCCGCCTCAGCAGAACGAGAGATATTGATTCCCAAGGCTTTTGCCTCATTGAGAAGAGCACTATCAAGCGATAGATTCGTTGGCCTTCGGGCAGATTTGGTAGCTTCAGCAGCATGCATGGTTCAATCCTCTCGCGGAACGATGCCTTAATTATATGCGCATGATTTTTGCGCATCAAGATTGCGCCAAGGCAATGCCTGTTGGACTAAGCCGCCATTCGGGGCCATCAAGGCATTGAGCTGATGATCCACGTCACCGGCCCGGGTAACCCAGTCGAGCTCGCCGGCAGTGGCCGCCCAGCGCAGGGCGCTGACCGTGTGTCCACCATAGTGGCGCGACAGCGCCAGCGCCGGTAACAGGTAATGCCTACGCGCTCCATGCCAGCGGCCATCGTCGCCCAAGGCGAAGGTGCGTAGCGCCTGCCAGGCGCTCTGGAACAGCAATCGGTGGATAACCTCGGGATGCAGTTGAACCCAGCCGTTGAGGCGGTAGGGCAGCGTGAACATGACATGGTAGGAGCGTACCGGTTAACCCCGGAGTTCGAGGTCTTCCTGGATCACCTCTGGATGGCGAAATGCAATCTCAATCAGCGCCTTTGCAGGCCCTGAAGGCTTGCGCCGCCCCTGCTTCCATTCCTGCAATGTGCGTGGAGAAATGTGCAGGACTTCCGCATACTGCAACTGTGTCAGGCCAGTTTTCGGTTGGCCAGAAAGCCGTAGTGACGGACCCGCATCAGCCCACGGTTGGGACTACGCCAACGCCAGCTCATCGATCAGTGCCGCCAGGCGCTGCCGCGCCTCGCCGTCCACCGCCTTGAGCGGCCGCGGCAGACACGGCGACTCGACCAGCCCCTGCAGCTCGGCCGCGGCCGCGGTCACGCGCAGGCTGCCGCCGGTTTCGCTAAACAGCTGCCACAAAGGCCGCAGCCTCTCGACCAGCCGGGTCGCCTCCTCGGCATCCCCGGCCTGGGCGGCGCGGGTGATCGCCAGCATGGTCTTGGGAAAGGTCCCGCCAATCGCCGAGTACCACACCTCGCAGCCCGCATTCAGCCCCAGCGCGGCAAAGGCATCGCCACTGACGCCAATCGTCACATGGGCGGGGATCAACGCCCGCAGTCGCGCCACGCGGGCCTTGGCCTCGGCGGGGTCGTTCGGCACGCCAGGGATCTTGATCGACGCCACGTTGGGCAGATGCGCGATCCCCCCATGCAGCTCATCGCTGAAGGTGAAATGCGTGGTGCCGGGATTGTCGTAGACGCACAGCGGCACCGACAGCGACCGCGTCACGTCCTCGAACAGCCCGTACACCTCCTCGGGCGACAGCCGCTGATACGACACCGGCGCCAGCATCACCGCACTCGCCCCGGCCTGTTGAGCATCTTCCGCCAGCGTGAGCACATCGCGGGTACGCACGGCCCCGATACCCACCATCACCGGGGTATCGCCGGCATGCTGCACCGCCAGCTGGGCGACGCGCGCACGCTCCGCCACCGACAGATAGGCGTAATTACCGGTAGAGCCCAGCGCCCCAATCGAATCGACCCCAGATGCCACCAGGCGCTCGACCAGCCGAACGAAAGCCGCCTCGTCGATACCGCTGGCATTCAGAGGGGTCAGGGGAAAGGCGCTCAAGCCAGTGAACATGGTCGGTGCTCCCAGGTAGTGGTAGGAAAACGCTCAAGGGGCCAAGGGATGCGTTAAGCCTACCATGACAGTCGCTTGGTAAATCGGATCTGCCCATCCTCGAGGTGGCCGCTATCGACCCAGCCCAGGTGCCGATAGAAGCCAGGCGCACGAAAGCGCTCCTCCTCCCCGGTAGACAGCCACGCCTCCTTGACCCCGGCTCGCCGCAAGCCCTCCTCCGCCGCTGCCATCAGCGCACCGCCAACGCCCTGACCATGGCACCCAGGCCGCACAAAGCAGGCGAAGACATACCCCTCGGAGATCTGCGCCATCGAGAACCCCACGGGCTGGCCGCCGATCTCGGCGATGGTGGTCACATAGTCGCCGCTGGCCACCATCTCCCCAACGCTCTCGACGGTGATCCCCAACCCCGCCAGCTCATCCCGGGACTGGTGATTCTCGGTGACCGAGCAGCGGATATCGAACAGGGTCTCAACGTCATCGACGCTGGCATCGCGTAGCATCATGTTTTTCTCAATAGCGGGCACCCAAACGGCCCCAGGCATTACTACAGCCTCAGCAACAGCGCAACCAGCCATCCGCCGAACAGCACCGGCACCGACCAGACATGGAATTCGCGCCACAGGCCGGGCTGATAGGCGAGACGCAGGGCAATCAGATTGGCCAGCGAACCGATCGCCAGACCGAACCCACCCACCGTCACTCCCCACGCCAGGGCCTGCCAGTCATCGGTAAACGAGGCCAGGAAGATAGCGGCGGGCACGTTGGACATGACCTGCGAGGTAAGCACCGCAGCGGTAAACACCTCCCCCGGCAGCTGCAGCAGGTGATGGGTGATGCCCTGCACCGCAGGCAACCCCGACAAGAGACTCATGTTGATGAACATCAGCGCGAACACCAGCAGCAGCAGCCAGTCCACCCCCAACAGCAGATGCCGCCGGTAAAACAGGTAGAGCACAATCAGCACGGCCGCCCCAACGGCCGCATAGCCCCAGTCGGCCATGACCAGAAAAGGCACATACAGCAGCAGCGAGACCCAGAACAGCCGGCGGTCCCGGGGCACCGCGGCGGCCACACCGGACACCGAGATGCGCTGGCGGGGAAAGGCCAGCGGTACGGCGGCGATCAGCAGGGCGGTAAGCGCCAGGGCCAAGGGCGCCATCATCGCCGTGAACTCCAGGAACCCCGCACCAGAGGCCTGCCACATGAAGAGATTCTGCGGATTGCCGATGGGGCTAAGCGCAGAGCCGGCATTGACCGCCAGCGCCTCGAAGATGATCAAGCGCCCCAGGGGAAGCTCCGCGACACGGCGAAGGCTGACGGTAAGCGGCACGACGATGAACAGCGCCACATCATTGGTGATAACGGCAGACAGGCCCGCAGAGAACAGAATCAGATAGACCGCCAGCAAGCGCTCACCCCGCACCCGCTGCAACAGCCAACTGCCCGCCAGGCTGAGATAACCACTCACCTCCAGACCCCGGCTCAGTACCATCAGCCCAGCCAAGGCCCCTACGGTCTTCCAGTCGACCCGCTCATACAGAGCCCAACCCGCATCGGGAGAAAGCCACCACAGCGGCACCAGCGCCGCCAGAAGCACCATGAAGAGAACATCTTGCACCACCCGGGACAGGGCATGACGGAACATTGAAATGGGGGCCTTTTAGCCGTGGAGCGAATCTGCGAAGGATACCATCAACGCTCCCCAAGCCACGCTACCACGCCATGAACGTAAGATGACCGAAGAGAGCCCCCTCCTGCATATGGCCGCCATGCGATACCTAGCCTTAGCCGCTTTCTTGACCGGTAGCCGTGACTTCTTCTCGATACATCTTGAAACCACGCGCCAAATAGTTAGCCAATGCATTCGGATGGTCCAACGTACAAGTGTGAACCCACACTCTCTGGGTACCGGACCAATCCCATGCAGACTTGATGGCATGGCTTAACAGCGGCCCACCAAAGCCCTTGCCAATAGCACCGGGGGCCAAACCGAAGTACAGGATCTCGGTATTGACTCCATCTGGCCGGTACAGCTCATAATACCCAGCGATACTCCCACGGTAATAGGCCACCCAAGTACGATGACAGTCGCTTTCTACTAGCGCTCGCCATTGATCATCAACCCAACTATCGCGATCTCCCCATTCCCAATCGGAACCAACAAGCTGATATAGAAACCTATTCAACTGATACTGTGGCTCCTCGCACTCCACAACGGATAGAGTGTCGGGAAGTGGCTTAGAGTGGAGCTCATGTACAGATTTCATCTCTAGGAAGAAGGTTTTTACATCGCTTGCGATCATTCTATAGCCTCGAACGAAAAATTATAACGCTCAGCTCTGCACCGGAGGAAGTCCAGAAGTTATTGATGCGTGTCCACTGGAGTGGGGAAGTCCAGCTGCGACATAATTGACTTGTTATACGTCTATTCACCAGACCTTCTAACAACCGAAAAATAGAAAATGGCGAGCACTAATATAAATACTAACGGATTTTCGTCGATCAGACTGAATTGCTTAGAAGCCAATTCAACAACTATTTGAAAACAATAAGCTAATATGCCAAAAACAACCATTACTAGCAAAGTTCTAAGTACTTGATGGATACCTCGAAGCTCCAAAAGCAGTTGCATCTCTAAAGGGTCTTTCTCTTTATCAGAAATATTATCTACAAGATTCTTGGTCGGTGAAACTAAGGACAGCACTGCTCCAATGACTGAAGCACTGGCAACGCCAGCTGTTGGATCACCAAGTGCGAGCGCAGCTAACCCTGCTGCTACACTCCCTCCAGCAGTTAAAAAATTCAGCCATCCCGACTTCTTGATTTTCTTCTTAGCGATGGGCTCGATGGAGTACTTCTCAATATCGTCCCCTGGATCATCCTTTTTCCAAAATTTCCAACGTAGAGGCATGTTACTATCTCCTGAGCTGTTTAGACGTATAACGCCTGAGTTAGAGCGCTACTCGTAGAAGCTATCAGTATTGACATTTAGACTCTCAACCGATGCGAACTCTCCTAGCGGCGCTTTCATTTTGACAAGAATTGAAGCTCTGAACGGAAATGAGTCGGACGTCACTACTCCCATGTCTCGTTTCACATCTCCGTCGGACCCGTACTGCAACCCCACTTCTACTGTTCCCTCGACAGACACTAAAACGGACGTTGATCGAATGTCTTCGACCCAGACCTCTTCTATCCAATGGCCGTCAGTCCACCCGTGGGTTGCTATTTCATCAATTTCATCGATGCCGTCTGAAACTATTCTATCGATCAAATGCTGGTCAACGTGCTCCATTAACGAGTCCCTGACAGAGCGCCTACAGTCGAAGACTTGTTCAACATAACTAGTCGCAGCATCGAGACAGTCTTCTGTAAGTTTTCTCGCTTCCACATCCGAGACATTAAAGGTGTCGGGCCCAATGTGAGTGTATTTGCTGAGGACATTCTGAGCTTCAACCAAGTTTTTCAGAACATCATCAACTTCCACAATACCGAGTTTTTTCTTAAGAAACTGATCAGACAAACCACCCTGAATCGCATACTTCGCTCTGTGAGAACGAGTTATCCCACCAGTCGCACTTTTTTCGGGCTTGAACCACGGGCACTTCTTGACCTCCTCGGCGGGCGCCGCTTCATGAAGAATGTGGCGCAAGAACTCCCTCAGCGAATACGCGAAGTTGTTGAATCTCAGCGCCCCTCGAACCTCAAGATTGTCGAAAGCGGCCGTCAGCAGATCTGACTGGAACGCAGACTGTGAACCGCGGGCGATTCTGTGTTCGTAGGCCTTGCGAAGTGCAGCGAACTTTGCCATAGCGCTCTAACGCCCGGTGCAGCGGGCAAATTGGAGCGAGCAATGAGCGGAAATTTGATCCGCCTGCCGCCACTTGTTATACAATAGACACCTCGATAATTTGATAGTGCTTACGTTGACGTTCAGCCGTACATTCGATCACCGCTCCAGAAGCAAACAAAACCTCTAACTCATGAGATAGGAATTGATTCCTGTTGTTGCTGAACAGGAAAATAGGAGTACTTATCATCGGCGATACGGTTATGACCCATAACTGCCTAGGGTTGTGCGTGTTCGCATGTGCACCTGCAACACCAGCACAAAGGGTTGTAGAAAACGGTTTAGTTAACGTGAATTTTTGCCCTGCTCGACACACGCCAGAATTTACTGGCCAAACTCCACCATGGAAAACAACCTGACCTGGTTTTGGTAAGAGGCCAATCCTTCTAATTTCGAAATCGACCCCACTCAAATCATAGTGGGGATATTCAACCCTGTACTTCTTTAAGTTAGGAACACTATAGAGAGGTGGCATAGCTGACTTGCAGTCTTTATATGCCGAAGAATTTCGCAGATTATACTCCAAGCACATTTGCAGTCCGTTAACAAAAAATTTCCTTGCAGTGATTTCAGCGAACTCAAGAGGCGTATTCGCAACTTCAGGCGTACGTAATACTTCACCAGTGTGTTCTGCTAATGCAATCTGCATTGCCGAAGGAGCGGACTCACTGATGGGATAGACGTTCACTAAAGGGAGTTGCTGATAGTTCATTCAGAGATCACCACAAAAATCCTGATGCGCTGTCATGAATGCATAACGCTTGCAGCATGCGCACCCTTGAAATGCAGCCGAAGGCGCAACGGAAAGGGTGTCGCTGTACCTGCATTTGTTATGATATCAATGACGCCTATCCTCTTGCTATCATTTAGATGGCCGTCAAATCAATAGTTTCATCATGCAATTCTTGATAATCCTCTAGTGACTGAGAAAGAAAGCCACGTTCAAGTTCTCCACCACCAATATAGATTAGCTTCGATTTTTCAGGGAAGTAAGCATCTTTAACGTCTTTAACACTGATTTTCTCGATAGGTTTAATATCTTTACTGTATCTAACCTCAGCATCACTTCTGACATGCTCCGATATAGAAACGAATGTCTGGGTATCTTCCGGTAGGTTGTTGCTAACAAATGATAAAATAGTCTTTAGATTAGTCTCATCTATATCTTCTTTGAAAATGGCGTCCAACAAAAAAGGAAGCCTATGTGCAATTTTTGTTTTCGCAATGATAGCGTTCAATGCAAAATGATAGGCCATAACAGTCTTATGAAGCTCAACACCTTGTCGCGGGAAAGAATTAATTGAATATATGTTAAGATATCTAGAGTCAGCTAACGGATTAAGTTTCAACTGCGCCGTATAATAAGAAAATATTCTTTTAAAATCTCTTTCTTTTGTTTTCCTTGCAGAGACTGTTTCCTGCTCCGTATTCATGGAATTAATGGACGACCTAACAGCGTCTAATTCATTTTCTGAATCGCCAATGTCTTTTTGCATTTTTTTGTATAATTTAATATTTGCCTTGTTATCCACCCATTGATCAAAGGTAACTCCGTCCACATTTTTGCTTAAAAGAACGCTGTAACCATCATGGATTTCTTTTCTAAATTTTTCAATCACTTTATTTGATGAGTGTATTTGTGACTTTTTTGTTGTCAGTTTGTCAGCAATGTGTGACTCTAGCTCAACTGTATCATTGTATTTCTGATAATGGCTATACAAACCCTCTAAAGAATATGACAATACCTGGGTGCAGGCTGGGCAGCGATCAATATCATTATACTTCTGGCTATTGACATTACTCCTAGTTCTCTTAAGAATTTTATGGTGGTTCTGTAGTAACGAAAGCTCATTGCATAGCTTTATATATTTAATTCTTTCTTCTTCCAAGGAGTTAGACTTTTTAACGTAGCTTTCAATGTACTCTTCTGCCTTCTCACCAAAGGTTTCGTCAACTAAATTTGAAAACTGGAATTCGGCCTTTTTGCTATATCGATTGAGGTTTTGGATATCAGCTGTCAGCCGAGCTTTTTTTCTCGTAAGCTCTCTATACTCCACCCTATCGAAGCTGTTATTTATCCCAAGATAATAGTCTAAGTAATCGTCTTTAAACCCTTTGTAATATTGAAGATTAGAAAATGATTCACGCAAATAAACCCAGCCTACAGACTGAGAAATATAATATGGCAAAAACATGCTTTCGAGAGGGGCAGACTTAAGCTCCCCTTTTTGTTCTAAAAGCAGGGTAAAGCCAACCAAATCGCGTATATAGTCTTTTAGTTTGACGTGCTCAACGCTATTATCAGCATCTATTCCATGAAAAGGAACTACTCTTCCCTTCGGCTCCCTTACATAGATGGATTTCGGCTCCCTAATAATTGTGTATTCTTCTTTAACTCCATCAACAGTCTTGGTGAAGTCCACTCTGAATATTGGATTATAACTAAGAATTTCAGCTAGATTTTCACGAACATCATTCACACCAAAAGCAAACAACAAACTCTGAAGTAGAGAGCTTTTCCCAGATGTATTACGCCCACTAATAATATTCACACCGGAGGAAAACTCATCAAAAAAACAGAGGTTATGTGAATCGGAGCTGACAAACAGCCTGTTGAAATTAATAGTTACACTCATTAGATATCCCCACCATGGCATTCTACATATGCACACAAAACAGAGAAGAAGATGTCGACATCCTTTAGGTTCATACTATTTTTATTCTTTATATCATAGACGTATTTATAAAACATCTCTTCATGACTATAAAAATCCATAGAGTAATCATTCTCCCTAATGAAGCTTTTTATTATTTGATGCTCTCTGTTTGCCATGTCTTTCAGTAACTCAAAGGTATTCCTGATATGGTTTTCGTGGTTATTTTGGATACCTATAGGAACTTGGAATTTACGAGATAAGTCCGTTGAATAACTTCTCCATAGATTAAATGTCTTTTGTTCAGTCTCAATAATATCAATTGCTCTCTTGATCTCGCCGCCTTCAACCCTCTTACTGCTGTCAAGTAAGTTAATAATCCCACCTTGATTGTACACAGCTTCCACTTCTCTAAATAAGCTAAGAAGCAGTTCAACTGCTGCATTAGGGTCTGAAACATGTGGAAAATTCCTACACATAAGTCCAACCAAAATATCTTTTTGGTCTTTTTTTCTGCGTGGTAGGTCAACCCATTCAATACGCAGATTGTCGAGTTCAGGCTTGTGATATGTGATCTTTTCCTTTTTACAGAAACTTTCTACTTTCTTATCAATCACGTTTTGAATTTCTTCAGGTATACCATCATAGCTACACTTGAAGTTCTGCTCGTTAAGGAAGTAGGTTATTTCCTTTTTCCCATCTTCCTTTTCATCTTTGCTGGGTTTGTAGTTCAGTTTAATATCGGTATTTGATATGAATATCAAATCATGAGTGTAGCTTTGGCACTTTGGAGCTGTATCTTTTATTAGGTCGTATCCAACTTCAAGCATCTTCGCAACAGCTTCGGCAAATCGTTCGTTTATAGTCCAGACAGCGCCTGAAAGTTTCTTAGCCTGATAAGAATGGATTTCTTCTATTTTTTCCCGGCAATCCGATCTGTAGCAGAAGAGGAAGTCATCATGGTGTTCAATGCACAGGAAGAACTCTCTCCCCTTGAAACGGTCATAATCATTAAGCAGCAAGTACAATGCGCAATTTCGCTGAAACTCGAAGCCCAATATAGCATCTACACCTGCGTTTGCTGCCTTTTTTGTTTTGGTCAAAGCTTCACCTTCCAAAAGCAGAATACTTGAAATTACTTTAGCCCTATACGCCTACTCATAACGCCCGGCTCTCTCGCCGGTTTGGAGCCGCGAAGCGGCGGACAATCGGTCGCCGTGCAGCCGATTGTTATGCCAAGATCGCTGAATCCCACTGTAAGCAAAATAGCTGTTCTGAAGACAGCACAGTGCTGGACTGGAAGACAGTCTTCAGGGCCATTCTTCCGGGACCAAAGCCGGTGGTTTAGTCCATGGTTGTTCAACAAGCGAGTCTTGAAACCATTTCTCGCGAAGGTTTGCGTGCTCAGTGACAATCAGTTGGAAACCTGGGGCATCCTCCTGCGTAAATTTGAGCAACAGTTCAAACAATCGTCGGACTGCATCCAGATCTGCATCAGACTCTGTCTTTTGAACTGATCCATCGGCATCTTGATAGACCTGTTCGGACGGGAAATAGACTTGGGTTGGCTGATCGATCAGTAGGAATTGCGGGATAGGCCGATTGTTCTTGACTGCAAACAAATGGAGAGCAAGTAGTGCCGACAGGTGATAAGCCAAATGGTTCTCGCCACCACCGGTTCTATTCATCGGAACCGAGCGTTCAAGACGGTCGAAAACTATCGTAATGTTCGCTAAGTCGAATCGTGCCGGGTACTCATGAAACTCCGCCTCAAACTGTCGAATGTAGTGCGTTAGCTGCGATGAAATGATGTTCAATATCGACATCAACCTCTCGTTGCTGTCGTCAGCACCGATCCGCTCTTCTAAGCCTTCAACCCTTAGCTTGAGGCGGCGGTTTTCTGCCTCAAGCCTATCAAGCTCTTCATTCGGGGCAAGGTTCTCTAAAAAAAGGCTGATGCGGCCGACCACGCGCGCAGCAGCATTGTTACGATCGCCCATCTGAGCAATCACTTCGTCAGCCGCGATCGCTGCGGCCATCTCAGCTTCTTTTTCTTTAATAGCACCAGCAATTTCCTGAGCATTACCTTCGAGGTCAGATAAGTAGGCATCTAGCTTGGGACGCTGACTGGTAGCAATTCGCAGCTCGGTGTCAAGTGATTGGAGCTCATGTAGAAGAACCGTAGCGATAGGTGTTTCTAATTCAAGGTTTCGCTCACTAAATGGCCACTGCCATTCACCAGTTTCTGAATCCCTGGGAAGCGCCTTGATTGAAGCCAACCGCTCCAATTGCTCGGTGGCTTCACTCTCGTAGCCACCGGCACGTTTGGAGAATTGTCGTGCAGCGTCAATCCTGGCCTGTGCTTTGCGGCGATCCTTTCTCAGCTGGCTAAGTTCCTCTTCAATACGCGAAACCCTGTTGCCATCATCTTCTGGAATCTTCTCGGGTTTCCAAGAGAGGGCACTTCTCAAAGCTTCGATAATCCCGCCTTCATTAGTGTCAACATCGATGCTGGCAACCACTCCAACCGCCCTAGCCTCCGAGTAAAGACCAATTGCCTTCTCCTGTGCCGTGTCAACAGTATCACGTGCTTGTTGCAGCATTTTTGAATTGATCTTAAGGTCCCGCTTTGCAACACGCAGCTTGGATTCAAGTTTGTACCTATCCTCCGATGATACCCCGAGAAGAATTGGTAATGTGTCGCGGATAGTCTGTGCAGGGTTATACTCGTCTTGGCGATAGTTGAAAAGCTGATCCTTGTTGGCTACTAAACCCTGCTTCTGGAAAAGGTAATAGAACGTGTGTTTAATGTGCGCTTCGTATCTATCCCGGCTGTGCTCAATAGCAACATCGGTACGGTTTTCGGGAATTCCAAGAAGCCGTGAGAGAAGTGCGGTTACTGCTTCGTCGTTCGAGTTTATTACTAACTCTTTGAATGGTGGGGCCTGCAGATTTGTGCCCCTGCGAAGCATTGTTGTACTGCAACTTGCCCCACCACTAGGTGGAGTTGTCTTCGCAACTAGAACTTGTTCACGGTCGAACTGATAGATGACAGCGTACCATGCAACCTTGTCGCGGATGATACCTTCCGGGACATTGAACGTGGATCGGCCCATGCAATATTCAATGATATCAGAGAGGGCCGACTTACCGGTGGAAGACCTCCCAGTAATGACATTGAGGCCATCAACCTTGAACTGCAGATCACGGCGCTTTCCTTCATGACTGTATATGTGGATAGACTTAATCTTCATGGGCGTATTCCAAAAGCCGTATAAACTGTTACTCGGTCGGCGATACGCGCGAACTCCTTCCCGAGGTAGCGCGCCACGCGCTGGCAAGACTTTGTTTCCTGTGTTCCCGTTACTGACTTTTTAACTTTGCCTGAAACCGTCTGAAGGCGCCCATCAGCTGATAGCGAGATACAGCCTCGTTCCATCAATAAGTCGAAGCCTTCGAACGCGTACGGGATCATCGTTGTGGCCCTGTCGGAAAAGCCCACCTGAATTTTTGGGTTTTTCTCCATAATTTTCAGGAGGTAGCTCCGAGAACCGGCAGCGATTACTTCGCGCGAATCCTTTTGCAGGCAAAGTGGAAGAACAAGTAAGCTCAGTGAGAAGGGCATACCGCGGGGATCTTCCTCCTCGTAACCCTGCAGGGCGCGAAACAGGATCAGGCCGCAGAAGGCAGGATTGAACAGGGTCCGTATTTCGAATGGGCGTTGTTCCCAGCGTTTCACTTCGATACCTCAAGGGCCATGTTAAGGCGGTCAAGGAAACAAGGATGCCAATAGACCCTGGGTTCAGGTGTGCCATCAGCCAGTATGTGAAAAGAGCCTCGGGTGACATATGGCTCGGTCACCCTTGCACGGATGCGTAAAGATTCTATGTTCCCACTCTGCATGTCCGCCCAGTTATAAAGCTCTTTGCCGGCTTGTTGAAGAATCTCCTCGGCGGCGGTCTCATCCAGACCTTCGAATACGACGTCCCTGTAGCGACTCCATTCATCAACAAGACGGTCTTCGTAGTCTTCGATTTCTCCTTCCAACATTAGGTTTTCACGTGCCCACTCTGATCGTTGCTCGAACGCCCGATAGTAATCCAAGATAGCATTTCGGATTCGGTTGGAGGACACCCCAATCTCACGTAGTTGCACGACGAAGTTACGAGGATCTTCTTCAGTATCGATCTCACCTTCAGGCTTAATCCCGCGAAAAGTGATAGGAAGATTGTCCGACCTGTATTCCTCGGAAATGGCGTAGAGTTTGTCCGACACTTCGAACCCAAATATCTCTTCGTCCCGACTGCATGTCAGCTGCTTAATAACCTCGTCGTTCCACCACCCCTCAAGCCTCTCGAACACCGCATTCCGGTGCTCACGTCTGATAACGCGCAAATGTTTTTCTTTAATGATTTCCGGGATGTCCTCAATCCGGGGACTACTATCGAGAATCAAAATACGATCTAAAAAATCCTGCTTTTCCGTGAGCGTCAGTTCGTTGAATTCATTAGCAATAGATTGAATAGAGACAGCCTTAGACTTGTTGAGGGCTTCTTCAGCCTGCTCAAGTAATGTCTTACCCTCATTGCCACTGCTACTCCAATCTGGCAGGAATCCCCTAAGGAATGATGTATCGGATACCTTGCTCGTCGTTAATAAGAAAAATCGCAGATTACATGCGCTACCACCATCACGCTTGTACCGTGCCAACCAAATGCGAATAGACTTCCAAAAGTCTATTGACAAGTCGGTTAAACGGTCACCAGCAGCCTTGTGCTTGAGCGATGCAAGGGACTTGATACCATCCTTGTCAACGAAATCTAGATCGTCGTCTTTTTCCAGTAAAACAGCGGTGGCCTCCGGCAAATCTAGCAAGCGGAGAAGTGCGAGGCGTGGCTGATAGATGTATCCTAAGCCCTGTTCGCTGGCTGCGTATTTGTCGGAAACGGAGTCTGTCATGGCATATCCAATAGATACCTGATTACGGCTTCAATGTTGTGACCTAACACAGCATCTGGAAATTTCAACTTCACGAACTTTCTTCATGCTACGCCGCTGTAGAGCACTACAGCGGCATAACCGGCACGGCTCAGGCGCCCGGGAAAGTGGCCGCGCCGCTTTCCCGGGTCGCTTGGAGCCGATGGTTAGGCCTTTGCGATTAGACGGCAAGGGGAGGTTGCCCCCCGTATGCTTCCAGCAACTTCTGCAACTGTTCGTTTTCCTTGAGATTTCTCGCAAACGCTTCTAGCTGCTGACGCTTTGTAAGCTCGTTCCACTTGGGCTTCTTCTTGGCATGACTGACAAAGAACTCCCAAAGGCGCTGATACGCGTGTTCAGCGAACTGTATCTTCTGAACTTCAATAAGGTCCGGTGCGTTCGGGAATGTAAGAAGCCGGTATTGCGCTGGACCGATGCGTTCGAAAATTGGGTGTCGTACCTTCCCCTCTTCATCACCCGCGTTAATGCAGAAGTTATTGATTGTCCTAGTTACGGTCGCCTCGCCCTCGGCACCCATGTTGCGGTCGGTCTTTAGTAGCGATGCCACCACAGCGTCGATTTCCGCGACACCATTTGGGCGCTTCAGAAAAACTCCAACGATATCGTCAAGCCACGTACGCTTCAGAGGAAGGAGCTGTAAAAGTTCATCGTCGTTCATCTATACTCCTGTAAGCCTAACGCCGCATTCAGCGGCTTGTCCGCTGCAATGCTTTGTTAGCAATTATTCTAAGGCTTTAAAAAAGCCAACTTTGCACCAAAACCAATAAAAACGACCCCAGTTACTGACTTTAACCACTTAGTGAAGCCAACGCTACTTGCAAGCCCTCTCAATTTAGACAGCAATAAGACCATGGCAGAAAACCAAACTAAATTGATAGCTGCATGTGCAGAAACTAAAAAGTATGCTTGAGAAGCACTCTCGCCAATGGATAAGAACTGTGGAAAAGCCGCTAAGTAAAACATAGATACTTTGGGGTTCAACACGTTAGTGAGAAATCCTTCAACGAATGCTCCGCGAATGGATATGACCTTTTTACTTTCTTGAACAGATGCCACTGGCACACTTTGCCTCGCTTTCCAAACAGACAATAGAGACTTAGCCCCTATCCAAAAAAGATAACCGGCCCCCAACAGTTTGAAAACAAGAAACGCGTGAGCTGACTGCACGAGAAGAACCGATATACCCAATATGGACAAAGTCCCATGAACATAAAATGCCGCAACAAATCCCCATACATTAGCAAATCCAGCCTTACGCCCAGATATGGGTACAGTCTTAGCCACCAACACCATTTGGGCCTGGTGAAATCACTAGTAAAGTTGCCACAAAAATAAAAGTCAGTAGATTCACGATATCCATTTTTCTTTACCTATTGGTTGAATGACACAGCCAGCTAAGCTCAGCATCACCGGCAGCAAAAAGCAGAGCGAGGAACGAGCGACGCTTTTTGCTGTCCGAGTGCATGTGTTGGTTAGCTCCTGTTTTGAGTTCTAATGACCTCATTCATTTTGGCCAGCATTTTTCTTTGCTCCTCAAGTGGAAGGTCATTAAAGTCCGGCACATTGCAACCAACTATCTTAATTGGGCCTTCACTCGTGAAGACATATCCGCCGTCACCTTCGATCTCCAATAAACGGAAACTACTCCCACATGATCTGCAAAAGAGATCGCTCGTATTGTGGGGAGGTTTCCAGTTGCGCGTTTGCCCACACCGACAGGTCAATGGCAACGATTGTTCCGATCCGATCAGACCGGACTTTACAAAGAAGTAGTATTCGCAGTTCCTTGACGCCAATGCTTGCTTCTGTGCGTTACTGATGTCTTCGAGCGCCTGCCGCAGAGGGTCTGCTGCATCCGGCACCAAGATCCCCTGCAATGCTCTTACGAGGCACGGCAAATACACGTCACTAAGCAACTGGATAATCGCATCAAGCATCTCATACTTAAGTTCACTGAAGTTTTCGGTGCTAGGCAGATACGGACCTTGATCGTCTCCGAAAATGACCTCGCTCTCCTGACCAGAGGTAAAGAACGTTGATACATAGCCAATGTGCGTAAACTCCGATGAGAACTTGAACAGGTTCTTAAGGGTGTCGGAAAGATTGGGGTTGCTGGCTGGACCGACTATCCCAAGGATGTAATCTACCTTATTGGCGAAGGTCGGCTGTTGACACCTCGTGATCGCTGAGTTCTTCCATTGCGAAAACGAGAGCTGGCGGAACTCGTTCAACGTGTCTTCCACCTCTTGGTTGAAAAGTGCTTGGCGAATCGATCGCGTCGCGAACCTGTCAAAGCTATTGAGCGATACCAAAACATGGTAGTTCAGCTCCTCAGCCTCAAGCTTCAGCATTTGATACCCATCAGATACGAGGCTGTCGACAAGCTGACGCGTTGTGGTCGCCAACTCATTGTAGTCATCGAAACTTCTTCGTAATTGGCCAACAGTATCAACCGTCACACCATTCCGGTCATCGGGGGAGGCTTGTTGGACGAACTTTCGAAGGATAGAAAGGCTATTCCGAAGAATCGTGGGAATGACTGCCGTAAACGGCGCTTTCGCTTCCCCGTGTTGGTATTCAGCGGCGAGGCGACTCTCATTCGAGAATTCGGCAGCAACGGTCTCCAAAATGCCTACAAGTTGTGAAAGCGATTCCTCAAGACTCCGGTTGAGATGCCCAATATTGTTGCACAGAACCTCGTAATTGCTGAGGGCAGCGGCACTTTTACGTTCCGACAGGTTCTTGCTGATGGCCTTAAGTATATCGTTTGCGTCCATTTGAGTTTCCTGAGCTAACGCCGCGCTCTGCGGTAATTTGGGAGCGCCAGCGACCAAATTTTCCGTAGCAGCGCCTTGTTATGTGCTCTAGTCGTATTCACTATAATCGGGTTCAATCGTTCCGAAATCAATTGCTCCAATAGGACTTACAACCTCAATTTCATCCACCGTAAGATCGCCGATTGGGCCATCAAGATCACCAGATATCGTAATAAGTATTTCTGACTGAAATTCTTCAACTGCCGTTGCGGTAATACCGCCCATATAGACATGATCACGATCTATCGAGTCATAGACTGAAAGAGAGAATTCACCCTCCGCCTCTACAGTGATATTTGCTAACGCTTCCAATACAACCCAATCTTCATCTTTATCAATTATCCGGAACTCTTTATCCAAAAGCTCAAACTCTTTAAACCACCCGTGACAGCCTTCAGGCTCCCAATATAGGTGTGAATCAGCGTCTTGATCAGGGGTAAAACCATCAAAAACAGACTCCAGCCCTGATTCAATTGATGACAGGAAAGTATCAGCAGTACCTTCGTTTAGGGCTTTTTCTAGGTTAGCTAATAGCGCGTACGGAGCATTAGTCCTGTTAAAGCTGGATAGGCCTTTCGACAGGTCTTCTTGATAATCTATTCGATCCGATGATTCACAGTAACTTTTCCAGTCTCCATCTTTGGCTACTGCTAATACGTCAATGTCATTTTCATCGGCCCATTCCTCAACAGCCATAAGCACGATGGCATCTGGAAATTCATTCTTCTTTTTCCCAGTCTCGGCGAATGGTGGCTTATTTGAGAAATATTCCGTAAGAAGATCTGACACCGATACGTAATCGCCACTATCTAATACCAATGCTCCTGTAGAATCTATAAATTTTTCAACTCTGCTCTCAGCAAGACCTTCGATTTCTTTGCTGTCTATAAGTACCTGTTTAGCAGGATTTAGCTCGCTACCTTCAAAAAACAGGTGGTCCCCAGCATCATTCAAGGCTTTTTCTAAAGCAGCTTTTGATACTTTAATCTTACTTTCGAGGTGGCTTTTGACCTCATTTTTAATCACATCAGGAAAGAGGTATTCAATAGGACTTTTTTTAAACTGAGATAGTTTACCTAGTAGCCCTTTTTCAAGTCGCAAACCATTTCCATCAAATATTGAGGTGTCGACTAAAAGTGCTCCGTATTCTTTTTCTACTTCTTCGGTCATTGACTACTCCCTGACACATAACGTCGTGGTGTGCGGCGAGGCCGCATTTGGCGGACTGCTTGCTCTGCAAGCAGTGTGACAAATGTGGAATCGTCCGACACTACCACCTTGTTATTTGCTGATGGCGCTGCACTGACATTTGCAACCGAAAATGGATGCGCCGGCAGCTAGCCGAAAGCGAGCGAGGGGAAGGAGCAATTGCTGGCCTCTTCTCTGCCTTAAGACCAAGCGGTCGTCCTGTACAGCAAATCACGACTTGCTTACCGGCGACCGCTTGGTCTTAAGGTTTGATGATAGGCAGAGGTCTGTCAATTTCATTTCCTATACTTTGTTCTCATATCAGCCAGCCTCAATATACTGTTTGGATATGGCTCTTCCCTTATTTCAGTGGGTTAGGAGTCATTTCCAGCCCGCCGAAATGAAACAGGATCGCCGTTTTGAAGCGCTCTTTGCTGCGGTATCCCTTAGCCCTGACTCGCAGGCCCCGGATCCTGCCGTTCAGTGCCTCGGCCAGTCCGTTGGAAGCCTTCAGCCGCATGGCGTTGAGAATGCCCCAAAGTTTCTCTTCCACTTGCTCGGCAGCGGTCACCACCGGCCGAATATCAGACGCCTTGGCCAACCGAATCCACTCTTGCCAAGCGGCTCGGGCACCACGCACGCGGTTACCTTTCCAGATGTTCCGCGCTTTTTCCTTGAGGTACCACGCGATCGTGGTATTCGAGAACTGGCTCGATAGCCAATTGAGAGTGGCGCGCTCTCGCTCATCGAGCCTGTCTCGGCGCTTCAGCCAAGAGTAGCGCGACTGATGGGCTGTCCGGCGCAGAGAGGCGTCTACCGAATGGAGTTCGGACTTACGCGTCGCATTAAGCGCATCGTTCAGGGTCTGGGCGATATGAAAGTGGTCGAAGGCAATCTTGCGGCGCGCCTTCTCAACATGAACGAACGTGGCCTTGCGATAGGCAGGGCTCATGTCCATTGAGACGGATTCGATACTGGCGCGTTGCGCTTTCGTGAGCGACAAATAGCATCGCGACAGACTGTCGGCAGACTTGCCATCTTCGACGACAATTACCCGCCCTTGGTGATTCGAGAGGATGGTGACGTAGTCGTGGCCCTTACGGAAGGCGGTTTCATCCACTGATAGAAAGCGCACATCCGGGGATGTCCTTGCCGCCAGGCCTCTCCGAACTGCCCGCTTCATGATGCCGTCAATGGCCGTCCAGCCCAGTTGCAGTTGCCGACTGACAGCCTGGATCGATGCTTCCTTCAGCCATTGAATCACCAGGGCCTCAAAGAGCGCGGTGTAGCGACTGTTGCCTTCTGCCCAGGGCACCTGGATCGTCAGACAGCCATGCTCTGGACAGCGGACACGAGGCACATCCGCCACCACCTTGGTCTGGAACTGACAGGTGTCGAGATGACGCCACTGGCGGCGTCGCTTGTCGTAACGTGGAGCGGGCTTATCACACTGGGGACAGCACAGATTCGCAGAGGTATCGCACTCGACCTGCACCTCGACCAAACCACTGATCTCATCAAGGTCCACATCGCTGACGAACCACGGGGTAGAAAGGCCGAGAATACGTTCGTAGAGCTGGTTCTGATCCATGGTCTCCCCATCACAGTGTGATCATGACAGGGACTATGGTGGTAGAACGGAAGGCCAGATGGAACCAGCACCCACTACATTAGGTGATGACCCTTGGATATACAGCATTTTTTTGCTTCATGTACTAGGCTGATATTGGATCTCGCTCGCTATCGCGCAAATAACAGGTATTGGATAGCACGCTCGTTCATTATCTTGAACGCGCCGGCGTGTTCAACAATCTTATCTAGCCTGCTTTCTTTGCACCTAACCCATTGATACCTAAAGAAACTAAGTATAGCTCGGCAACTTATGCAGAAGTCGCGAGCGCGCTGCATTTGCCGGTTTCAATCATCCTTTTGCTGTTGAACAAACCACTTCAGCCCGTCATAGGGCTGTTCCCTGAGCGCCGCCAAGCGGCTTTTAAGGTCACCGGAGTGGATCTCCAGCTTGTGCCCATCGGGGTCTAGGAAGTAGAGGGAATCCCCTTCGCTGCGGTTGTGCTTCCAAATGGTGGCGTTGCAGGCACGGATGGCGTCAGCCGTGTCGTTGAAGGCTTGGCTGGGTACGGAAAAGGCCAGGTGGGTGTAATCAGGATGGGGAGCACTGCGTGCTTCGGCATCAAGCGAGAGGCAGATCCAGTCGTCGCCGGCTTGCAGGTAGGCGCCACGCGTCCATTTAGCGATGGGCTTGAGGCCTAGCACCTCGGTATAGAAGGCGAATGCACGCTCGAGATCGCTGACGGCCAAGGTGACGTGGTTAATGCCGGTGATCAATGCCATCTCCCTGTCGATGGGCAATCGTTAGGCACGCTACCGCCCCGAGAATGCATATCGCGTTGATGCGATAGTCCCGTACGTACGCATTTTTCTACAGCCGTCTCAGCGGCCTTAGGGATTCATACTAGGCGGGATGGCTCTTGCCGGCAAAACGAATCAGGCGCCACTTATCAACGCAGTTCGTGGCTTTGCACTGGGTTAGTGATGGGTAAGTAATGGCTTACTTGCACGGAAACGGGCAGCCTTGGCTGCCCGTTGTTTGTGGTGCTAGTGGCGCTGTAGCCGTTGGTTGGCTCAGGTGTTCTCTTCGCGCTGTGTTTCCGCTTCGGCGGATTCGTCGGCGTCGTCATCGTCGATTGTGGGCTCGGCGTCGTGTTGGGCGTAAGGCTGGGGCGCCGGCTTGCTGACGCTGCCGCCGAAGGCGGAGCGCAGGACGTCGTTCTCGGCGTCCATATCGATGTTGCCTTGGAAGACGGCGCCGTCCTCGAGCACCAGGCAGGGGGTGATGATGGTGCCGGTGATCTGCGCGGTGTGGTGAACGGTGATCTTGTGCGAGGCGATCAGGCGCCCTTCTACGCTGCCGGCCACGTTTAGCGTCTGTGCGACGATATCGCCCTCTACGCGGCCGTCGTTGCCGATGCTGACGGTGTTGCGCTTGAACTCCACCGTGCCGACTACCTGGCCGTCGATGATCAGCTCCTCCTCACCGACGACGCTGCCTTCGATGCTGGTATGGGCGCCGATGGTGGCCGGGCGCCCGTTACCGCTGCGCGGCTCGTCCCTGCTTGGGGCCGTGTATGAGGAAGCGGGAGGCGACCCCGTATGATCGGCAGGAACACTGGTGGGCTTGTGCTTGCTGAACATAGGGAAAGGCTCCGGGTAGCGTAAGGGGGAACAATGCGATGCTAGGAGTATTGCCGCATCAGGGTAAGAGCAAAGGCAAGAGTAGCCCTTGAAAATGGCCGTTAGTCGTGTTTTCTGCCCCTCGCGCGAGCCGCCTATACTGACGCTGGGCATCTTACTTCTATCAAGGGGCAGCTATGGGGGGCGGAGACGCGTTATTCATCGCGGGCGTAGTGGCGCTCATCCTGATCATGCTGGATGGCAAGCGGCGTATGCGCAAGCGTGCCGTGGCCAACCAGGCCTCTCCCGTGCACGCTTCCCCCCAGCATCAACTCGCCCCGCCCCAGGAGCCCGCCACGCCGTCGCTCCGGGCCGAACAACCCGCCAAGGTTAGCTTGCCGACGGTGCCCCTGGTGGCACCCACCCAGCGCTTGTCAGCACCCGACGGCAGCCTGATCGGCGAGACCCTGCGCATTGCAGGCAAGGTGCGCGCCCGCCAGCCGTTGGTGATCCACGGTACCATCGAAGGCGACGTCGAGGCGCCGGAGCAGCCTGTCACCATCACCGAGACGGGGGGCGTCTCCCGCCGCATCGAGGCTCGGCTGATCAGCGTTGCCGGGCGCGTCGAGGGCCTGCTGGTGGCTACCGACCAGGCCATCCTGCTGCCCAGTGCACGGGTCAACGGCAGCATCGAGGCGAAGCGCATGAAATGCGCAGAAGGCGCCTGGCTGTCGGCCAAGGTTCGCGTAACGTCGCGCTAGGCGCGCCCTCCTCCCATAACGCACATCGGGCAGCCTGGGCTGCCCGTTGTTGGTGCTGCTGGTTGGTTTCCGGTTTAGAAGAACAGCCGCCGCAGGGCTTCGCCGGGGTCCTCTTCGCGCATGAAGGCTTCGCCGACCAGGAAGCCGTGCACGTCGTGCTCGCGCATGCGCAGTACGTCGTCGCGGGTGTGGATGCCGGACTCGGTAATCACGGTAACGCCTTCGGGGATTTGCGACAGCAGCTCGAAGGTGGTCTCCAGGCGGGTGTCGAAGGTGTGCAGGTCGCGGTTGTTGATGCCCACCAGCGAGAGCTCCAGGCGCAGGGCGCGCTCGAGTTCGCGCTGGTCGTGCACTTCCACCAGCACGTCCATGCCCAGTGCTTCGGCCTGCTGGTAGAGGTCGAGCATACGCGCGTCGTCCAGCGCGGCGACGATCAGCAGGATGCAGTCGGCGCCGATGGCGCGGGCTTCGCTGACCTGGTAGCCGTGGGTGATGAAGTCCTTGCGGATCACCGGCAGGTCGCAGGCTTCACGGGCTTCGATCAGGAAGTCTTCGTGGCCCTGGAAGAAGTCGGCGTCGGTGAGCACCGAGAGGCAGGCGGCACCGCCGGCCTGGTAGCTGGTGGCGATCTCGCCGGGGCGGAAGTCTTCACGCATCACGCCCTTGGAGGGCGAGGCCTTCTTGATCTCGGCGATCACTGCCGGGTCGCCGGCCTCGATGCGTTCGTCCAGCGCCTTGATAAAGCCGCGCGGCGCGCTCTGCTGGCGCGCCAGGGCCAGCAGGTCGGTCTCGGTCACCGCCAGGCTGCGCTCGTGTACTTCTTCGTCCTTGCGCGCCAGGATCTGCGCGAGGATGGTGGGCATGCCCTGTGTGGTTGTCATGTCGCTATGTCCCCGTAGCAGCATTGCAGGGTGCCGTCAGTCGGCAAACACCCGGGTGAAGTCGGCCAGTTCTTTCATCTTTTCCCGCGGCAGCCCGGAGGCCTGGGCGTCCTGGGCCATGGCCACCCCTTCCTTCAGGGTATCGGCAATGCCGGATACGTAAAGGGCGGCGCCGGCATTGAGGGCGACGATATCCGCCGCGGGGCCGTCGCCGGCCAGGGCCTCGTGCACCAGGCGCAGGCTGTCTTCGGCGGTGACCACCTTGAGCGGCGTCAGCGCTTGGCGCTCGATGCCGAAGTCCTCGGGGGCGATGGTGTACTCGACGATCTCGCCCTCCTTGAGCTCGGCGACCCGGGTCGGCGCGGCCAGCGAGATCTCGTCGAGGCCATCTTCGGCGTGGACCACCATCACATGGCGGCTACCCAGGCGCTTGAGCACCTCGGCCATCAGCCGCACCAGCTTGGGGTCGTAGACACCGAGCAGCTGGTTGGGAGCGCCGGCCGGGTTGGTCAGCGGGCCGAGGATGTTGAACAGGGTACGCACGCCCATCTCGCGGCGCGGGCCGATGGCGTGGCGCATGGCCTGGTGGTGCATCGGCGCGAACATGAAGCCGACCCCGACCTGGTCGATGCAGCGCGCCACCTGCTCGGCGTCGAGCTCGATCTTGATGCCGGCCACGGCGAACAGGTCGGCGCTGCCGGAGGAGGAAGAGACGCTGCGGTTGCCGTGCTTGGCGACATGGGCGCCGCCCGCCGCGGCGACGAAGCTGGAGGCGGTGGAGACGTTGAACAGGTTGGCGCCGTCGCCGCCGGTGCCGACGATGTCGACGACGTTCTCGCCGTGCACGCTCACCGGGGTCATCAGCTCGCGCATGACCTGGGCGGCGGCGCTGATCTCCTCGGCGCTCTCGCCTTTCATCGAGAGCGCGATCAGGAAGCCGCCGATCTGGGCGTCGGTGGCCTCGCCGGTCATGATGGTGCGCATTACCGCGTGGGTCTGGTCGAACGTCAGGCTCTGGCCGCGCATCACGGCGTCGATGGCCTCTCGCATCTGCATGGGGCTGTCTCCGTTAGGCGCGACGTGAAAGAAAGTTCTGCAGGAGCTCGTGCCCCTGGCGCGTCAGGATCGACTCGGGGTGGAACTGCACCCCTTCGATGTCCAGTGTCTTGTGGCGCAGGCCCATGATCAAGCCAGGGGTGACGTCGCTGTCATCCACCCAGGCGGTCACTTCCAGGCACTCGGGCAGGGTCTCGGCGGCCACTACCAGGGAATGATAGCGGGTTACCTCCAGCGGGTCCTCGAGGCCGGCGAACACACCATGGCCGCCGTGGCGCACCCTGGAGGTCTTGCCGTGCATCACCTGGGGGGCACGTACCACCTCGCCGCCGTAGACCTGGCCGATGGCCTGGTGGCCCAGGCAGATGCCCAGTATCGGCAGCTTGCCGGCAAAGTGCTCAATGGCGGCCATCGAGATGCCCGCCTCGTTGGGCGTGCACGGGCCGGGAGAGACCACCAGATGGCTTGGCGCCAGCGCCTCGATCTCGTCAATGGTGATGGCGTCGTTGCGGAAAGTGTGCACCTCGGCCCCCAGCTCGGCCAGATACTGCACCACGTTGTAGGTGAAGCTGTCGTAGTTATCGATCATCAGCACGGACATGGCCATGACTCTGTGTTCCCTATGATGTGTGCTATCGCTAATCGGCGCCGTTACCCAGTGTTCTTAGGGGCCGCGCCAGCCGTGCAGGGAGTCAGCAGACACAAAAATGCCGCCCTGACGGCGGCATTGTTCACTCGTCAGCGTGCCGCCCCTGATCAGGAGCGCCACCACTGGCGAATACGGCGTGTCGGTTGAAATCGGATCATCACAGAATCATGCCGCCGAGGGGCGCCGGGTGTCAATGCTGGGAGGCGTGGCCAGTAATATGGCATGTCTCGCTGCGCGATGCCTGCCTTGGGGGTCGCGCTTGATTAGATTTATACGCCAAATTCAATCATGAGGATAATTTCCATGCATTTCTCTGTCTCTGCGTAGCGCATGATTAGTTACTGCACTATATTTAAACCATGAGTAGAAATACCAGGCATCAGGTAATCAAGCGTTTGTTGACGGAACTCCCCCGTGGGGCGCCGTTCGACCTCGCCATGCTCGAATCCTTCGGCGTGTCGCCCCAGTTGGCCGCCCGCTACGCGGAGAGCGGCTGGCTAGTGCGCCTGGCGCATGGCGTCTATGCCTTCCCGAATGACGACTTCGACGTCAGCGGGGCCCTGCGATTCCTGCAGGAGAGGGTCGCCGGCCTGCATGTGGGGGGCAAGAGCGCTTTGGCGATGCAGGGGGTGCGACACAACCTGGCCTCCCGGGAGACCTTGGTGCTCTGGGGTGACGCCCGTTTTACACTGCCAGCCTGGTTCACTAAGCGGTTCCCGGCACGGTACGTCAACGCCAGGCTGTTCGATTGGCCCGATGATGCGCTCGCCGACAAGACTCTGCACACACCACCGGGACAGGCGGCAGGACTACAGGTAGCCGTACCGGAGCGTGCCGTTCTGGAACTGCTCTACGAGACTGGCACCCGGGAAAGCCTCGAAGAGGCCCGCAACCTGTTCGACGGCCTGCGATCGCCGCGTAAGGATGTACTCGGGCGCCTGCTGGCCTGCTGCACCAGCGTCAAAGCCGTGCGCCTATTCCTGACTTGGGCACGGGAGACTGGTGTGGCCGACGCCGATGCGCTGCTGGAGCAGTATCCGGTACGCACCGGCAGCAACAAGCGCTGGATGAGTCGCCTCGATGACGGCACCTTACTGAGTCTGAACCCTCATGGATAAACATTACGCCGACACCGTTCGCCTGCTGTTAAGCATCGCTCCAGAAGTGTACGGCAACAACATCTTCGCCATGAAGGCCATGCCCGGCTGCGGAATGAACTGGCGCTACGGCTGAGTGATGCTCACCGGCAGTTCCTGAGCGGGCTGTCCCTGGTGCAACCGACTGGTCATTGCTGCAATGTCCGCATGCCGAGCAGTTGCCGGCCCTGCGCTGGAAACTCGCCAACCTGAACACCTTTCAGAAACGTCGTCCGCAAGACTTTATCGCACAGGCTGACGCTCTTGATACAGGGCTGGCCGTCTCCCCTTCCAGGGACTGAGGTATGGTGCCTGGCGATGCCTTCAGTACTGGGCCTGGAAATGTCTATGCAACCCGGGGCGATTCATATTTTATCATGAAGAGTAGAGGTCAGTTCTCACCATGCGAAGCTCAGTTTCCACCAGTCTTTTTCTTGTCTCTTCATTATCACAATTTTCTGTACTACAGATGTCCTCATCGAAATCGTACTGAGAAATTGTATCATTGGCTCTCAAGGAAAGACGCATTGCTTCTTCTAGATCACCATTCTGCTGATATGCTTTGGCGATCTCGAGCTGGACGATGCCCATGCTCAGTGAATTAATGAGATGTGGAACGACAGCCTTTGCTTCTTCAATATCCCCTTGCCTCGCTAACGAAATCCCATGACTCTCCAAACGCGAATTCCTTACCTCTGGAATGGGAATTGTACTGACGACGATAAATTCAGCCTGATTTTCAGAAAGAAGCTCAGAGGCTTCATCTTCAACAGCATCTGCCTTTAAAAGTATATCTTCAACAGACTGAGAAGATGCTAAGACAGCATTTCCTTGGAGCTCATCTCCCTTTTTGGTGTCCGCATATCTCGTACGGATGGTCTCTATCTTGTGTCTAGCTTTGCTATAAGCAGTCAATTTATCACTAATAGAAGCATCAGAGCTGAGCGCATCAATTTCTGCTATATCCTCCAGCAAAGCCTCATAAAGGCTGCTTGCCTCACGCTCCTCCTTTGAACACCCTACTAAAATAAAAACAAATAACAGCACGGAGATAAATTTTCCTGCGCCTTTCATATAATCACTCCTTGACGTGAACATATTTAGTATTTTCCTGGCTAGGGCGACACCCCGGCATGGCTTTGCTATATAAAAACACACTGATAAGAATTCATATAGCGCTGCGCCAGTCTATTAACTGACTTAGCCCTGTATGAACTAGAATTTTCCATCAACAACCACTCCGATTCACATCAACTTAGTAGTTACTTGCATAACAAAAATCATCGCCATGACATTAACGTCCATGAGGCCCAAAAAACTTCATTGGAAAATAGGAGAGAGGTGGTTCGCGATTGAGCCACTCCTCCATCATGTGCTCACCTTCTTCACGATGTTCCACAGTCACATCATCACTGTCACCGTAATATCTCAGCGCACTTTCGACGTGCATATTCGGCGCTTCCTCATTAACTGCCAAGAGTATGGCCCAGCCCTTTCCAGGCTCTTTCTCCACTTGGCACATACCGTTATTCTCTTCGTCCGGCTCTATGTAGCAATAGGCAAGCCACTGCCTGGCGTTAATATGCCCTCCCTCAGAAGCCTTCAGCATCCACTCCCAAGACTCATCATAATGACCTTGTTCGTTCAAGAGACGTGCAAGAGCGCTCATAGCTCGTGGATAACCAGCTTCTGCAGCCCTTCGAAACCACGGCTCTGCAGCCTCCAGACGTTCAGTTTCATCTGAATAGGCAGTCCGATCATCTTGTATTCGCTGCCCCAACCTGTGCTGTGCTTCCACATTCCCCTCTTCAGCCGCTTGCTTCAGCCATTTCAGAGGGGCCGAGGGGTATCCAAGGGTGGCGTACACTGGATAGAGTGCAAACATAGCGTCGGCATCTCCTGACTCGGCCATGGGCAGGGCGGCATGAAGGGCTGCTTCACCCCAATCCTCACCATTAGCTGGGCAGATGTCCTTCCTTTCGCAGGCACCGCTCGATCGTAAGCGGAGCATCGCGTATGGGTCACCATGCTGAGCGGCGCGGTGATACCAATCTAGAGAAGTCTCCCCCCTAGTAGCTTCTCCAAGATAATACATCGAGTCTACATCGCCGGCTTCGGCTGCAGCTTCTAAATAGGGAATACTAGCTTCATACTGATGGGCACTATATAGTCGTACCCCTGCCTCCTTGGCAGTTTGAGCCTCTTCATCCAGCGCCCAAGCTGAAGACAACATTAGCGTTGTTAACGTCAGCCCCGCCATCATGCTCTTGGTGATTGATCGCATAGGTAAAAACATCAGGGTCCAAATTTTTCGGGGAAGTAGGAAAGCGGAGGCTCGCGGTTAAGCCATTCGTCCATCATGGCCTCACCCTCTTCGCGCTGTTCGGGTGTGAGCTTTTCTTTATATCTTTCAATAGTCGTAGCAGAGTACGCCGCCGGAACTTCCTCATTAATAGCGAGCATGACACCCCACCCTATGGCTGGCGTTGCCTCAGGAGCACCTTGACATAAACTCCGCCCTTTAGCTTCAGGTACAATATGGCATGCTGCCACCCAGCGACGTCCATTGATATGCCCAGCCTCAGATGCATTAATTATCCATTTCCACGCTTCTTCATAAAGCTCAAGGTTGGTTAATATCGACGCAAGGTTATTCATAGCAGGCGCATAGCCTGCTTCCGCCGCCATACGAAACCACGACTCCGCAGCTTCCAAGCGCTCGGTGTCGCTGTCGTACTTCTCTTCATCGTTACGCGCTAATCGGCCCAACCAGTTCATGGACTCAACGTTGCCCGCCTCGGCAGAGCGCACTAGCCATTCCATGGCTTTTTCTTCGTCGGGATCTTCAACGTAGTAATAAATATCGTACAGCGCACCCATGGCCTCGGCATCGCCCGCTTCTGCCTTGGGCAGCGTCATTTCGAGGGCGGCCTGGGGCCAGTCATCGCCATTCGCTGGGCATACATCACCAAGCTCACAGGCACCGCCATCGAATAGCCGTAGCATGGCATAGGGGTCGCCATGCTGTGCGGCCTTGTGATACCACTCCAGTGCAGCCTGCGAAAGACCACGACTTAGTAACCGATTCGCCTCGCCAAGGTAGTACATTGACTCTACGTCGCCGCTATCAGCAGCAATTTCAAGCGGAGGCTGCATTGTTTCCCACTGATGTATACCCCACAGCCGCATTCCTTCTTCCTTAGCTGCTTTGGCCTTATCATCCAAGGCTAAGGACGTAGGGATTGCCAGCGGCGAAATCAACAAAGTAGCCAGCATTATCCATGTTATGAGTCGCATCATTATTTTCCTTGATATATCAATTATCTTAACGCGCACAAATTGGTGTACCTAGGCCCTTAGAATAGCGATCGTAGTTTTCCTTTGATTCAACAACAGAGTCATTTATGATACCTGACTCCCTACGCATAAACTGATCCAAGTCGTATTTATGGTTATCATAAGCTGTACCTGGATAATTGTGAGGTGGCTGGCCATCAGCGGTCATCCTAACCACTGCTTTGGTGAACAAGTATTGTGCCGGGGTCGGAGTCTCACGGCTTAGGTAGCACAGTGGGCCATAAACATTCATAGTTACCCCTTCCACGATCCAGCCCAAGCATTTAGATATGGCGATTTGCTGAAAGTCCAGTGCTTCCTCGGCACTGAAGGGTCCGCTGGCACTACGACCTCGGCCTCTGCCCACCTCTTCGACGTCAAATTCTCGTGGCGTACTGATAAGCAGGTAAAGCAGTGCACCTAATGCCTCCGGCGTTAACTGCTGCACCCAGTTACGCATTTGATCTTGTCGCGGGTCGTTGGTAATGACATACGCAATCGGCCCCGCATTCTGCCCGCCGGTCATGGCGCTGTACAGCCGCTCGATACCAGCCTTGCCGCGGGCGGCGAGAAGGCCGACATTGAGCAGAGTGGTGGTAGCCAGATAGCCAAGCAAGCTCATGCTTTCATAAGCCTCTTCGTCGATCCACTCGGGCTTGACGTAGTTGTTGTCCACCATGGCGCGGTGGAGCATGGCCAGCCATAGGTCGAGGCTGTCGACATCCAGCTCGACGGAGAGGCTGCCGCCAGCCCCTTTGCCGATCACGACACGCGCCGCCACGCGCAGCACGAACTTGCCGTTCTGGATGCCCAGCGCGAGGCCAAGCTTGCCCCCCAAGCCTGCAGCAACCTCGCCCCCCAGGGTGGCCGTGCCGAGGGCTCGCCACCCCGTCAGTGACTGGCTGGCACGCTGCATGTCCATATCGGAGAGTGCGGCGCGGCTGGGTAGGATACGCTGCAGGTTCTCGGGAGGCTCCCAGCTCAAGGCACAGCGGCTTTCGATGCCTAGCCGCGCGCCGGCAAAGGCTTCCAAGGTTGGGCCTTCGGCTTCCCTTTTTGCCCAGTCGACCCCGGTGATGCTAAGTCCATCGTCGTCCAGGGAGAAGCCCGTCTCGGCAGCAAGCGCCAGGCTGGCGCCGGCAAAGCCCTTGGCGACGGCATCCAGCACCAAGGCATAACGGCCCAGGTCACGCTCTTCATTACGCTCTGAGAGGGTCGCCATCACCGAGCGCGCCTGTTCTTCCCGGGGCAGCACCAAACGGCCCAACGGTAGCTCGCCACGGGCGAGGCTAAAGGTGCCCTTGGCTTCCCAGCGGTAGGTGACATCAGCCGAGGTACTGTTGGGGTCACCGTCATCGAACTGCCAATCGCCATCAGGGGTGTGCTTGATGGCCAGCTCATCGCGCCGCGTAGTGCTCAGATCGCTACTACCGCCGCTGCTCATTTCAACGTCGGCATCGAAGAACGTCAGCGTCGGCTGCTGAGCGACGACCTCCCAAGGGGTATCGCGGTCGCCCTCGTCACGTTCTTCATTGAGGTCATAGCGGGCCATACCTACCAGTCGCATCATCTGGGCCTGGGCACTGGCGTCAAAGAGCCGGAGCTGCTCTCGGCTCGGCCCCATGAACAGGAGCTTCTGCAACGCCTTCCCCCATGCCTCCTTGCTCGCGTCGTCAAGGGATTCCACCTCGTGGCCCTGTTCCTCGAGATAGGCGAAGAAGCGCTCGGGCTGAAAGAATCCCAGCGACTCATCGTGCCAGTCGGGACGGTGCTCTATCGCTTCACAGCCGCGTCCTTGCAACCACTGTGAGAGTGCCGTTTCTGGCGCCTCCCACAAATGGGCCGGGAGCACGCCATCGGCATTGATGGCGGCATCGAGCCGCTGCCGCTCGCTGGCGCTCATGGCCGGGATCAGTTGATAGAGGCTGAGATGGCTGAGCGATTGCTCTGCTTTCGGTGAGCTGAACTCACGAAGCGGGAAGTCACGCCGTACCAGAAGCTCGATCTCGCGCTTCTGATACCCCATGGCATGGCGGTCATCGTCGATATCGGTATGCCAGATCAGCACTCGACCAGGCGTCATCTTATTGACGGCCTGATCGGCTTGCTTGAAGAGATCGGCCAGCGACTCTTGCAACGCTTCGTACTGACGGCGCTCATCCTCGAACAGAAAGATCGGCAGTTGGGCATGCCCAGCGGTACCGGACTCCCATTCGCTGAGCTTCTCTTCCACCGCTTGGTGTAACTCGACGCCCTCCTTGAGCGCACGGCAGTAGTCATCGAAAGCCTCGACCCCTTCTTCCATAGACCCCGGCGGCGACAACGCCAGCTCTGGTGTCGCCACCCCCAGGGAAGCCAGCGTCAGTATGCTGTCCAAGTAGTCCTTATACTTACTCTCCTGTTGCGCCGCGAGCTCCTGAACATGGCCGACAAAACCGCACGCCTGCGCCGCTTCTTCGGGAGGGTTGGATTCGCATAATTCAATGAAGGTTTGATACTCGGCGAGCACCTCTTGCAACGAGAAAGGCGTGGGCTCACCGCCGCTCCCTGGGTTGAAGTGGTACTGCCGCTGCGCCTCGGCTCGGCACGTCCGATAGGTTTCCAGCGCACGCTCGATTTCGGCTTCCCAGGGGCCGTAATAGCGCTCGCCCTCAAGGTGATAGCCCGCTTCCTGTGCACGATTCAGGCCCTGGCGATAAAGGCGCCGGAGCTCTTCCTCCAGGTCATATGCCTCGGGACTGATGCGCCGACTGATCCAACGGCTCAGCGCCACTGGCGCCGAGTGGCGCCATAGCTGCTGCATGAGCGTGCGCTGATGTGCGATACGCTCTTCCAACGTCGATTCTTCAGCCGCTGTGATCTCCACCAGCCGCTCGAAGCACTCTTGGAAACGTGCCCGCTCGGCATCGTCGAGGAAATTCTCGGCTCTGGTCGGCAGCAGGCACTCCATCAGCCCCGCCTCTTCATTGAGCAGCCGCAGCCGCTCGCCGGCATCCTCTTCTTGCGTCCACGTCTTAAGCTGTTCGGCAGCCTCTAGCAACGTATCGGAGACATCCTTGGTCAGCAGCCAGAACGTGTGGGTCCCCGGCAGGTAGAGAATATCGGCCCAGCACTGCTCTTCGCAGACATGCTGACAAGCGGATTCGACGTTGCCGCCCTCTTCATCAGGCGCGACGTACACACCGATCATGATGGGATCGTCCGGGGTGGGGATACGTGATCCTGCACTCATGTCAGGCTCTCCAAGGCATGGACTTTCTTACGCGGGGGAAGCGACGCGACAAGCGTCTGCTCGACCGCCGAGGGGAGGAGGTCATCGGGCTGGCAGATCATCTCTAGCAGGCGTCGCAAGTGATCGGCACGGGTTATCCCGGCGCGATTCAACCGTGCAAGCCGCGCCAGCCACGCCTCTGGCAGTTCGTACAGCGGCGTCTCCGTGGTTCGGCTCAGCCACCAAGCGCCGGGGGCCGCACGCAGGGCAGCCTCTCCCTCTCGGGTCAGCGGCAAGATCTCGTGCGCAACCTCACTTTCAGCTACCTCGTGCCAAGCGAGCCAGTGCCGCTGCGGTATCGGTGTAAAGACTCGACCTAAGGGGGCAAGCCACGCTGGCAGCGACGTGCCGGGAAGCGTCGCCAATAGCGCCGTCCAGGCGGCGGGGTCCTGGATATTGATCAGCGACTGGCCGCCGTGGGGATCGTCAAGCACGAACAGGCGGCGCAGATGATCGACCAGGTCGTCCAGCCGGGTGTTATGCGCCGGTTGGAAGCTCCAGCCCAAGCGCTGCTCTCGGCATAGCGCCTCGCCGTACTGCCAGGCCTCGCTGCCAACTTCGAGTTCGATGAGCCAGGGGCTGGCGTCGATCAGCGGCGCCAACGGCGTGGTGGCGAAGAGCGTGACGAAGTCGTACTTGCCCGGTTTCCCTAGCAGGTCAGCGCTGGCCTCGGGGTAACGACGCTGGTCGAGGACCAGATAGACGGGCCGCTGAGCGTCGACCCAGGACGCCAGTTCTCCCGTCCCTCGCGTGCGTTCGGGGAGTTGCGTCAGCCAGCCAGACATGGACAGTCCTCGCGGCTGCATTGGGTGTCGTTGATCTTGCCGCACAGCGGCATCAGGGCGGCCTCGCTCAGTTGGAAGTCCTTGAGCTTGGGTAGCGAGGTGGGCGGTATCGCCTCATGCACCTCCGCCACCGCTCTTCCCGGCAGCAGCGGCGCTTCGGCGGCTTGGCCGCTGCCCGAGCCGGGGCTGCCGCCGGCGTTGATCTTGACGCTGGGGCCGCTGATGGTCACGCCGCCGCCGTCGAGCTTGAGGAAGCTGCCGCCGGCGTTGAGGGTGAGTTCGCTGCCGGCGTCGAGCACGACCTTGTGGCCGGCCTTGATATGCAGTTCGCGGCCGCTTTCGGTGAGCCAGGCCTGGCCGGCCTTGACGTGCAACGTGCCCTGGACGATCAGGTGCTGGCTGCCTTCGGTGTGCTCATGGCGCTGGCCGTGGACGGTGTGGTGATCGTCGCTGTCGATCTCACTGATGCGGTCGTTACGCACGCTGAGGTAGCTGTCGTTGCCGACGGCCTCGGTGCGGTCGTTGTTGGTGAGCAGTTCCAGGTCCTTCTGGGCGTGCAACCAGATCTGCTCCTGGTCGGCCTGGTCCTCGAAGCGCAGTTCGTTGAAGCCGTCACCTTGGTGACTCTGGGTGCGGATCACGGTGCGCGTCTTGTGCTCGGGCAGCGTATAGGGCGCGGTATTGACCGCGTGGTAGGTGCGCCCGGTGATCAGCGGCTGATCCGGGTCGCCCTCCAGGAAGCTGACGATCACCTCATGGCCGATCCGCGGGATGGCGATGCTGCCGTAGCCGCCGCCGGCCCAGCCCTGGGCGACGCGGATCCAGCAGCTAGCAGTGTCATCCGGTTCGGCGTAGCGGTCCCAGGGGAACTGCACCTTGACCCGGCCGTGTTCGTCGCAGTGGATCTCTTCGCCCTCGGGGCCGACCACGAAGGCGACCTGGGGGCCGTCGACGCGGGGCTTGGGGTCAGGTTCGGGGCGCCAGGCGGCGTCGCCGGGGGTGAGCACGATCTGGTTGTAATAACGCGTCATTCCGGCAACGTCGGAAGAGGTGACGCCGTCCTCTTCCAGCGCCTGGGGCTGTTCGCCGCGGTGGATGACGCGCACCACCTGCCAGTCGCAGTTGAGGCTGTCGGCGTCGTGGTCGCTCAGCGTGAAGCGGCTGCCGGGGGCGAGCTCGGGCAGGTCGCTCTCGGCCTCGGCGGTGGCGGCGTCGCGGCGCAGCGCGTCGAGGCGGATGCGGGTGAAGGGCTCGCCGGAGGCGTCGTGCTTGTAGCGCCCGGGGTAGTCGTAGTGCTCGTAGTCGTCTCTTTGTGCATGTTCCTCGAGGCCCCCGGCCACGTGCTCGTGGAGCTGTGAATAGGCCGGCTGCGTGAAGGAGTAGTCCTTGAGGGTGGCGCTGGCCGGGGCGACCCGGGCGACCTGGCGGAGCCTGCGCACATGGCGGGTCGGCGGGGTGCCGCCGGCGCGGCTGTGGTAGCTGCGCTCGCCCAGTTGGGTCAGCATCTGCGGGTCGTCGGCGAACACCAGGCGGTGGGCGCCGCCGACCTCATCCTCGCCTTTTTCGAAAAACTCGTGGAAGTAAAACAGCCCCTCTTCGGCGGCCAGGCGCTGGAGAAAGGCCAGGTCGGTCTCGCGGTACTGCACGCAGTACTCGCGCTCTTCGGGCTCGCGGGTGACGGCGAAGGCGACGTCGGTGATGCCGCGCTCCTCGCACAGGGTGTTGATGATGGTCAGCGGCGAGACCTGCTGGAAGATGCGCGAGTTGTGGCGCAGCGAGAGGCGCCACAGCGCCGGGCGGATCACCAGCGAGTAGAAGGTGCGGCGGTGGCCGCGGTCGCCGCGGCTGAACTCGGCGGCGATGCCGTGGATGCGGCGCAGCGGTTCGCCGTCCTGCCAGATCGTCAACGTCAGCTCGCGGTCGAGGAAGGCCTCGGGGCTGAGGTCGGGGTCGCGGCTGGCGAACTCGACCGCGAGGCGGAACGGCGCCGAGAGCGACTCCTCGAGGGTGAAGTCGATCACCGCCAGGTCGAGGGCGTCGTCACTGGCCAGGGCCAGGGTGAATTGCAGTCCGGTGGCGTGGGCCATGGGTTCCTCCAGGCAAGTGATAATCAGCGCCACCCGGGAGGTTACCGCTCACCGGGCAACACGCAAGCGGTAGGGCGTCACTGTGGTGGATCGCTGACACGGCATATAGGCAATCGCTTACATGCGCTGATGCCAGGGCTCTCTGCGAGCCCTGGCATCAGCACATCGATAAGGCATGGCGGTGCTCGGGTTGCGAGACATCGGGTGAGCCCCACCATGCCTTCGAGGCTTACGACTCGAGCGGGGCGCGCCAGTCGTCGGAACCTGAGGTGCCGGCCACGGTGTGCTCCCAGTCGATCTTGCGGTAGGAGAGCGAGACGTCCATCAGCTGGGTGAACTCGGCGCTGTTGGAGTCCTGGGCGTGGGGCATGCGCAGGTTGATGTCGACGATGGTGGCGTCGGTCAGGCTGGTGGTGAAGAAGTGCTCCTGCTTGCCTTCCACCGAGGTGCGGTACCACTTCAGCTCGACCTTGGGCAGCATTTCACCGGAGGCCAGGGCGTTGTACATCAGCGGCACGGCCTTGTTGAGGGCCACGGTGAAGATGAACGGCTTGTGGGCACGCTGACCGGAGGGCTGGCCGGACTGCGGGTCGGTGGGCACGGTAACGACGTGCTTGAATTCCTGGACCAGCATCTCGTCTTCGTGGCCTTCGACGTAGATGTTACCCACGGAGTCGGGGGTGAAGGCGCCGGCGGTGATGTTGCCCTGGGTCTGGCCTTCGATGCTGATGTAACAAGGTGTAGGCATGAATGTTCTCCTGATGGTTGAAAACGTCCGGTGGACGCCACTTATAGAGCACTCCTCATGCCATAAAACTAATAAATTAATATATTCAGCTAGTTATAGATTTTCGCCACGCCATGGCTAAGAAAAATTAGGCAAGATCTTGCCCAGGGCGAGCAAGATCTTGCCCGCTGGGCAAGAAGTTGCCTAATTAAATTTCGGAAACGGTGGCGTACCGATGCGTAGCGCCGTAATACGACAAGGCCGAGGCGTATGCCTCGGCCTTGTTATCAGCTCGCTATACCACCCTAGGAGAGTGCCGCTATTCGAGGTTGTCGAGACCGCGCTCGGCCATGGCCACGGCGCGGAACAGCGCGCGGCCCTTGTTGAGGGTTTCCTGCCACTCCATCTCGGGGACCGAGTCGGCGACCACACCGGCGCCGGCCTGGATGTGCAGCTCGCCGTCCTTGATCACCGCGGTGCGGATGGCAATCGCGGTGTCGAGGTTGCCGTGCCAGGAGAGGTAGCCCACCGCGCCGGAGTATATGCCGCGCTTGACCGGCTCGAGCTCGTCGATGATCTCCATGGCGCGGATCTTGGGCGCGCCGGAGAGCGTGCCGGCGGGGAAGGTGGCGCGCAGCGCGTCCATCGCGGTAAGGCCCGGCTTCAGCTTGCCTGTGACGTTGGAGACGATGTGCATCACGTGGGAGTAGCGCTCCACTGCCATCTGGTCGGTGACCACCACCGAGCCGGTCTCGCTGATCCGGCCCACGTCGTTGCGGCCCAGGTCGATCAGCATCAGGTGCTCGGCGATCTCCTTGGGGTCGGCCAACAGGTCGGCCTCCAGCGCCTGGTCTTCTTCTTCGGTCTTGCCGCGCACCCGGGTGCCGGCAATCGGGCGCACCGTGACCTCGCCCTCTTCCAGCCGGGTGAGGATCTCCGGCGAGGAGCCCACCACATGGTGGTCGTCGAGGTTGAAGAAGAACATGTAGGGCGAGGGGTTGAGGCTGCGCAGCGCGCGGTAAAGGTCCAGCGGCGGCGCCTGATAGGGGATCGACATGCGCTGGGAGGGCACGCACTGCATCACGTCGCCGGCCAGCACGTAGCCCTTGATCTTGTCCACCGCGGCCTTGAAGCCCTCCTCGGTGAAGCCCGAGGTGAAGTGCCCCTCCTCCACCGCGCTGCGGCCGGTGCCGGGGCTGACGGTGTTGAGGGTGGCACTGCGCAGCTGCACTTCGAGCCGCTCGAGGCGCCCGCGGGCACGCTGGTAGGCCTCGGCCTCGGCGGGGTCGGCGTGGGTCCACAGCGTGAGGCGGCCGGAGAGGTTGTCGAACACCACCAGCTCATCGCACACCATCAGCAGGATGTCGGGCACCCCAATCGGGTCGGGTTTGTTGGCCGCGGCCTCGCTGCGCAGCCGCGGCTCGACGTAGCGAATGGTGTCGTAGCCGAAGTAGCCGACCAAACCGCCGTCGAAACGCGGCTGGTCGTCGAGGCGCGGCACCTTGAAGCGCGCCTGGAAGTTCTCGATCCAGTCCAGCGGGTCCTCGACCTCGTGGCGCTCCACCTCGGCGCCATCGATGAGGTGGCGCACCGTGAAGCCGCGCACCTCGATGCGCTCCTTGCACGGCAGGCCAATGATCGAATAGCGGCCCCACTTCTCGCCACCCTGCACGGACTCGAGCAGGAAGGTCCAGGGCGCGTTGGCCAGCTTGAGGTAGGTGGAAAGCGGTGTATCCAGGTCGGCGAGTACCTCGCGGGTCACCGGAATACGGTTATAGCCAGCCTCGGCCAGCTCATTGAAGCGCGCGGAAGTCATCATGCCCGGCGTGTCCTCACAGTGTTCGTCAATGCGGGGCCTGGGGTGGCCCGATTCGGGAGCGATTCGGAAGGTCGGGCTCGCTTAGCGAGCCCGCGCGGCACTCACCATCGCCAGCGCTTGACGTCGCGCATCAGTTCCCCGCCGCCGAGAGAGGCGACCGGTTGCTGCACGTAAGAGAGGCGGGATTCCAGCGTCATGGTGCGTCCATGGTGTGGGGTATCGGCCGTGGAGCGGCGCGATCTTGTTGATTCGAGACCCTAAACGAGTTCCGCAAGCGATTCAACCAGGCCATCGGGGCGGCTCGCGGCCACCGGCTCGCCGTGGTTGTAGCCGTAGGGCACCGCCAGGGTACGAAAGCCGGCACGACGGCCGGCCTCGATGTCGTGGCGCGAGTCGCCAACCATCAGGCAGTCGCCGGGGGCGACCCCGAAGTGCCGCGCCAGGTGCAGCAACGGCGCCGGGTCGGGCTTCTTCTGCGGCAGGGCGTCGCCGCCCAGGCACAGCCCGAAGTGGCCGGCCAGGCCAAAGCCCTCGAGAATCGGCGCAATAAAGGCCTGCGGCTTGTTGGTCACCAGCCCCAGCGGCATGCCGGCCGCGCAGAGGCCGTCGAGGGCCTCGCGCACCCCGGGGTAGAGCCGGGTGCGGGCATTGGGCTCCAGCCCGTAGTGGTGCAGGAAACGCTCATGTACCGCGGCCAGCCGCTCTGACCCCGGAGCCTCGCCCAGGGCGTCACCAAGCGCCCGCTCCATCAACTTGAGTGAGCCGTTGCCCACCCAGTCACGGACCTTTATCTCGCCGGCCGGCGGCAAGTCGAGTTCGGACAGGGCGGCGTCCACCGCGGCGGCCAGGTCAGGCACCGAGTCGACCAGGGTGCCGTCGAGATCGAAAGCCACCAGTTTCACGCCTTGCAGCAGCGGATGCATTATTTCTTTTCCTTTCAGTGAGTTGCCGAAGGCCCACGGCCAGCATCCGGTTCATGCATGTAATATTACGAAAAAACATGCCCCAAATCAGCGATCGCCCATAGGAAAACGCGCCGTACCGACCTATGCTAGGCGCAGATATCGCCGCTACCGGGCAGCGTCCTCGCCCCGCGTGCCGTTGATCCGACCCAGGCGATGCATTTGCTGATCCTTTTCATCATTTCTGGAGTCTCTCATGCCTCTACCACGCATCGTGGTGGTCGGCGGCGGCGCAGGCGGACTCGAGCTGGTCACCCGGCTCGGACGCAAACTCGGCAAGCGCAAGCGTGCCGAGGTGGTGCTCGTCGACCGCAACCCCACCCATATCTGGAAACCGCTGCTCCACGAGGTCGCCACCGGCGTTCTCGACTCGGGCCTCGACGAGGTCTCCTACCAGGGGCACTCCAAGGCCCACGGCTACCAGTTCCAGCGCGGCACCCTCAGCGACCTGGATCGCGAGGCCCAGACCCTGACCCTGGCGCCGATCCTCGACGACGACGGCAGCGTGGTCCTGCCCTCGCGCAACCTGCACTACGACTACCTGGTGCTGGCGCTGGGCAGCGTCTCCAACGACTTCGGCACCCCAGGCGTCGCCGACCACTGCCACTTCCTCGACAGCCCCAAGCAGGCCGAGGCGTTCCGCCACGACATGCTCAACACCTTCCTGCGCTACAGCGATCCGGAGCGCCGCCTGCACCCCAAGCTGGCGGTGGGTATCGTCGGCGCCGGTGCTACCGGGGTGGAGCTTGCCGCCGAGCTCTACGACGCCTCGAAGATGCTGCACAGCTACGGCTTTACCAACATGGATAGCGGCCAGCTCGACGTGCACCTGATCGAGGCCGCGCCGAGCATCCTGCCGGCACTGCCGGAGCGTATCACCAAGGCGGTCCACCGTGAGCTGGAAAAGCTCGGCGTCAATATCCACGTCGAGACCCGCGTCACCCAGGCCGACCCCGAGGGCTTCATCACCGCCGACGGCACGCGCATCGAGACCGATCTCAGCGTGTGGGCGGCGGGCATCAAGGCGCCGCCGTTTCTCTCCGAGCTGGGCCTGGCCACCGAGCGCAACCACCAGATCAAGGTCAACCCCGAGCTGCAGAGCATCGACGACCCGCGCATCTTCGCCTTCGGCGACTGCGCCAGCTGCCCTCAGGCGGACGGCAAGCCGGTGCCGCCGCGGGCCCAGGCCGCCCACCAGCAGGCCTCGCGGCTATACCGCAACCTGCTGGCGACGCTAGACGACAAGCCGCTCAAGCCGTTCGTGTTCCGCGATCGCGGCTCGCTGATCTCACTGGCCCACTTCGACGCGGTGGGCAGCCTGATGCGCGGCGCCTCGGCGCGCAGCCTGTTCCTCGAGGGGCGCATCGCCAAGTTCTTCTACGCCTCGCTGTACCGCATGCATCAGTTCGCCATCCACGGCGCAGTGAAGACCGGCATGACCATCGTCGTCGACGGCATCAATCGGTACCTGAAGCCGAAGATGAAGCTTCACTGATTGCCGGCCTGGCGCGCCACCCAGGCGCGCTTGGCCGGTGCCGCCAGGCGCTTGATCTGGCGCTCCAGGCGCAGCGCCTCGGTGTGGCTACCCACTGCCTGCTGGTGCACCAGGGTCAGCGGCCCCTTGCCGCGCAGCGCCCGGGCGCCGCGCTTGCCGCTGCAGTGCTCAGCAAAGCGCCGCGTCACGTCGGTGCTGATGCCGGTATACAGCGCCCCAGCCGCGGTTTCGACCACGTAGAGGTGCCACACCGGCCCCGCCAGCGCCTGCTCAGACACTCGCCAGCTCGTCGCGCAGCGCCTTGAGCACGCCGTCGTAGCGGTGCGGCTCGTCGGCATTGCGGGCCTTGAAGATCGCCGAGCCGGCGACGAAGGTGTCGGCCCCGGCGCGGGCGATCTCGGCGATGTTCTCCACCTTTACCCCACCGTCGATCTCGAGGCGAATATCGCGCCCCGAGGCGTCGATGCGCGCCCGCGCCTCGCGCAGCTTGTCGAGGGTGCCGGGGATGAACGACTGGCCGCCGAAGCCGGGATTGACGCTCATCAGCAGGATCATGTCGACCTTGTCCATCACGTAGTCGAGGTAGGAGAGCGGCGTGGCCGGGTTGAACACCAGCCCCGCCTTGACGCCGCCGTCGTGGATTAGCTGCAGCGAGCGGTCGACGTGCTCGGAGGCTTCGGGGTGAAAGGTGATATAGCTGGCCCCGGCGTCGATGAAGTCGCCGATCAGCCGATCCACCGGCTTGACCATCAGGTGGGCGTCGATGGGCGCGGTGACGCCGTGCTTGCGCAGCGCCTCGCAGACCATCGGGCCGATGGTCAGGTTGGGCACGTAGTGGTTGTCCATCACGTCGAAGTGGACGATGTCGGCCCCCGAGGCGAGCACGTCGTCGACCTCTTCACCCAGGCGAGCGAAGTTGGCGGAGAGTATGGAAGGAGCGATCTTGAAGTCGCGGGGGCTGGCCATGTGGCGCTTTCCTCTGATGCGGGGTCGCGAAATTAGATAGTCTGGGCGCACAAGTCTACCAAAAACCGCGACATGGAATCGTCATGCCCACGCTCATTCTGGCCATCGCCGAGCTGTTCGGCACCGCCCTGTGGTTCACCCCCAATGCCGTGCTCGCCGACCTGCAGGCGCTGTGGCGGCTCAGCGACGCCGACCTCGGCTGGCTGACCGGCGCCGTACAGGGCGGCTTTCTGCTCGGCACCCTGCTGATCGGCCTGGCTGGGCTCGCCGACCGCCTCGACGCCAGCAAGCTGTTCGCCGCCTGCTGCCTGCTCGGTGCGCTCTCCAACGCCCTGCTGCCCTGGGCCGGCGGGCTGTGGGGTGCGGTGGGCCTGCGCGTGATCACCGGCATGTGCCTGGCCGGCATCTACCCGGTGGGCATGAAGCTGATGGTCGGCTGGACACCGGGCAAGAGCGGCCTGGGGCTGGCCTGGCTGGTGGGCATGCTGGTACTGGGCACCGCCCTGCCCCACGGGCTGCGCGGGCTGGGCGAACTGAGCGCCGCGATTCCCTGGCAAGGCGGCATCTGGGGTGCCTCGCTGCTGGCGGTGGCCGGCGGCGCCATGGTGTGGCGCCTCGGCGAGGCCCCCGCGGTGCGCCAGGCCAAGCATCGTGTCGGCGGCCCGGGCGCTCGCCTGGCGGGGCTCGAGGCGTTCTCCATCGACGCTTTCCGGCGCGCCGCCAGCGCCTACTTCGGGCATATGTGGGAGCTATATACGCTGTGGGCACTGCTGCCGCTGATGCTGCTGGCCGCCGCCCCGGGACTGGAGACCGCGCACCTGGCGCTGCTCGCCTTTGCGCTGATCGCCGTGGGCGGCCCGGCCTGCTGGCTGGGCGGCGCCCTCAGCCAGCGCGTTGGCAGCCGCCGGGTGGCGCAGCTGGGCCTGGCCGGCTCGGCGCTGTGCTGCCTGGCCTACCCGCTGCTCGGCCCGCTGCTCGCGCCGGCAACGGCAGGCGGCTCGCTGCTGCCGCTGGTGCTGTTCCTGGCGCTATGGAGCGCGCTGGCGGTAGTCGACTCGCCGCAGTTCTCGGCGCTCTCGGCGGCGGCCTGCCCGGCGCGCATCGTCGGCAGCGCCCTGACCCTGCAGAACGCCATCGGCTTCGCCATTTCGATGCTGTCGCTGATCGTGCTGATTCCGCTGTGGCAGGCCCTGGGCCCCTGGCTGGCCTGGCTGCTGCTGCCCGGCCCGCTGATGGGACTATGGTGCCTGCGCCACGCCCACGCGCGCGGCGTTATACACTGACGCTATCGCGCCATATTGCAAAATTGAATAACAAACAGGATTGTCATTCCTTAATCGTTGGTTTAGCCTTCGTTCCAATCACACTCTTCTGTGTTGGAGCCGAATCTGATGTCAGCCAATTCCCTGTTTCGTCGCGGCGCCCTCGGCGCCTCCCTGGCCGCCGCCCTCACCGCTGGCGTGGTCACGCCCAGCGTGGCCGCCGAGCGCGAGCTGCTCAACTCCTCCTACGATATCGCCCGCGAGCTGTTCTCGGCGATCAACCCCGAGTTCATCGCCCACTGGCAGGAACAGCACGGCGAGGAGATCGACGTCCAGCAGTCCCACGGCGGCTCGTCGGCCCAGGCCCGCGCCATCCTGCAGGGCCTGCGCGCCGACGTAGTGACCTACAACCAGGTCACCGATGTGCAGGCCCTGGCCGACGACGGGCTGGTCGCCGAGGACTGGCAGGACGCCTTCGACAACAACGCCTCGCCCTACTACTCCACCACCGCCTTCCTGGTGCGCAAGGACAACCCCAAGGGCATCGAGAGCTGGGACGACCTGGTGCGTGAGGACGTGCAGATGGTGTTCCCCAATCCCAAGACCTCGGGCAACGGCCGCTACACCTACCTGGCCGCCTGGGGCTTTGCCGAGGAGCATTTCGACGGCGACGAGGAGCAGATCCACGACTTCATGCGCACCTTCCTGCGCAACGTGGCGGTGTTCGATACCGGCGGCCGCGGCGCTACCACCAGCTTCATCGAGCGCGGTATCGGCGATGTGCTGATCAGCTTCGAGTCCGAGGTCAACAACATCCGCGGCGAGTACGGCAGCGACGACTACGAAGTGATCGTGCCGCCGGTCAGCATCCTGGCCGAGTTCCCGGTGGCGGTGGTCGGCCCCAACGCCGAGCGTAACGGCAACCTCGACCTCGCCGAGGCCTATATCGACTACCTCTACAGCGAAGATGCCCAGCGCCAGCTGGCCGGCTTCAACTACCGCGTGCACCATGAGGCGGTGGTCGAGGAATTCGCCGACCAGTTCCCGGAGACCGAGCTGCTGCGCGTCGAGGACGTGTTCGGTAGCTGGGACGAGGCGATGGAGAACCACTTCGCCAACGGCGCCCTGCTGGACCAGCTGCAGCGCAGATGATTACGCTCGCCAACATCACCGGCAGCGCCCCCAAGCGGGTGCTGCCGGGTTTCGGCTTATCGCTCGGCATCAGCCTGACCTTCGTCTCACTGATGCTGCTGCTGCCCATGACCAGCCTGTTCGGGCAGCTCTCGGGCATCAGCCTGGCGGAGTACTGGCGGATCATCACCGACGGCCGGGTCGTCGCCAGCTATGTGGTCACCATCGGCGCCGCCGCGGTGGCCGCGCTGGTCAACGCCGTGTTCGGGCTGCTGCTGGCCTGGGTGCTGGTGCGCTACGACTTTCCCGGCAAGCGCCTGCTCGACGCGCTGATGGATTTGCCCTTCGCGCTGCCCACCGCGGTGGCCGGTATTACCCTGGCCACGCTCTACTCGAGCAATGGCTGGATGGGCCGGCTGCTCGACCCGCTGGGCATCCAGGTCGCCTACACCTGGGTGGGCATTGCCCTGGCCATGGCCTTTACCAGCATTCCCTTCGTGGTGCGCACCGTGCAGCCGGTGCTCGAGGACCTGCCCAATGAGGTCGACGAGGCCGCGCTGACGCTGGGCGCCAGTGACGCCACGGCGTTTCGCCGGGTGATC
Organism: Franzmannia qiaohouensis; assembly: GCF_031451695.1. Lineage (NCBI taxonomy): Bacteria > Pseudomonadati > Pseudomonadota > Gammaproteobacteria > Oceanospirillales > Halomonadaceae > Franzmannia > Franzmannia qiaohouensis. The sequence goes on from NZ_JARWAM010000006.1 coordinate 278,222, forward strand.
CTGCCGCACCTGTGGCCGGCGCTGGTGACCGGCACCGGCCTGGCCTTCGTGCGCTCGCTGGGCGAGTTCGGGGCGATCATCTTCATCGCCGGCAACGCGCCCTACGAGACCGAGATCACCGCGCTGATGATCTTCGTGCGCCTGCAAGAGTACGACTACGTCGGCGCCTCGGCCATCGCCTCGGTGGTGCTGGCCGTGTCGCTGGCGCTGCTGCTGGCGATCAATATCTGGCAGGGCCGCTTCATCAAGCGCCTGCATGGAGGAGGCGGCTGATGCAACGGATCGGTGACGCGCCGCGGGTACGGCGCATCCTGGTGATCAGTGCCGTGCTGTTGGCGGCGCTGTTCCTGCTGCTGCCACTGGTGGCGATCTTCGCCCAGGCCTTCGCCCAGGGCGTGGCGGTGTTCTGGAGCAACGTCAGCAATCACTATACGCTCCGCGCCATCGGCCTGACGCTGTTCATTACCGTGCTGACGATTCCGGTGTGCCTGGTGTTCGGCGTGGCGCTGGCCTGGCTGGTGACCCGATTCACCTTCCCCGGCCGGCGCCTGCTGCAGACCCTGATCGACATCCCCTTCGCGGTGTCGCCGGTGGTCGCCGGCCTGGTCTACCTGCTGCTCTACGGCCGTAACGGCTGGATCGGCAGCTGGCTCGACGGCTACGACATCCAGCTGATGTTCGCCTGGCCGGGCATCCTGCTGGTGACCATCTTCGTCACCTGCCCGTTCGTGGCCCGCGAGCTGATCCCGCTGATGCAGGCCCAGGGCTCCCGCGACGAGGAGGCGGCGGTGACCCTCGGCGCCTCGGGCTGGACGCTGTTTCGCCGGGTCACGCTGCCCAATATCCGCTGGGCGCTGCTCTACGGGGTGATCCTCACCAACGCCCGTGCGGTGGGTGAATTCGGCGCCGTGTCGGTGGTCTCAGGGGCCATCCGCGGCCAGACCAACACCCTGCCGCTGCACCTCGAGCAGCTCTACCAGGACTACAACACCGTGGGCGCCTTCGCCAGCGCCGCGCTGCTGGCCCTTATCGCTTTGCTGACGCTGGCCGCCAAGGCCGGCCTGGAATGGCGCGCCGCGCGCCAGGAGGCTTGATATGAGCATCCGTCTGACCAATATCGCCAAGACCTTCGGCCGCACCCAGGCCCTGGAACCGATCGACCTCGACATCCACGACGGTGAGCTGGTCGGCCTGCTCGGCCCCTCGGGCTCGGGCAAGACCACCCTGCTGCGCATCATCGCCGGGCTCGAGCAGGCCGACGCCAAGCCTGCCGGGCGCATCCAGTTCGGCGACCGTGACGTCACCCAGGTCCACGTGCGCGACCGGCGCATCGGCTTCGTGTTCCAGCACTATGCGCTGTTCCGCCACATGTCGGTGTTCGACAACGTCGCCTTCGGCCTTACCGTGATGCCGCGCAAGCAGCGCCCCAGCAGCGGCGAGATCCGCGCCCGGGTCCACCGCCTGCTGGAGATGGTCCAGTTGGAGGACTTCGCCAAGCGCTACCCGGCGCAGCTCTCCGGCGGCCAGCAGCAGCGTGTCTCACTGGCCCGGGCGCTGGCGCTGCGCCCCGACGTGCTGCTGCTCGACGAGCCGTTTGGCGCGCTGGATGCCAAGGTGCGCCAGGACCTGCGCCGCTGGCTGCGCCACCTGCACGACGAGCTCAATTTCACCAGCGTGTTCGTCACCCACGACCAGGAGGAAGCGCTGGAGCTCTCCGACCGGGTGGTTGTGATGAGCAACGGCCGCATCGAGCAGATCGATACTCCCGAAGCGCTCTACCGCGCCCCGGCCAACCGCTTCGTGTTCGAGTTCCTCGGCGACGTCAACCGCCTCGAGGGCGACGTGCGTGACGGCGTGCTGACCTGCGGCGACGCCCAGCTGACGGTGAGCGAGCTCGACGACGGCCGCGAGGAGCTGCTTCTGCGCCCCCACGAGCTCAAGCTGGCCGACGCCCCCAGCGACACTGCACGGTTGCCGGTGACGGTGACCGCGATCTCGCCGGTGGGCGCCGAGGTGCGCGTCGAGCTGGAGGCCGACTGGCTGCCGGCGCCGTGGCTGGCCACGGTGCGCCACGCCGACTTCGAGCGCCTGGATATCCGCCGCGGCCAGCGGCTGTACGCGATCCCGCGCCGCTGGCACCGCTTCGACGCCGACGCCAGCCACCGGCGCCAGCCGACTGCCGCCTGAGTCAGGCTTGGTCCTGGAAATCGTCAGCACGCTCGTTGGTGATACATTCGTGATCTTTGCGCGATAGACTCTTTATCACCGCGTGACTCTCTCGTGACGCCGTACTCCCAGAATGGTTTTCAGGCCTACCAGCCCGGCAGGCCTGGCATTCAGGGAGTAACATCATGAGCAAGTTCACTACTATCGCAGCCATCTGCCTCTTCAGCCTGATGGCCACAGCCAGCCACGCAGACGACATGATGCCCGACGAAGGCATGATGGAAGACGACATGCATGAGTCAATGGATGATGGTGAGATGATGACGGATGATATGTCCGACTCCATGGAAGGCGATATGGACATGGAGGGTGACATGGACATGGAAGAGGAGATGGAAAGCGACAGCATGTAAGCCCCAGCGACTCGCGAGCATGTAAAAGCCAGGAACCTATGACACGAAACGTACTGATTGTTGAGGACAACCCGGGTATCGGTGAGCTCGTCAGCATCCACGTGGCCGAACTTGGCATGAATCCCGTTCTCTGTGAGCGGGGGGACACCGGGCTTGGGCGCTTTCGTGAAGGTGGGATCGACCTGGTAATTCTCGACCTGATGTTGCCCGGCATCGACGGGCTCTCCGTATGTCGCGAGATCCGCTCCGGCCCAGGCTACGTTCCAATACTGATGCTGACAGCCAAAAGCACTGAATTGGATCGGGTTCTGGGCCTGGAAATAGGGGCGGATGATTACCTCACCAAACCCTTCAGCGTGGCCGAACTGTCGGCCAGGGTGAAGGCCTTGTTCCGACGAGTGGATGCCATGGCATCCGCGGCAAGCGTGGAAACCTGCGATAACGAGCTAACCACCGATGGACTGCGTATTGATCCTATTCGTCGGCGGGTGTTTATTAGAGAGCAGGCAGTGGAACTCACCGCACGGGAATTCGATCTTCTCTGGCACTTTGCCAGCCATCCGGGTCGTGTATTCAGCCGTGTCCAGCTGCTTGATAGCGTATGGGGCTACAGCCACGAAGGTTACGAGCACACCGTCAATACCCACATCAATCGCCTACGGGGCAAGATCGAAACGGATCCAACTCACCCGGAGTTCATCCAGACGGTTTGGGGGGTGGGCTATCGCTTCCGCGAATGAGTCATGCTGAAAACACTCTACACTCGGCTGGCCCTGGGGCTGTTTCTGCTGTTGCTTGCCATTGGCCTGCTGTATGCCTTTATCAGCCTCTATTCACTGCGTGAGTATAGCGCTTCTGTCAACCAGGCACTGCATCAGGACCTGGCTCAGAACCTGGTGTTAGACCGGAACCTGGTCAGCGACGATGAGCTTGACCGTGGCGCCTTGGAAGAACTCTTCGCCCTGTACATGACGATTAACCCCAGCATCGAGATCTACCTGCTAGATCTTGATGGCACCATTCTCTCCTATTCGGCGGATCCGGCGAGGATCAAACGCAACCAGGTCTCCCTGGCGCCCATCCGGCGGCTAATGGATGACATGAGCCTTTACCCGCTTCTCGGCGACGACCCCCGCAGTCACGACCGCCAGAAAGTCTTTTCCGTCACTCCGGTGCCCTCCGTGGATAACCCGGAAGGGTATCTTTATGTGGTGTTACGGGGCGAAGAGTACGATGCCGCCGAAACCATGGCCCGTGGCGGCAAAGTGCTGGAGATGAGCGCCTGGGCACTGCTGGTTAGCCTGGTGGTGGCGATGGTCGCAGGGCTGGCAATCTTCCATCTGCTGACCCGTCGCCTGCGATCGTTGACGCGGCTAGTGGCTGAATTCAAGAACAACGACATGAGCCAGACTCCATCCAGCACCTGGCACGGCAGTAGATGGCGCGACAAACGGCCCGTGGTGCGTGACGAGATCGACTATCTGGGCGTCACCTTTGATGAAATGGTCCAGCGAATTGCCTGCCAGATCGAACAGCTGACAGAGAAAGATGCCCAGCGCCGCCGTCTGGTCGCCCAGGTGTCCCATGATCTGCGCACGCCGCTGGCGTCGATGCAGGGCTATATCGAAAGCTTGAAGCTCCGACGTGACCGTCTCAGCCCACAGGAGCAGGACCGCTTTCTCGATGTAGCGCTCAAGGAAGGCCGGCGTTTAAGCCGTTTGGTGGATGAGCTCTTCGAACTTGCTGCACTCGAGGCTCGTGAGAAACAGCCGGTGCCGGAGCCCTTTCCGCTGGCCGAGCTGGTGCACGACGTGGTGCAAAAACACAGCCAGGCAGCTCGCGAAAACCAGTTGGCGCTATGCGTGAGAGGCGATCCAGCGTTGCCAACCGCCTACGCCGACCTCGCCATGACCGAACGTGTGCTGGACAACCTGATCAGCAACGCCATTACCTACAGCCCCGCTGGCGGCCGTATTGACGTCGTGGTCGGTCAGGTGGACGGCGAACCGCAGGTCTGCGTGCGGGATAGCGGCCCCGGGATTTCAGAACAGGATCTGCCGCATATCTTTGATCCTTTCTATCGCGGTGAAGCCTCTGGTGGCGCTGGCCATGCCGGGCTAGGACTGGCGATCGCGCGCAGAATCATGACGCTGCAGGGCGGCGATATCCGCGTTGAAAGCCACGCCAGCGAGGGGGCAGCCTTCTGTATACGACTACCGGCACACGCCCCCATAAGTCCGACGTTATGAATTCGTAATAACCTGGGGAGATAGCTGTGATACACCTCATGCAAACTGATCGCCGTATCTACCACGCATGTTGACCACAGGCTTACCCTCACCAGGAGACAGCGCATGCTGATCAAGATCGCCAAACCCAGTGACTTGCACGAATCCGATGTCACGCCCGAGTCAATCTACCTCTCACGGCGGCGCTTTATGGGGGGTATCGCCGGTTTGGGCGCGGGGCTCGCCCTCTCCGGCAACGTGCACGCCAAGGCCGACTACTCGGACGTGCCAGAGGGCAGTGCGCCGCAATGGCTAAAGGAAAAAATCAGCGAAACCCAGTGGCGGGCTGTCACCCCAAGCGACCCTGAAAAAGACCAAATCGCCCCTTTTGATGACGCCAGTGGCTACAACAACTTTTTCGAGTTTGGCACTGACAAGCGCGATCCCGCCCGCCATGCAGGCAGCCTGGAAACCCAACCCTGGAGCGTCGTGGTGGATGGCGAAGTCAATAACGGTGGGCGTATCGCCCTGGAGGATGTCGCCAAGCCCTCGCAGTTTGAAGAGCGCATCTACCGCCTGCGCTGCGTAGAAGCGTGGTCGATGGTGATTCCCTGGCTAGGCATTCCGCTGGCCGATATTATCAAGCGCGCCGAACCCACCAGCAAAGCCAAGTACGTGCGCTTTGAAACCCTGGTGGATCCAGAGCAAATGCGCGGTCAGCGCTCCTCGCTCTCGATTATCGACTGGCCCTACGTGGAAGGCTTGCGCCTGGATGAAGCCATGCACCCGCTGACACTGCTCGCCCTGGGCATGTATGGCCGGGAGTTGCCTAACCAGAACGGCGCCCCCTTGCGGCTGGTGGTGCCCTGGAAGTATGGCTTCAAGAGCATCAAGTCGATTGTGCGCATCTCGCTGGTGGAAGAGCAGCCGCTCAACTCCTGGCAGCAAATTGCCGCCAATGAGTACGGCTTCTACGCCAACGTCAACCCGGAGGTCGACCACCCCCGCTGGAGCCAGGCCACCGAGCGCCGCTTACCCAATACCCTGTTCAACACCAATACCATCGATACCCTTATGTTCAACGGCTACGCCGACGATGTCGCCGAGCTGTATGCAGGCATGGATCTAAGGAAGCACTACTGATGGCAGCGTCGAAAGTCTGGCTGATATGGCGCCTGGGGGTGTTCCTGGCCGCGCTAGCGCCGCTGGTATTTTGGGGCTGGCAGGTGGCCATTAACGCCGCCGGCCCCGAGCCGGGGAAGTATCTGCTGCTGAATATCGGCATTGGCGGGCTATGGATGCTACTGCTCACCCTGAGCCTTACGCCCTTGACCAAACTTACCCGCTGGAAGGGCTTTGCGCTGATCCGGCGCCAACTGGGCCTGTGGACACTCGCCTACGCCACCCTGCATATGCTCTGCTACGCACTATTCATCCTGGGGCTTGACTGGGCACTGCTGGGTAGTGAGCTGGTCAAACGGCCCTATATCATCGTCGGCATGATCGCGCTGATCGGCCTTGCTGTGCTGGGCGCCACCTCCAACCGCTGGGCAATGCGCCGTTTAGGCAAACGCTGGAAGCCGCTGCACAAATTTTCCTACGCTATCTTGGGCCTGGTACTGCTGCACTTCTTCTGGGTAGTGCGCGCCGACATGCAAGAGTGGGCAATGTACGCCGCTATTGCCACGTTAGTCATGGCAACCCGCCTGCCGCCAGTGGCCCGCACGCTGCCTAAACTACGCTATCGGTTGGGCCGGACTTAGGCGACGCTGGTGGATAGACGGCGGCGGGGTGTGTGAGTAGGCAGCATAGGCTTATACTCGCGGTAGATGCCGTCGCATCCTCTTTTGCCTGTCGATCACTCAGGAGTTGTCGCATGCTGTCTCGCTTTGGGTTTCGTTCACTGTTCGCCGCCGCCGCCCTGGCGCTGGCCGGCTGCACCAGCCCCCACTATCTGCAGGTCGACCCGCAGATCACCGCCGATATCCCCCAGGCGGGCGGCGGCCAGGAGGTCACCGTCAACGTGGTCGATGAACGCCAATCCGAGGTGCTCGGCACGCGCAGCGGCTCGGCGATGTCGGCGGCCGAGATCACCGTCAACTCCCACGACATCGTGCCCAAGCTGCAGGAGCAGGCCGAGGCCGCCGTCCGCCGCATGGGCTTCAATCCGACCACCCAGCCCAGCGACGGACGCCCCTCGTTGACCCTGACCCTGACGCGGCTCGACTACGCCCGCGGCGACGGCGTGCCGGTGCTCGGTGAAGCGGTGCTCGAGGCGGTATTCCGCGCCGAGGCGGTCAACCAGCGCAACACCTACACCGGCACCTACACCTCGCGCCGCACCCAGAGCTACGCCGTGCGTCCGGACCAGGACACCAACACGCGGATGGTCAACGACCTGCTCAGTGACGGCCTCAACCGTACCTTCCGCGATCCGGAGTTAGGTCGGCTACTAGCCCGCTAAACCAGGCCCACAGCACGCATTGAGCCCCGCCATATCGCGGGGCTCAATATGTTAGCCGCTCGGATCAGGCCATGGGGCCGCGCCGCTTGAGCGCCCAGACGCTCTCGCGAAAGCCGTTCGCCTCGGGCTCGCCGTCGGCCAGGTGAGTCAGCTCGAAGTTGGGCTCGAACAGTTCACGCACTTCCTCGGCGGGAACGCTGAAGGGCGGCCCGACGTTGACGTCACCGCCGCGGGTCAGGCTGATCAGCAGCCCTCTGGCGCCCGGCGGCAGCAGCTGGGCAAGGTGGAAGGCATAGCGCTGGCGCGTTGCCTGAGGAAGGGCGATCAGCGCGCCGCGATCATAGAAGGCGCCAACCTCGGCGGCCTGCTTGATGTGGAAGTGGAAGAAGTCGCCGCCCCACAGCTCGACGCTGCCCTGGCGACAGATATCGAAGTCGCCGGCGTGATAGCGCGACACCTCGCCGTCGCCCTCGGCCAGGAACTGCTCGATGGCATCCGTCGCCAGCTCGATGCCCAGCACCGGGTGGCCCTGCTCGGCCAGCCAGCGCATGTCGAGGCTCTTGCCGCATAGCGGCACCAGCACCTTGGCCCCCGACGGCGCGCCGAGCGTCGGCCAGAAGCGCGCCAGCGCCGGATGCACCGCATCGCGATGAAAACCGATGCGCCCCTCACGCCAGCGCGACAGCCACTCGTTCTCTTCACTCACCTGCATGCTCATGCGTCTCCGCTTAGAACCAGCGATCGCGCTTCTTGCGCCGCCGCGGCAGGTGCGGAACGATCAGCCCGACCAGCAGGCCGGCGCCTGCCACCCCACCGCCGTACATGAAGTAGCGCAGCAGCAGGTCCTCCTCCTGGGTATCCAGGCGCGCCTGGAGCCCGCGCACCTGGCGCAGCGCCTCATCGGCCTCGCCGTCGAGCTCGCGGTTGCGGGTCTCGAGCTCGTCGATACGCTGCTGGCGCTGCTCGAGGGTCTCGGTCATGGTCGCCACGCGGGTCTCCCACTCCTCGTTGATCCCCTCGAGTTCGCTGCTCAGGCTGGCCACCTGAGCCTCAAGCTCGGGCACCCTGACCCCGGCGCTGGGGGCATCCTGCAGCTCGTCGCTGAGGATCCACACCGCATCGCCCTCGGCATCCTGGACCCGCGTGTAACTACCGCTGGTCTCGAGCACCGTGACCGGCTCGCCGGCGGTAAGGGTGCCGACGATACGGTAGCCGTCGGTCGGGCCACTCCTGACGAAGGTCGTCAGCCCGTCGGAAACCCAGGCCTGATTGTCGTCCGCTTCCTGGGCCTGCACCCCGAGGGCCATGGCCCCCAGCGTTACGCCCAGCATCAATGTTTTGAATGTACGCATATGTCTGCCGTGTTCGTGGCTCGAGTCGGGCGAGTCGCGCCCCTCCACGCTTGATGGCGCCGCCCGGGCATCCTGTCGCGGGCGACGCGATGAGACCGCGTCCCATCCACAGCTTCTGTGGATAAGTCTTGGGAAAACCCCGCTATGAGTCGGTGTCGGCCAGCGAGATGCCTGACACCCCCTCAGATCGTTTATTTTTTGATCAGCCATCGTCCCGCGGCGGCCAGCTCATCGGCCGCGGAAATTCCGTTACCTTGCCCTCGGCCTTGACCGCCTTGGGCGTGCCTTCGCGCTCGACTTCGTCGATGCGTACGATGGCATTGAGCGGAATGTAGCTGCGGCTGACGCCCTCGAAAATGCGCCGCAGCTTGTCGCTGGAGGGGTCCACCACCAGCTTGTTGGCATCCTCGAAGACGAAGGCCTCGACCTCGATGAAGCCCCACAGATCGCTCTGGAAGATCTCGCGAGCGTAGAGCTCCCAGATTTCGCCCTGATTATGGAATACCACCCGGTAAATTGGCTTGGCCGCCATACTGCCTCTGTATTCACACCGCTGAACGACGCCGTCATCGCCATGATGCCGGCCCCAAGGGGCGAAGAATATCACAGCCGCGGCCAATTCGAGCCCCTGCGACTGGCCCCGCTGGCAGGCTATCCGTATAATCGCCGGCATACGTCTGAAACGGCCTGCGGGCCGCCTTAGTGAATCCCCTGAACCGGTAACGGCTATGCCGGGCGCCTGGCGCCACGGCTCTATTCTTATGGCGAAGAAACTCTTCATCAAGACCCACGGCTGCCAGATGAACGAGTACGATTCGGCCCGCATGGCGGATCTGCTCGGCGAGTCCCACCAGCTCGAACTCACCGACAACGAAGGTGAGGCGGACGTGATCCTGCTCAACACCTGCTCGATCCGTGAGAAGGCCCAGGAGAAGGTGTTCCACCAGCTGGGCCGCTGGAAGAAGCTCAAGGAGGCCAATCCCGACCTGGTGATCGGCGTCGGCGGCTGCGTGGCCAGCCAGGAGGGCGAGGCGCTGCGCAAGCGCGCGCCCCATGTCGACATGGTGTTCGGGCCCCAGACCCTGCACCGGGTGCCGGCGATGCTCGATTCGCGTCGCGGCCTCGAGCAGATCTCGACGGTCGACGTCACCTTCCCCGAGATCGAAAAGTTCGACCACCTGCCCAAGCCCAGCGCCGATGGTGCCACCGCCTTCGTCTCGGTGATGGAGGGCTGCTCCAAGTACTGTACCTTCTGCGTGGTGCCCTACACCCGCGGCGAGGAGGTCTCGCGGCCCTTCGAGGCGGTGATGGACGAGGTGATCCACCTCGCCGAACAGGGCGTGCGCGAGATCAACCTGCTGGGCCAGAACGTCAACGCCTACCGCGGCCAGAACCAGCTCGGCGACGAGATCGACCTGGCCGAGCTGATCGCCTGCGTGGCGGCGGTGGACGGCATCGACCGCATCCGCTTCACCACCTCGCACCCGGTGGAGTTTTCCGACAGCCTGATCGAGGCCTACGCCGATATCCCCGAGCTGGTCAGCCACTTGCACCTGCCGGTACAGGCTGGCTCCGACCGCATCCTGGCGGCCATGAAGCGCGGCCATACGGTGGAGGAGTACGTCGAGAAGATGGAGCGCATCCGTGAGCTGCGCCCCGATATCAGCTTCTCCTCGGACTTCATCATCGGCTTTCCCGGCGAGACCGAGGACGACTTCGAAGCGACCATGAACCTGATCCACCGCATCGGCTTCGATCACTCGTTCAGCTTCGTCTACTCGGCGCGCCCGGGCACCCCGGCGGCGAGCCTCCCCGACGACACGCCGGAGGCGGTCAAGAAGCAGCGCCTGGCGATTCTCCAGGAGCGCATCATCCAGCAGTCGATGCAGATCAGCCGGCGCATGGTGGGCAGCACCCAGCGCATCCTGGTCACCGGCTTCTCGCCCAAGGACCCCGGCCAGCTCTCGGGGCGCACCGAGAACAACCGGGTGGTCAACTTCCGCGCCGCCAACCCCACCGAGATGATCGGACACTTCGTCGACGTCGAGATCTCCGAGGCGCTACCCAACTCGCTGCGCGGCGAACTCGCCTCACCGGCGCTATATTGAGACCAGCCACTATACTCAAGGCTGGGCGCCAACTTGACCTATGACATTGCCCCGGGCCTGCCCGGGGCAGTAAGCTCGTCGAACCTATTTCGCAACGCACGGATCCCTTGCTCTTGAGCCAACACAGTTCTCAGGCCAACCGCATCATCACACTGACTCTCGAACCCAACGACCCGCGTCGTCTGGCCAACCTGTGCGGCCAGCGCGACGAGCACCTCAAGCTGGTCGAAGAGCGCCTGGGCATCACCCTGCGCAACCGCGGCAACACCTTCCAGCTGGCCGGCCCCAGCCCGCGGGTCAAGGCGGCGGCCAACGTGGTCGAGCACCTCTACCGCGAGACCGAGGCCAGCGACCTGTCGCCGGATACCGTGCACCTGTTCCTGCAGGAGTCCGGCCTCGAGGCCCTCGAGGAGGAGGAAGGCGTGGCCGAAGGCGAGGTGCTGCTGCGCACGCCGCGGGCGCTGATCAAGCCGCGCGGCTTGAACCAGCAGGGCTATGTGCAGAGCATTCGCGAGCACGACATCAACTTCGGCATCGGCCCGGCGGGCACCGGCAAGACCTACCTGGCGGTGGCCGCGGCGGTGGAGGCGCTCAATCAGCAGGAGGTGCGTCGCATCCTGCTGGTGCGCCCGGCGGTAGAGGCCGGCGAGAAGCTGGGCTTCCTGCCCGGTGATCTGGCCCAGAAGATCGACCCTTACCTGCGCCCGCTCTACGACGCGCTGTACGAGATGATCGGCTTCGAGCAGGTCGGCAAGCTGATCGAGCGCCAGATCATCGAGATCGCACCGCTCGCCTATATGCGCGGCCGCACCCTCAACAACTCCTTCATCATTCTCGACGAGAGCCAGAACACCACCCGCGAGCAGATGAAGATGTTCCTGACCCGCATCGGCTTCGGCTCCACCGCGGTGATCACCGGCGACGTGACCCAGGTCGACCTGCCGCGAGGCCAGAGCTCGGGGCTGATCCAGGTGCTCGACGTGCTCAAGGGTACCCCGGGCATCGGCGTGACCCATTTCGCCGCCAAGGACGTGGTGCGCCACCCGCTGGTACAGCGCATCATCGAGGCCTACGACCTGTTCGAGGCCGAGCAGGAAGCCGCCGAGCGCCAGCGCAAGCAGGAACGCGACCAGGAGCGGGCCGCCGAGCGCCAGCGCCGGCTAGACCGCGACCTGCGCCAGGATCCGCCGTCGTGACCCCCACGCCTGCCGTCGAGCGTCAGGTCGCGCTGGCCGAGGATACGGCACTGCCCGACCAGGCCAGCCTCGAGCGCTGGGTCGGGGCGGCCCTCGCCCATGCCGGCGAGCGTGACCGCGACGAGCTCAGCGTGCGCTTCGTCGACGCCGACGAAAGCCAGACCCTCAACCGCGACTACCGCGGCAAGGATGCGCCCACCAACGTGCTCTCTTTCGGCGTCGAGCTGCCGCCGGGGGTGGACTTGCCGCTGCTCGGCGACCTGGTGATCTGCCACCCGGTGGTGGTTCGCGAGGCCAGCGAGCAACACAAGCCGCTGGGCGACCACTACGCGCACATGGTGGTACACGGCACCCTGCACCTGCTCGGCTTCGACCATATCGACGACGCCGAGGCCGAGCACATGGAACAGCTCGAGCGTGAGATCCTCGCCGCGCTGGGGATCGCCGACCCCTATCGCAGCGAACTTGACGCCCCTTCCGCCGCCCCAGAGGACGAGAGACCCGACGCATGAGTGAAGACCGATCGAGTAGCCAGAACAACAAATCCTGGCTCGAGAAGTTTTTCAGCGCCTTCTCATCCGATAGCGACGAGCCCAGCTCCCGCGACGAGCTGCTGGCTTTCCTGCGCGAGGCGGGCAGCCGCCTGCGCCTCGACCAGGATGCCCTGACCATCATCGAGGGCGCCCTGCAGATCAGCGACCAGCAGGTTCGCGAGGTGCTGATCCCACGCTCCCAGGTCAACGTGATCGGCATCGAGCAGCCGCCGGAGGAGTATCTGCCGGTAATTCTCGAGACCGGCCACTCGCGCTACCCGGTGGTCGGCGAGAACCTCGACGAGGTCCACGGTATCCTGCTGGTCAAGGACCTGCTGCCGCTGCTCTCCCAGAGCCAGGACAAGCGCCAGCACTTCGCCCTCGACAGCGTGCTGCGCCCGGCCATGTTCGTGCCCGAGTCGAAGCGCCTCAACAGCCTGCTCAAGGAGTTCCGCGACACCCACAACCATATGGCGGTGGTGGTCGACGAGTATGGCGGTACCGCGGGTATCGTCACCATCGAGGATATCCTCGAGCAGATCGTCGGTGACATCGAGGACGAGCACGACACCGACGAGGAAGACGATATTCGCGAACTGGGCGAGGGGCGCTATGCGATTCGCGCCCTGACCCCGATCGAGGATTTCAACGAGCGCTTCGAGACACGCTTCTCCGACGAGGAATTCGATACCGTCGGCGGGCTGGTAATGCAGCGTTTCGGCCATCTGCCCAGGCGCGGTGAGCACGCCGAACTGGGCGGCTGGCGTTTCACCGTACTCAACGCCGACAATCGCCGCATCCGCCTGCTGCAAGCCGAATATGACGGCGAGCCGGGCAGCGGCAACGAGGACGACGGCTAGTTACCCTGTAAGGATACGATGACCCCATGTCTACCACGCCTGCACTTCCCCCCAGCCGCGGCCAACGCGCCCTGGGCTATGCCATTGCGCTGATCGCCGGCCTGCTCACCACCCTCACCGCCTCGCCGTTCGAGCTGTGGTGGCTGGGCCCGGTGGCGGTGGCACTGATGTATCTCGGCATCCACACGCTCACCCCCGGCCAGGCGGCGCTAAAGGGCTGGTGGTACGGCGTCGGGCTGTTCGGCAGCGGCGCCTCCTGGGTCTATGTCTCGATACACGACTACGGCTACACCGGCATGCCGCTGGCGCTGTTTCTCACTGCGCTGTTCGTCGCCGCCATGGCGCTGTTCTTCGCCGTGTGGCTGTGGCTTTACACGCGGCTGTGCGGCCCGCGCCTGGCGGCGCTGAGCTTTGCCGGCGCCTGGGTGCTGGGCGAGGTGCTGCGCACCTACGCCTTTACCGGCTTCCCGTGGCTGCTGCTGGGTAGCGCCCACGTCGACTCGCCGCTGGCCGCCTGGGCGCCGGTGGGCGGTGTCTACCTGCTGTCGCTGATCACCGCGCTCTCCGGCACCCTGCTGGTGGAACTGCTGCAGCGTCGCTGGCTGGCGGCGGCGCCCATCCTGCTGATGTGGTTGGCGCCGCTGCTGCTGCCGGCGCAGTGGACCAGCCCCGCCGGTGAACCGCGCCAGGTCGCCCTGCTGCAGGGCAACCTGCCCCAGGAGATCAAGTGGACGCCTGAAGGCCAACGGATGGCGGCCAACACCTACAGCAACCTGACCCGCGAGCAGGACGACGATATCGACCTGATCGTCTGGCCCGAGGCGGCGCTGCCGATGTTCGAGGATGAAGCGCGCCCCATGCTCGAGCGTGTCCAGGCCAACCTGGCCGCGGACACCGCGCTGCTCACCGGCATCCTGCAGCGCGACGGCGACGGGCTGTTCTACAACGCCGTCATCGGCGTGGGTGATACCGAGGGCGAGTACCGCAAGGAACACCTGGTGCCGTTTGGCGAGTATCTGCCGTTCGACAACCTGCTGCGCGGCGCCATCGCCTTCTTCGACCTGCCGATGCCGGCCATGACCCCCGGCCCTGCCCGCCAGGCGCCGATGAAGGCCGCCGGCCTGACCATCGGCAATGCGATCTGCTACGAGATCATCTACGCCGATCTGGTCGCCCAGCGCGCCCGCCACGCAGACGTGCTGCTGACGGTCTCCAACGACACCTGGTTCGGCGCCTCCATCGGCCCTCACCAGCACTTTCAGATGGCGCGACTGCGGGCGCTGGAAAACGGCCGCTACGTGGCGCGCGCCACCAGCAACGGCGTCACCGCCATCATCGACCCACAGGGGCGGGTCACCGCGCAGCTGCCGCAGTTCGAGACCGCCAGCCTGACCGGCGAGGTAACGCCGATGCAGGGCCTGACGCCTTTCACCCGCAGCGGCAGCTGGCCGGCCTGGCTGCTGGCGGCACTGCTGATGCTGTCGGGGCTGCGCATCACGCGCAAGCCGGCAACCCCCAGTGACTAGGCATTAGCGCCGATCGCCGCAGTATGCTGCCATCGGCGATGGCGACATAAAGAGAAGCCCCGCTGGCATTCACGCCAGCGGGGCTTCGCTTTTAGCGGCTGCGGTAAGCAACCCGCTTGGGGCTTACTGCTCCCCCAGCACCTCGGGAATCGTCATGCGCACATAGCGTCCGGGTGCCGGTTCCAGCAGCGCCAGCTCACCCTCACCGGGCACTCGTGCCGGCACCAGCTTCTTGGGGTCGGCATCGGCGTAGCCGTTGTCGGTGACCCAGGCCTGCCAGTGCGGCCACCACGACCCCTCGTTGAAGGTCGCACCCTCCAGCCATTCATCGGGGCTCTCGGGCAGCGCCTCATTGGTCCAGTAGCCGTACTTGTTCTTGGCCGGCGGATTGACGATACCGGCGATGTGCCCGGAGCCGCCGAGCACGAAGGTGACCGGCCCCTTGGGCAGCTGGGTGCCGCCGTAGGTGCTGTTCCACTTGGCGATGTGGTCTTCCTTGGCGGAAATGAAGTAGCTCGGCGTGGAGATCTTGCGCAGGTCGATCTTGACCCCGTCGAGCTCGATGCCACCGGGCTCGACCAGGCGGTTCTCCATGTACATGTGGCGCAGGTACCAGGCATGGGTGCCGGCCGGCAGGTTGGTGCCGTCGGTGTTCCAGTACAGCAGATCGAAGGCCGCCGGCTGTTCACCCTTGAGGTAGTTGCTGATATAGAACGACCAGAACAGATCGTTTTCACGCAGCAGGTTGAAGGAGAACGCCATGACCCGGCCGTCGAGGTAGCCATCGGCCTCGAGCTGATGCTCCAGCCCCTGCAGCACCGGCTCGCTGAGGAACACGCCGATCTCGCCGGGGTCGCTGAAGTCCTGGAGGGTAGCCATGTAGGTCACTGACTTGACCTTGCGCCCGCGACGGGTGCTGGTCAGGTAGGCGACAGTGGAGGCCGCCAGGGTACCGCCGACGCAGTAGCTGACCAGATTCACCGACTTCTCGCCGCAGGCCTGCTCGATGGCGCCCATGGCGTCGATGGGGCCCATCTGCATGTAGTCGGCCCAGGTCAGGTCGCGCTGCTCGGGGCCCGGGTTGCGCCACGAGATCAGGAACACGCTGTGGCCCTGGTCGACCAGCCACTTGACCAGCGAGTTGTCCTCGCGCAGGTCGAGAATGTAATACTTGTTGATCCAAGGCGGCACGATCAGCAGCGGCGTCTTGAACACCTTCTCGGTGGTCGGGTGGTACTGAATCAGCTGGATCAGCTCGTTCTCGTAGATCACCTCACCGGGGGTGACGGCGACGTTCTCGCCGATCTTGAACGCCGAGCGGTCGGTCATGGTGACGTTGATGCCTTCGGCGGAGTTGGCGAGGTCCTCGCGCAGCCGCGCCATGCCGTCGATCAGGTTCTGGCCCTTGGTCTCAAGGGTGCGCCGCATCACTTCGGGGTTGGTGGTGACGAAGTTCGTCGGCGACAGGGCGCTGACGCACTGGCGGGCATAGAAGGCCAGGCTGCGCTGCTTGTCCTCGGGCAGGTTATCCAGACTCGCCACCAGCTCTTCCACGGTCCGCGAGAACAGCAGGTACTGCTGAAGCAGCGCCTGGTAGAAAGGCTCCTCCTGCCAGGCGGGATCCTTGAAGCGACGATCGTGTCGGGGTGGCACTGCCAGCGGCTCGGGCGACTGGCCGGCCAGCGTCTGCATGCCGTGCTGCCAAAGCTGCCACTGCTCCTGCATCAGGCGCCACTGGGCGTCATACATCGCCTGGGGGTCGCTGACCAGGGCTTCGAGGCCGGCGGCAAGACTGTCACGCATATCGTTATAAACGGTCTTACCCGCTTCGCTGGGCTCCATCCTACCGACGAGATCTCCCAGCATCTGCTGATACTGCTGACCGATGGCGGTAAGTTGCTCCCGCCACGCTTCCATGTCCGCCTGGGATGGCTGCTCATATCCTGGCTGCATTACACACTCCGACTAGGCTAACCGATGACCGAAAACACCACCGCCCGCCTGGCCCGCTGAGCGGGCAAGGCGGGCGCGATAGACACACCGCTCAGGAGCTTTTCTTGCTGGCCTGGCTGCTGGCTTTGGCCGGCGAAGAGGTCGCCTTAGTGGCTTCCTCGGCCTGGGCCGCGGCTTTCTGTGCGGCTTCGCCGAACAGCTGCTCCATCTCGCTCTTGAACTGCATGGAGAGCTCGGTCATGGCACGGGCGTCCTCGAGCATCTGTCGCGAAAGCTCGTTCATGATCTCGGCCTGGCGGGTGCCGAACTCGCGCATGTCCTCGGCATCCTTGATCTCGCCGGCGTCGCGCAGCCGCTCGGTGCCCAGTTGGCTGTAGCGCTTCATCGACTCCAGCTGGTACTGGGTCATCTTTTCCATGTTGTCGAGCATCATCGAGTTAAGCTTGCGCATCGGCTCGAAGAAGCCACGGGTCTGCTCGTTGAAGGCGGTAAACATCTTGTCTTGCATGGCGATTTCCTCCTGGATAATCGGCATAAGGGATCAAGCAATTTGCTGCAGTGCACAAAGCGTAGTTCGTCCCCGTCCGGGTTGCAATATGCCAATGGCCACTTGCTTGACCGGGATCAAGCTCGCTGCCTCGCGCTCACTTGCGCTTGGCACGCGAACTCGCCGAGGCCTTGCCGCGTGGCGACGGCTCGTCGCCCTCCTCGTCGGCCGGAGCCTCCTGCGTTTTGCGCCCGCTACTGGACGCCTGGCGCAGCATATCCAGCATCATCTGCTGGTAGCTGCCAAAGCTGGCCAGACTCTGGGCCATGCTGTCCTTCATGAACGGCTGCTGCATGCCCTCCTTGAAGAACGGCTGCTGGAGAAACGGCTGCATCAGGCTCATCGGGTCGTAGCCCTCCACGCCCGCCTCCATCTGCTGCTGGATGCGGGCCATCAGATCGTTCTGGAAGGCCTCGACATCCGGCAGGCCCATGGCCTGGCGGAACTCCTGGGGGGTGAGATCGAACTCGACGTTGATTTTCATAGATAGCATGACTCGACTGGCGGACTTGCCACCAGTCTAGCAGTCTTGGGGAAAAGACCCGCACCGCGGCACCAACGCTTGCCGGTGCCTCGGTGGATTCAACTCAGGCGGGGGGTATCGACGCGCACATCGAGGTTCTGGGCACGGTGGCGCAGCAGGTGGTCGATCAGGGTCAGGGCCATCATCGCCTCGGCGATGGGCGTGGCGCGGATGCCCACGCAGGGGTCGTGGCGCCCCTTGGTGATCACCTCCACCGGGTTGCCGTGGACATCGATGGAGCGCCCCGGCGTGGTGATGCTGGAGGTGGGCTTGAGCGCCAGGTGGGCGATCAGCGGCTGGCCCGAGGAGATGCCACCGAGCACACCGCCGGCGTGGTTGGAGAGAAAGCCCTCGGGGGTCATCTCGTCGCGGTGCTCGCTGCCGCGCTGGGCCACGCTGGCGAAGCCGGCACCGATCTCCACGCCCTTGACCGCGTTGATGCTCATCAGGCCGTGGGCCAGGTCGGCATCGAGGCGGTCGAAGACTGGCTCGCCGAGGCCCGGCGGCAGGCCCTCGGCAACCACCGAGATTTTCGCACCCACCGAGTCCTGGTCGCGGCGCAGCTGGTCCATGTAGGCCTCGAGCTCCGGCACCTTGTCGGGGTCGGGACAGAAGAAGGCGTTCTCGCCCACCGCCTGCCACTCTTTGAACGCGATCTCGATGGGGCCGAGCTGGCTCATGTAGCCGCGCACCTGGATGCCCATAGTGGCCAGGTACTTCTTGGCGATGGCGCCGGCGGCGACGCGCATGGCTGTCTCGCGGGCGCTGGAGCGCCCGCCGCCGCGATAGTCGCGCACGCCGTACTTGTGGTGGTAGGTGTAGTCGGCGTGGGCCGGGCGGAACTGGTCCTTGATCTTGGAGTAGTCCTTGGAGCGCTGGTCGGTGTTCTCGATCAGCAGGCCGATCGAGGTGCCGGTGGTGACGCCCTCGAAGACCCCGGAGAGAATGCGTACCTGGTCGGGCTCGCGGCGCTGGGTGGTATGCCGCGAGGTGCCCGGCCGGCGCCGATCGAGATCGCCCTGCAGGTCGGCTTCGCTGAGTGGGAGCCCCGGCGGACAGCCGTCGACGATGGCACCCAGCGCCGGGCCGTGGCTTTCGCCGAAGGTGGTGACGGTGAACAGCTTGCCGAAGGTGTTGCCGGACATGGGCGTTCCTCGCAGGTGGAGTCAGGGATCAGGCGAAGGCCGAAGCGTAGGCGTCGAGTTCGTCGGCGGTGAGCACGAATACGCCCTGGCCGCCACGCTCGAACTCCAGCCACAGGAACGGCACTTCGGGGAAGGCCGCCTCGAGGTGGCGGTCGGAGTTGCCGACCTCGACGATCAGCACGCCGTCGTCGCTGAGGTGCCCTCGGGCGTCGCACAGGATGCGGCGCACGATGTCCAGGCCGTCGCTGCCGGCGCCCAGCGCCAGCGCCGGCTCGTGCTGGAACTCGGCGGGCATGGTGGCCAGGTCGCGGGCATCGACATAGGGCGGATTGGCGACGATCAGGTCGTAGCGCTGGCCGGCCACGCCGGCGAACACGTCGGAGTACACCGCGCGCACTCGGGCACCAACGTCGTGACGGCTGATATTGGCCTTGGCCACTTCGAGCGCCGCGACGCTGATCTCGGCCAGGTCGACCTCGCAGGTGGGCAGGGTCAATGCGGTGGCGATGCCGATGCAGCCCGAACCACTGCACAGGTCGAGCACTCGCGCCGGCGGCTGGTCGGGGAACCAGGCGGCGAAGCCGTCCTCGATCAGCTCGGCGATCGGCGAGCGCGGGATCAGCACCCGCTCGTCGACGTGGAAGGGGTAGCCGGCATAGAAACACTCGCCGAGTAGGTAGGGCAGCGGCCGGCGGGTCTCGATGCGCGCCCGGGTCAAGGCCACGATGCGCCCGCGCTCCATGGGCAGCAGCCGCGCCTCGAGTACCGCCGGGTCGACGTCCCAGGGCAGGTGCAGCGCCCCCAGGGTCAAGGCCACGGCTTCATCCCACGGCGAGGCGGTACCGTGGCCGTAGAACAGGCCGTGGGCATGAAACTCGCTGGTCGCCCAGCGCAGGCAGTCGCGCAGGGTGATGAGCCCCTCGGCAAGCTCGGCGTCAGAGAGCGTCAGGGTCGATACGGCTGCTGGGGAAGAGTCGGCCACGCGGCATCCTGTCAGTTGGCTGGTGCGGGTCAGGGTGCATGATTGTACCTGCAGCGCGCCACGGTTCACAGTCACTCGCCAGCCGGTATACTGGCGCTGAATCGTGCCGCGGCCAGCCCCGGTACGCACGCCGCACGCCACGAGAGGGATTGCATGAGCCGACGCCCGGATCCACCGGATGACGACGAGATCAACCTGTTCCGTCAGGCCCTCAGCGAGGCTGGCGTGCGTCGCCTGGACAGCAATCGCGCCGACCCCGGCAAACCCGCCCAGCGGCGCCGTGCGGCGGCACTCGCCGAACGCCGCGCCGCCGCCACCGCGGCGGACACCCAGCAGACCAGTAGCCGCACCAGCGACGGTCGGGTCGAACCGGTGCGGCCCTCGGAGTTTCTCGACTTCGCGGTGGCCGACCTGCCCTACCGCACCCACGCCCAGCTCAAGCGTGGCGGCATCAGCTGGGAAGCGGGCCTCGACCTGCACGGCTATAGCATCGACGAGGCGCGTAGCGAGCTCGAGAGCTTCCTCGCCGAGGCGCGTAGCCGGCGCATGCGCTGCGTACTGATCGTCCACGGCAAGTCCCGTGCCAGCGTGCACACCGGCGCCAGCGACTTCCCGGTCATCAAGAGCCACGTCAATGCCTGGCTGCGCGAGTGGCCGAGCGTGCTGGCGTTCTGCTCGGCCCGCGAGCTGGACGGTGGCACCGGCGCGGTGTATGTGCTTTTACGCCGGCGCGGCGAGGCGATGTGATTCACTCGACGTCGGGAGTGGCCTGGTGCGGGGTCTGCGGCGGCTCGACGATGGTCGCCTCGGCGTCGTAGCCCTTGGCGCGATGCCTGCCTTCATAGCGATCCAGCGCCTGCACGGCAAGATGCCGGCCAAGCTGGATCAGCGCCTCGGCGCGGTGGAACTCGTAGGCGCCGCATACCGTCTTGGGCACCTCGATCAGCACGTCCGGCGGGTAGCCGGCGATCTTGTAGCGGGCCAGCGCGGCCTGGGTGATATCGAAGGATTCGAGCATCATGTCGAGCTTGCTCCAGGCGCGCCGCGTGGCCATCTGCTCGCTATCGACGTCGTCGACATCGTCATCGCTGCGGCTGGCGAACATGCGCTGCGCCTGGTCGCGCACCCCGGCCATCCAGGCACTGAAGCCACGCCCCTCGGCTTCCCGCGCCTCTTCACGCGCCTGCTCCTCGGCTGCTTCATCGGCGGGCAGCAGCGCTTCCAGCGACACCGGATAGGGGCTCTGGGCGGTGACGTTGACCGCCAGCACCATGTCGGCGTGGGCGGAGAGCGTGGGCATGATCGGCAGCGGGTTGAGCAGGCCGCCATCGACCAGCACCTGATCGCCGATATGCACCGGAGTGATGATGCCAGGCACGGCGATCGAGGCGCGGATCGCCTGCAGCAGCGGACCGCTCTGGAACCACACCTCGCGCTGGCGAATCAGGTCGGTGGCCACGGTGGTCACCGGTATCGCCAGCTCCTCGATCTGGGTCTCGCCGATCAGGCTCTCGAGCTTGCTCATCACCTTGCTGGCACGCATCGCGCCCATCGGGCTCCAGGTCACGTCGACCAGCTTGAGCACGTCGAAGTAGTCCAGCGCGCAAACCCATTCACGGTAGCCGTCGAGCTGGCCGGCGGCGTGAATGCCGCCCACCAGCGCGCCCATCGAGCAGCCCGATATGGAGATGATCCGATAGCCGCGCGCCTCGAGTTCGTCGATCACGCCGATATGCGCATAGCCCCGCGCCCCGCCGCTGCCCAGCACCAGCGCCACACGCTTGCCGGTCTGCGTCTTGCTGCTCATATGGCCTCCTTCCCCATCACGCCGGTACGCCCTGCTCCTGATACCAGGCGATGATCGCCTCGGCCACCGCCGCCACCGTGCGCGGGTCGAGATGCAGGTGGTGCCCGCCCGGCAGCACGCGGCGCTGCAGCTTGGCGACCGCGGCCCGCGCCCGCTCGATGCCCTCGCGGTTGGGCAGCACGCCGGTCTCACCCTCGACCAGCATCACCGGCGCCTGGATGGCAGCCAGGTTGGCCAGCACCTGCTCTGGCGTGAAGCGCACCAGCGAGGGGCGCATCAAGCGTGGGTCGGTGCGCAACTGCACCCCGCCATCGGCCAGCGGCGCAGCGTTGCGTGTCACCAGCGGGCGCACGGTGTCGGCGTCCAGCGGCATCACGCCGCCCTTGCCGCGCGCCGCCACGGCGCTCTCGATATCAGCATAGCGCGGCGGCGCGGAAAGGCGACGGCGGTGCCCCAGAATGCCCTTGCGCAGCTGCTCCGGCATCTGCTCGGCGGGGGTCGAGAGCGTGCCCAGGCTGTCGATCAGCATCAAGCGTTCGACGCGCTCGGGAAAGGCCGCCGCCAGCAGGCAGCTGACCCCGGCGCCCATCGAGTGGGCCAGCAGCGTGGCCGGCGTGAGGTCGAGTTCGTCCAGGGCATCCAGGGCGTCGTGCAGGTAGTCCCAGATCGCGTAGTCGACGCCGTCGGGATGCGGTCGCGACTGGCCGTGGCCGGCGAAGTCGATGGCCACGATGCGCACCCCGAGGGCCTCCACCAGCAGCGGTGCCAGGCGGGTAAAGGTGGCGGCATTGTCCAGCCAACCGTGCAGCCCCAGCCAGGTGGGCGCGTCGGCATCGCCCCAGCTGAGGCCAGCCAGGCGGCCGTCGGCCAGGGTAAGGGGAGTAGGCTCAGCCATCGGCGGACTCCAGCAGCGAATCGATGGTGTCGAGCAGCACGCGACGCGCCTCACGGGGCTGCTCCATGGGAAACATGTGCCCACCCGGCGCGGTCTCGACGCGCACGCCGTGGCGCCTCAGGCGCCGCCTCCGCGCCGGGGTCAGCAGGTCGGACTGGTCGCCGGCGATCAGCGCCAGCGGCACCTCGAGCCGCCCCGGCAGGCCGTGGAGATGATCCGGCAGGTGGCGAAAGATCTCGACCTCGATGGCCGGGTCGAATACCAGCTGGGCGGCGCCGTCTTCGAGCAGCCGCGTGCCGCCCTCGACGTAGTCGTTGAGCGCCTCGTCGGTGAAGCGCTTGAACAGCCCACGGCTGCGCAGGTAGTGGGCCATGGCGTCGCGGTTAGACCAGCGCGCACGCCGGCCCAGGCTCTTGCCCGCTGGCGTCACCCGGTCGACCATGCCGACGCGCTTGGCGACCTTCATCGCCAGGGCATCGAGCCCCAGCATCAGCGGCGGGTCGAGCACCACCACGCAGCGAAAGCGCTGCGGCGCCTGCTCGGCGGCCATCGCCATCAACACGCCGCCCATGGAGTGGCCGACGCCGATCACCGGTGCCTCGTGGTGCGCCAGCTGCTCGAGCAGCTCGTCGCGCAGCGCCAACCAGTTATTGCCCACCGGATAGTCGGGATGATGCGCCAGGCGATCCAGCGGATGCAGGTCGAAGCGCTCGCCCAGCGGGGCCAGGAAGCTGCGGTAGCTGCCACCGGTGAAGCCGTTGGCATGGGCGAATACCAGGCGCTCGCGGGAAGCGGGGCGTGAGTGAGACATGTGCGGGTCCTGAGCGAAAGCGTCACGGCCGTCGATAGCCATAGCAGGCTAACGAGCTTACCATTGTCGCTAACGCTAATGCTTTTCTCGATGCGTTAAAACAATTGTTTCAATCTTGCCAGCGGCCAGCAGGGAGCTCAGCGTGCCTACCCCCCGTGACACTCGTCTACGTAATCGCCTGTTTTTCGCCACCGTGGTTGCCGCGATCGTCGTCGGCCTGTGGCTAGCGCGCTAGGGCCCCTACCAGGATGAACCTCTTCGACGTCTTCCTCGCCACCCTCAACATCACCCTGCCGGTATTCGCCATGGTGCTGGTGGGCCTGGTGCTCAAGCGCATCGGCTGGATCGACCAGGCCTTCATCGCCACGGCCTCGGCGCTGGTATTCAAGGCCACCATGCCGACGCTGCTGTTTCTCAGCATCGTCCAGGCCGATCTGGATACCGCCTTCCAGCCGGGCTTGATCGCCTATTTCCTCGGCTTCACCTTGCTCAGCTTCGTGCTCGCCTGGGGCTGGGCGGTGGCGCGCTACCCGCGGCTTGACCGCGGCATCTTCGTCCAGGGCGCCTTTCGCAGCAACTGCGGCGTGGTCGGGCTGGCGCTGGCGGCCAGCATGTACGGCGGCTACGGTCTCTCCCTGGGCGGTATCCTTACCGGCGGCGTTATCGTGCTCTATAACGTGCTCTCATCGATCATCCTGTCGCTCTACAGCCCTACAGCCCGCTCCGACATCAGCGCCCTGCTCGCCGACATCGTTCGCAACCCGCTGATCCTCTGCGTATTTGCCGCCCTGCCGGTGGCGGCCCTGGGCATCAGCCTGCCCAACTGGCTGCTCACCTCCGGCGAGTACTTCGGCTCGCTGTCGCTGCCGCTGGCACTGATCTGCATCGGCGGCACCCTCAGCGTACGCTCGATACGCAGCGGCAACCGCCTGGTGATGAGTGTCTGCTTGTGGAAGCTGGTGTGGGTGCCGCTGCTGGGTACCCTCGGCGCCATACTGCTCGGCTACCGCGGCCAGGCCCTCGGCGTGCTGTTCCTGTTCCTCGCCAGCCCCACCGCCGCCGTGGCCTTCATCATGGCCAAGGCCGCCGGCGCCAACGACCGCCTGACCGCCGACATGATCGTGCTCTCGACCCTCGCCTCGATGCTGACCGTAAGCCTGGGGATTTTCGTGCTGCAGTGGTTCGAGATGATCTAAACGTCGGCACCCCACAAAAAAAGCGGCCCGAAGGCCGCTATCAAGGTCTCACTTGCTTGCCATCCACGGGCGCATCGCCCGAATTCTTACACTGTTGCGCCTTGCCTCACGCCTCGCGCTTGCCGTCCACCAGCCGCGACACGCCCAGCGGGTTGCCGTCCTTGAGTGCCTCGGGCAGCAGGCCCGCCGGCAGCGCCTGGTAGCACACCGGGCGCAGGAAGCGGTGGATCGCCGCGCTCCCCACCGAGGTGGTGCGGGCATCCGAGGTCGCCGGGTAGGGGCCGCCGTGGACCATGGCGTGACACACTTCCACGCCGGTGGGCCAGCCGTTGGCGAGTATCCGCCCGGCCTTGCGCTCCAGCGTTGGCAGCAGCGCCTTGGCCGCGGCCAGGTCGCCGTCGTCCATCTGCAGGGTGACGGTCAGTTGGCCTTCCAGGCCGGCGGCGACACGCTGCATCTCGGCCTGGTCGGCGCACTCGATCACCAGCGAGGTGGCACCGAACACTTCGGCCTGCAGCGCCTCGTCGGCGAGGAAGTCTGCGGCACTGGCCACGAACAGCCCGGTCTGGCACTGGTGCGGGCCGTCACCGCTCTGGCCGCGGGCGACCTCGCGGACCTTGGGATGACCGGCCAGGGCACCCAGGCCGTCGGCATAGGCGCCGTGGATGCCGGGGGTGAGCATGGTCTGGGCAGTGCTTGCCGTGACCGCCTCGCCGGCGGCCTTGACGAAGGCGTCCAGCGCCTCGCCCTTGAGGCCCAGCACCAGGCCGGGGTTGGTGCAGAACTGGCCGGCGCCCATGTTCAAGGACCCCACGAAGCCTTCGGCGATCTTGTCGCCGCGCGCCTTCAAGGCCTCCGGCAACAGGAATACCGGGTTGATCGAGCTCATCTCGGCGTAGACCGGGATCGGCTGCGGGCGCGACTGGGCGGTCTGCATCAAGGCGGTGCCGCCGCCGCGGGAGCCGGTAAAGCCCACCGCCTGGATGCGCGGATCGCTGACCAGCGCCTGGCCGATCTCGTTACCGGCGCCGAACAGCAGCGAGAAGGTGCCCTCGGGCAGGTTGCACTTGGCGACGGCGCGCTGCACGGCGCGGCCCACCAGCTCCGAGGTGCCGGGGTGGGCGGAGTGGCCCTTGACCACCACCGGGCAGCCGGCGGCGAGTGCCGAGGCGGTGTCGCCGCCGGCCACCGAGAATGCCAGCGGGAAGTTGCTGGCACCGAACACGGCGACGGGGCCCAGGGCGATATGCCGCTGGCGCAGGTCGACGCGAGGCATCGGTGCCCGCTCCGGCAGCGCCGGGTCGTGGCGCACGTCGAGCCACTCGCCGGCGCGCACCACCGACGCGAACAGGCGCAGCTGGCCGCAGGTACGGCCACGCTCGCCCTCGAGGCGCGCCTGGGGCAGGCCGGTCTCGGCCACGCCGCGCTGGGTCAGGTCGTCGCCGATGGCCTCGATCTCGCTGGCAATGGTCTCGAGAAAGGTGGCGCGTTCCTCGAGCGTGGTTTCGCGGTAGGCGTCGAAGGCCGCCTCGGCGAGTTCGCAGGCGCGCTCGACCTCGGCCTGGCCGCCGCCGCGGTAGACCGGCTCGAGGGTCTCGCCGGTGGCGGGATTGGTGGCGCGGATCTCGGCGCGATCGCCGCTGACGGCCTGCTGGCCGATGAGGAGCTTACCCTCTAGTGACATCATGTTCTCCTTTCATTGATCGCGATATTTGGCATACATGTTGCGCGCCCGATTGAGGTGCTGGTACATCGTCTCGCGTGCCGCCTCGGCGTCGCGCGAGAGGATCGCCTCAAGAATGTAGGCATGCTCTTCCTGCACCCGTTCGAGGTAGCGCGATGAAGCATCGGGGTTGATCTCGATGCTGAGCAGCTTGGCACGTGGAATCACGCTCTGGCTCAACTGCTCGAAAAAGCTTTTGTAAAACGGGTTCTTGGTCGCCTTGGCGATGGCGTGATGGAATTCGTAGTCCTCGACGCGCGCCTGGCTCTTCTCGGCATGCGCCTTGATAAAAGCATCATGCGATGACGCTAGCAAGACACGGTCGGCATCGTCATGACGCTCGGCGGCCAGCTCGGCAGCGGCCGGCTCAAGTGCCAGCCGCAGTTCGAGCACATGCAGGATATCCTCCACCGTGGTGGCACTGATGCGCTCGGCCGGCTTGGCTTCAACCGTCGTGGCGCGCAGCACCGTAGTGCCTACGCCACGGCGGGTTTCCACCAGGCCGAGCGACTTGAGATGGGTGATCGCTTCCCGGATCACCGTGCGGCTGACACCGAAGGAGTCGCACAGGCTGTTCTCGGTGGGAAGCTTCTCGCCCACCGCTACCTTGCCCTCGGTAATGAGAGACTCCAACTGGTCAGCCACATGCACGGACAGACTCCCCTGCTGGGCCACCTTGCGTAGATTCAGTCCGGCAATGCTGCTTGCCATAGTCGTTTCCCTGTTCATGAATCGGGCGCTACTTACAGGTGTATGATGTCATACTATTGTAGCAGCAATCACCGGCAGCTACCGAACCAGCGCCGGCCGCTTGGGATCGAACGCCCAGCCGTCGATCAAGTACTGCATGGCCATGGCATCGTTGCGCTGAGTCACGTCCAGGCTCTTGAATAGTCGATGAGCTTCCATCAGTTTATCCTCGTCCAACTCGACCCCGAGACCCGGCGTGGTCGGAACCTTGAGTTTGCCATCACGAATCGCGAAGGGTTCGCGGGTGATGCGCTGGCCGTCCTGCCAGATCCAGTGGGTATCGATGGCGGTAATCTCTCCCGGGCAAGCCGCAGCCACATGGGTCATCATCGCCAGCGAAATATCGAAGTGGTTGTTGCTGTGCGAGCCCCAGGTCATGCCCCACTCGTTGCACAGCTCCCCCACCGCCACGGCGCCCTGCATGGTCCAGAAGTGGCAGTCCGCCAGCGGGATATCCACCGCATTGAGCTGCACGGCGTACTGCAGCTGCTTGAAATCGGTGGCGATCATGTTGGTCGCCGTAGGCAGCCCGGTGCGCTTCTTGAACTCGGCCATGGTCTCGCGGCCCGAATAACTCTCCTCCTGGCCGCACGGATCCTCAGCATAGCTCAGCAGATGCTTGATGGGATCGAGTACCCGCACCGCCTCGTCGAGCTTCCAGGCGCCGTTGGGATCCAGGGTCAAGCGGGCCTCGGGGAAAGCCTCGTGGAGCGCGCGGATGCAGTCGGCCTCCTCCTCGCCGCGCAGCACACCGCCCTTGAGCTTGAAGTCCTTGAAACCGTAGCGTTCAAAGGCCGCCTTGGCCAAGTTGGCCACGGCGTCCGGGGTCAGCGCCTCGCGGTAGCGCACCTCATCCCAGGCATCGTGCGGGTTTTCCGCCTTGGGATAGGGCAGGTCCGTCTTGGCCGGATCGCCGAGCAGGAACAGATAGCCCAGCGCCTCGACCTCGTCGCGCTGACGGCCATACTGGCCCAGCAGGTCGGCCACCGGCATCTCTACCGCCTGGCCATAAAGATCCAGCAGCGCAGATTCGATCCCGGTAACGACGTGAACCGCCACGCGCAGGTCGAAGGTCTGGCGACCACGCTCTTCGCGACCGTTCTGAGCCAGCATCAGGCGCGCCTGATTCAAGGTCGCCTTGAACGCATTGACCCGGGAGCCCTCGACAAGCGGCCGACACTGCTCCAGTCCTTGGAGAATACCGGCACTCGACGGGATTTCCCCCACCCCCTTGTTGCCGGCATCATCCTCTAGGATCACCACGCAACGAATGAACCAGGGCGCATGGCCGCCGCTGAGATTGAGAAGGAAACCGTCATAACCTGCGACCGGAACCACACGCATCGATTTGATTTTGGGGAACATATATCCTCTTCCTGGCTATCTAGTTATTACATAAATCCGCAAGGCCTAACTCGGGCTCAGGTCACAGGGGCCGGATTGAATAGCACCAGGTCATTATGGATACCCAGCCTATCAGCCGCTGCCTGCTGCCTACCACTCGCCACCTCGAGTATCAAATGAAACAACTCCCACCCCATGTCCTCTATCGAGGATTGTCCGGAGGCAATACGCCCAGCATCCAGGTCAATTAAATCGTGCCAACGCTGAGCCAGAGCTGTATTGGATGCAACTTTGAGCACAGGTACCATCGATAGGCCATAGGGCGTCCCCCTACCGGTAGTAAATACCTGAAGATTCATACCAGCGGCCAACTGCAGGGTGCCACAAATGAAATCGCTGGCCGGCGTCGCGGCAAAGGTCAAACCTCTGCGGCGTAGCCTTTCTCCGGGACCGATGACATCGACAATAGGAGATGTCCCGGACTTGATAACCGACCCAAGAGCCTTCTCAACGACATTACTTAGACCACCCCGCTTGTTACCTGGAGAAGGGTTGGCACTGCGATCTGCTTGCCCCTGGGAAAGATAGTCGTCATACCACTGCATCTGCTCGATCAGCGCCCTGCCCACCTCCTCGTTGATGGCACGAGGAGTCAGCAGATGGATAGCATCGCGGACCTCGGTTACCTCCGAGAACATGACGCTGCCACCGGCACGCACGATCAAGTCGGTTGCATACCCGACAGCGGGGTTAGCCGTGACACCCGAGAAAGCATCACTGCCTCCACATTGCATGCCTACCACTAGCTCTGAAGCAGGACAGGTTTCCCGCTGACGATGGTTCAAGCGCTCCAGATGACGCTCAGCCATGGCCATGATGCCGTCGACCATGTCTCCAAAGCCCTGGAAAGAGTCATCTTGCAGGCTTAGCACATTGGCATCAGGGTCAGCTGCCTGGGTATTCTCATAGATGGCGGTCTCAATGACCAAGTGCAACACCTGACCCATTCGGTATGGTATTGCCATGACTCATTGCTATCGCCACCTCACTGCTGAAGACAGA